>DASXQE010000085.1:0-3402 GCA_036493155.1 Candidatus Limnocylindrales bacterium | reverse complement strand
CACGCCCGCGGCAAGGTCGCGCTGGCCATCACGGCGACGCCCGCGGGACCGGCGACGGAAGGGAGTGGAGCCGACACTCGGATTTGAACCGAGGACCTGCTGTTTACGAAACAGCTGCTCTACCGCTGAGCTATGTCGGCTCGATCGGCGCGGGCTCGGAGGGGACCCGCCCGGGCCGGAAGTCTACCCGAGGGTCGGCTCGCGGTCGATGCTCAGCCGGTCTCGAACGAGCGCTTCGAGAGTCCGTACGAGAAGCCCTCGATGGCGTAGTCGGGCTTGTCGTCGGGGCGTGCGACGGCGCCGAGGGTGACGAACAGCGGGGCGAAGTGCTCGACGGTCGGATGGGCGTACGGCATCCCGGGGGCCTTCTCGCGGAAGGCGAAGAGCGTGTCGAGGTCGCCCGAATCGAGCGCCTCCATGGCCCACTGGTCGAAGTCGATGGACCACTGCGGCGCACCGGCCTTGCCGTCGAAGTACTCGCGCACGTACGGCAGGCCATGGGTCAGGAAGCCGCTGCCGATGATGAGCGTGCCCTCGTCGCGCAGCGGGGCGAGGCGCCGGCCGACCTCGAACAGGTGCTCGGGATGGAGGTCCGGCATCGACAGCTGGAGGACGGGGATGTCCGCGTCCGGGTACATCGCCATCAGCGGCACGAAGGCGCCGTGGTCGAGCCCGCGCCCGGGGCGATCGAGCACCGGCTCGGTGGCCGGCATCAGGCCGCGGACGGACGCGGCCAGCTCCGGCGCGCCGGGCGCCGCGTACGTCAGCTCGTAGTACCGGCGGGGGAAGCCGTAGAAGTCGTAGACCAGCGGCACGCGCTCCGTCGAGGAGATGGCCATCGGTGCGGTCTGCCAGTGGGCCGATACGATCAGGATCTGCTTGGGCTTCGGGAGGGCGGCGGCCCAGGCCCGGAACTGGCCGACCCAGCTCGCATCGTCCAGGAGCGGCGGCGCCCCGTGACCGAGATAGAGGGCGGGCAGGCGCTGGGCGGGCAGGCGCTGCGCGGTCATGGCGGGCCGAGTCTAGGGCAGGTCCCTCTCGAAGACCGCCGGTGGCCGATCGGGCGCCCACGCCGCCGCGGCCAAGTCCACCCGCAGCCCGCCGGGGGCCAGCGGCGCGCCCTCGACCCGCAGCCGCCGCAGCGCCCGGGCCTCGAGGCCGCGGACCGGGCGGCCGTCCTCGCGCACGACGCGATGCCATGGGACGCCATCGCCATCGATCGCCATGACGTGGCCGACGAGCCGCGGCGATGCCCGGCCGCTGACCTCGGCCAGATACGCGGCGATCGCGCCGTACGACATGACTCGGCCGGCCGGGATCGCCGCGACGACCGCGCGGACGAGCCGGCGATACGCGATCGGGGACATGCCGGCCCGGGTGGCTCCCGTCAGAGGCCCAGCTCCGCCCGCACGGTCAGCAGCCCGGCAATGACGTTCGCGACGTGCTCGTCGAACGGCACGCCGAGCTCGTCCGCGCCCTTGGTCAGCTGGTCACGCGGGACCTGCCGGGCAAAGCCCTTGTCCTTGAGCTTCTTCGTGACGGCCCGGACGTCGACCTCGGCCAGGCTGCGGTTCGGCCGGACGTAGGCCACCGCGATCACGAACCCCGTCATCTCGTCGCAGGCATAGACCGTCTTCGCGAGGAGGCTCGTGCGCGGCACGCCGGTGTGGTCACCGTGCCCCAGGATCGCCTCGACGACGTCCTCGCGATAGCCGCGCGCCCGCAGCTCGTCCGCACCGCGCAGGGGATGCGTCTCGGGGTAGCGTTCGTAGTCGAAATCGTGGAGCAGGCCGGCCGACCGCCAGACCTCGAGCTCGTCGGGGGTGATCCCGAAGCGGTGCTCGCCATACCAGGCCACGGCGGCCTCGACGGCCAGGCCATGCCGGCGGAGCGCATCGGAGGCGGTCCACTCGGTCAGGAGCTGCCAGGCATCGGCGCGGGTCGGCACCGCGCGAGGGTAGACGACGAGCACGCCGGGGAAGGGCGGGCTCGCGAGCCGATGGCTGCCCGACGACCTGCCGGGCGAGCCTGGAGGGACGAGCTGCCGGCGGACGGACGTCGGTCGCCCGCCGGCCACCGGTCACTTGATGAGCTGGACCCCAAGGGCCTTGTTGCCGGTCCCCGAGCCCACACCGGCGCCGACGGTGCCGGTGGCGAGGATGTCCACGAACTTGCCGACCAAGCATGAGGTCGCGCCGTTGCCGGTGTTACAGACGTCGCTGTTGTTGCCCTGCATGTAGGCCCCGGAGTAGGTGCCACACCCGTCCGTGGTCGGCGAGCAGAGCTCGAAGAAGGCGAAGCTCGGCATCCGGTACCAGACGTTCTGGCCGCTGCCACCGCCGACGTCGTTGGGGCAGCCGTAGTTCGGCGGGGTGATGATCGCCGGCTGCGAGCTGCTCGGATTCGGATCGCCGCTCTTGGTCCGGCAGGTCAGGTCGAACTGCGGGATGAGCACGACCTGGCCGTCGTACGTCCGGACTGCGTCCTGGACGGACATGGAGCACGACCCGCCGCCGCCGTTGACGTTGCCGGTCGACGTGACGTAGTCCCACGACGGCAGGTCGATGGACGGGTTGTTCGGGTGCAGGATCGAGCAGACGAGCTCTGACGTGCCGCCGTTCGGCGGGGTCCAGTCGAGCCAGCCGACGTTGCCGGAGGCGGTCGAGCAGAGCGGCACCTTGACGAGGACGTCCCACGTCCACGCCTCGCCCGAGTCATTGGGCGAGTTGTTGCCATTGCAGGTCATGACGTCGACCGGAATGGTCAGCGGCAGGATTCCGCAGTACTGGCCCTGGGTTGCGCTGCAGTAGCCCTGGAGGTAGCCGGCGACGGCGGTCGCCTGGACGGTCACCGTGAAGCTGTCGATCTTGATCGCTCGCGCGACGTACGACGGGACGATCGCCTGCCCGAAGGCCATGACGCCCGCGACGGGACCGACCACGCGGTTCGGGCAGTCGGGCGTCGTGGCGCCGGCGGTCGGCAGGGCGTTGGAGGTGTTGCCGACCTTCATCGCGACGCTGAGGTCTTCCTTCTCGTCGACCGTCAGGGCCGCGGTCCCGTCGGCCCGCAGCGGGATGCCGCAGACGTCGGTGTAGTAGGCCGCCGAGAGGGTGATGTTGTTGGCGGCCGCGCTCTGGGCCATCTTCGATGCGATGTTGGCGTCCCAGCCGCCCGAGGGCTCGGTCGTGCCGGCAAGGCGCTTGGCGAGCATGACCGCGCCCGATTCGGCGACGGCATCGATGCCGCTCTGCGAGATGCGCTGATGCGACAGGACGTTCCCGCCGTCGACGATCAGGCCGACCGTCGCGACGGCGGCGAAGACGACTCCGACCATCAAGACCAGGGCCTGGCCGGATTCGCTCTTCCGCCCCCAGGGCACGTGCAGCATCGGAGACTCCTTCA
>DASXQE010000084.1:0-2547 GCA_036493155.1 Candidatus Limnocylindrales bacterium | reverse complement strand
CGACCGCACCTCGATCGAGTCGGTCGCGGCCGAGGCCAACGTCACCCGGGCCACCGTCTATCGCCGCTATCCGACCAAGGCCGACATGGTCACCGCGGCCGTGTGCACCATGGCCGGCCCCGACGAGCCGTGCGAGTGCCCGGATCTGCGCACGACCCTGGTCGAGCTGCTGCGCGGGTTCCACGCGGCCGTCGGGCCCTCCGACGGGATCTCGATCGCGGCATCGCTCTACCTCCAGCGGCACGACCATCCGGAGATGCTGGAATCGTTTCGCGAGACCGTGACCAAGCCTTGCCGGCTGAAGATGGCGGCGGTCGTCCAGCTCTCCCGCGACAAGGGCGAGATCCATCCCGACACCGACCCGGAGTCGGTGGTCGAGATGCTGATCGGCTCCTACCTCTACCGCACGTTCGCCGGCGTGCCCATCCCGGACGACTGGCCGGAGCAGGCCGTCGCCGCGGTGTGGCGCGGCCTCGAGCCCTAATCGGGGTCAGACCCCGAACGTCGGCCGGCACGCTTTCGTTGCACTTCCGTTCGGGGTCTGACCCCGATTACGCGGCGTCGGACAGTGCTTCGTCGTCCAGGCCGAGCACGGCCAGCAGGGCGTCGACCACCACCGGGTCGAAGTGCGCGCCGGAGCTGCGCCGCAGCTCGGCGGCGGCCTCCTCGGGCGAGCGGGCCGCCGAGTACGGTCGGTTCGTGGTCATCGCCGAGTAGGCGTCGGCGGCGCAGACTATGCGGGCCTCGATCGGGATGGCTCTGCCCGCCAGGCCGTCCGGGTAGCCGCCGCCGCCGAAGCGCTCGTGATGGTGGCGCACCGCCGGGGCGGCGTCCTGCAGCGCCGCGACGCGGCGGACGATGGCGTCGCCCTGCAGGGGATGGGTCTTCATGATCGCCCACTCGTCGTCGTCGAGCGCCCGCGGCTTCGTCAGGACCCGCTCCGGGATCGCGATCTTGCCGACGTCATGCAGCCAGCCGCCGATGCGGCACAGGAGGGCGACGCCGACGGGCAGCTCCAGGTGCTCGGCCGTGCGCATCGCGAGGTCCGCCACCTGCTCGGCGTGCTCCTCGGGGATACCCTCGCGCAGGCTGCTGGCAAAGGCCAGCGCGCGCGCCATCCCGATCACCTCGGGCTCGCGGCTCGACGCCGCGCGGCCGCCGGGCTCGGGCTGGAGCGCGACCCGGTTCCGGCCCTGGTACTTGGCCGCGTAGAGGCGGGCGTCGGCCCGCTCGACCAGCGCGTCCAGGCTGGCCGCGCCCTCGGACGCGAGCGTCGCGCCAATTGACGTCGTCAGCAGCACGCGAATGTCGCCGTGCTCGATCGGGGTGTTGCAGACGGCCTGCCGGAGCCGCTCGGCCCGATCCGCCAGGTCGGTCTCCGACGCGACGTTGCCGAGCAGCACCGCGAATTCCTCACCGCCCCAGCGGGCCAGGTGGTCGCCGGGGGCGATCCCCGACCGCAGCCGCGCGGCCAGCTCGGCGAGGACGGCGTCGCCGACTGCGTGCCCGTACACGTCGTTGATCTGCTTGAAGTGGTCGGCGTCGATGAGCAGCAGGGCCGACCGGCCGGGGGCAGACGCGAGCAGGTCGGAGGCCAGCTGGGCGAAGTGGCGGCGGTTGTACGCGCCGGTCAGGTCGTCGGTGTTCGCGCGCCGCTCGGCGTCGGCGCGCGCCTCCTCGCGCTCGAGCAGGCTCCGCCGCAGCTGATCCTCGAGCCGGCGCCGCTCCGTGTCGTCCGAGACGATGCCGCTGACCTCGTACGTGCCGTCGGGGCGGGCACGGCAGACCGCGCGGTCGTGCACCCAGCGCGTGACGCCGTCGAGGCCGATCAGCCGGTAGAAGACCTCGCGGTCCTCCCCGCGGCTGAGCGCCATGTTGAACTCGTCGTAGGCGGCCCGGTCGTCGGGGTGCACGGCCCGGTCCCAGTTCACCATCTCCGGGTCCGGCTCGGCGCCGCCCAGCAGGCGATCGCCGCCCGGCCCCTGGAAGAGCTCCTCGAGCTTGCCGTCCTTCGGCGTCGCCAGGGCGAGGTAGACGTGGGCGCCGACGACGTCCAGCAGGCCGGTGAAGCGGTCGTGGGCCTCGGCCGCCCGGGCGGTGGCCTCCTCCCGCGCCGTCAGGTCGGAGATGATGCCGTCGATGAGCATGCCGCCGTCGCCCTTGGGCCGCGGGCGGGCGCGGTCGCGCAGGACGCGCGTGATGCCGTCGAGGCCCTCGATGCGGTAGGTGACCTCGGCGTCCTCGCCGTCCAGCAAACGGCGGTTGAAGTCCTCATAGGCGGCCCAGTCCTCGGCCAGGATGCGCGACTCCCAGAACTCGCCCGGCTCGACGTCCTCCGGGACGTCGCAGCCGAGCAGCGATCCGAGGGTGACGTCGGACGCATGGTCGACGTATGACCCCGACGGAGTGATCTCGCCGGCGTAGACGTGCTCCTCGAAGAGGTCGAGGATGCGCGCGAGCTGCGCCTCGCTGGTCACGCCGCGGCCGCCCAGCCGCTCGCGGACGCCGGCCCGGCGCACGGCTCCGCGAAGGCGCGCAAGCGCCGCC
>DASXQE010000083.1:0-8374 GCA_036493155.1 Candidatus Limnocylindrales bacterium | reverse complement strand
GGTCGACGGCCAACCCGTCGAGGTGCTGATCGGCAGCCGCCGGCTCATGGCCGAGCACGGAGTCGACCTCGAGCCGCTGGCTGGCGCCTCGATGCCGGCAGCGGCGACGCCCGCCTATGTCGCGGTCGACGGCCGGGTCGCCGCCGTCGTCGGCCTCGCCGACGAGGTCAAGGCCTCCGCTCGAGCAGCCGTCGCGGGCCTCGCGAGCGCCGGGATCGACGTCTGGCTCATCACCGGCGATGAAGGCCGGGTCGCCGATGCCGTGGCCTCGGAGCTGGGCATCGCGCCGGAGCGCGTGAAGGCCGAGGTCCTGCCGGCGGACAAGGCGGCCGCGGTGGCGAGCCTCCAGGGACCCGCGGCGGTGGTCGCCATGGTCGGCGACGGGATCAACGACGCCCCGGCGCTGGCACGGGCCGACGTCGGCATGGCGATCGGGACCGGGGCGGACGTCGCAATCGAGGCGTCGGACGTCACCCTGGTGGGCGGCGATCCGCGCGCAGTCGGCCGGGCCATCGAGCTCTCGCGGGCGACGATGCGGGCGATCCGCCAGAACCTCGCCTGGGCCTTCGGCTACAACCTCGTCCTGATTCCCATCGCGATGGGCGCCCTGTATCCGGCATTCGGGCTGCTGCTCAATCCAGCGCTCGCCGCCGGGGCGATGGCCCTGTCGTCCGTGTCGGTCGTCCTCAACTCGCTGCGGCTGCGCGGCTACCGGACCGCCTAGACTCCCGCCGATGGCAGCGCCAACGACTCCGTCACGCTCGCGGGTCGAGGTTCCGCACGACGCCCGGGACCTGCCCGGCGACTTCGCCCACCGCTATCCCGTCGAGGTCCGGTTGTCCGACACCGACGCGATGGGCCACGTCAACAACGCCCGCTACCTGACCTACGTCGAGATCGCCCGCGTCGCCTACTACGAGCAGGTCATCGGGCGGCCGCTGCCGCTCGGCTACCACGGCGCCGAGGAGGGCATGATCCTGGCCGAGGCGACGATGACCTTCCGGAGCCAGGCCTACTTCGGCGAGACGCTCACGGTCGAGTCGCGCGTCGAGCGGATCGGGACCACGAGCTTCGTCATGAGCCACCGGATCACGGCCCCGGAGAGCCGGTTCGGGCCGGCCCGGCTCGTGGCCACCTCGGCGGGCACGCTGGTGTCGTACGACTACGGCGAGGACAAGCCCATCCCGGTGCCCGACGACTGGCGCGAGGCGATCGCGGCCTACGAGGGCTGGACCGCCGCGACGGCCGGCTAGCCACCGCCTCGGGGCCGCCTCGCCGCCCGGATCAGGCCGGAGCCGGGTCGCTCCGTGCGCCGAACCGCAGCCCCAGCCAGATCGACCAGGCCGGCACGAGGATGCCGATGGTCAGCAGCAGGAGCGGGTCGGCCAGGTCGCCCTGGTCCAGGAAGGACAGGACCAGCCACAGGCCGAGGACGACCGCGGTCCCGATCGAGAGCCAGCCCCAGGCATCCGGCATCTCCCGGCCGGCGAAGCGCGCGGCGGCAATCACCAGCCCGAACGCGGCCAGCAGGAGCGCGCCGTTGACGAGCCACTCGGCCGCTCCCTGGCTGACCATCTCGGCCCACACCTGGCTGACGACCTCCTGGTCCTTGAAGCCGCAATCGCAGTACGGGATGTCGATCGAGGCCCGGACCGCGCCCACCAGCACCAGCTGGCCGGCGGTGCCCAGGATCCCGGCGGTGACCAGCGTTCCGAGCAGCAGGCCACGGCGGTCGTCCGCCGCGGTCATGCGCGCGGCGAGCAGCCAGCCGAGCGCCGCGACGCCGGCGAAGCCGAGCGCGATCAGGACGTTCGTGCCGAAGAACACCGGCCAGACGTCGTGCCGGTAGGGGATCGAGGCGAGGACTCGCTCGACGAGGTTGGCCCCGGGGTCCGCGGGCGGGCTGGCGACGAGGTTGAGGACGTCGGCGAGCCGGAGCAGCGCCGCCACGATGAAGACGATCCCGATGCCGATCGACAACCGCCGCATGGTCGCCTCCGTGGTCAGGCTTCGAAGCGCTTGAAGATGGCCACGGCGTTCTGGCCGCCGAACCCGAAGCCGTTGATCATCGCCGTGTCGACGTGGACCTGGCGCTTGACGTTCGGGACGTAGTCGAGGTCGCACTCCGGGTCGGGGTCGTGGTAGTTGATCGTGGGCGGCACCCAGCCGTCCTGGATCGAGCCGATCGCGGCGATCGCGGAGGCCGCGCCGGCCGCCCCGAGCATGTGACCGACCATCGACTTCGGTGACGAGACCGGAATTCGATAGGCCTGATCGCCGAAGGCCCGCTTGATGGCCTTGGTCTCGGTGGCGTCGTTGAGCGGCGTCGACGTGCCATGGGCCACGATGTAGTCGATCTCATCGGGGGCGAGGCCGGCCTGGCGCAGCGCCCCGGTCATCGCCATCGCGGCGCCGCGGCCGGTGGGCTCCGGGGCGGAGATGTGGTACGCGTCCGCGGTCAGGGCCGCGCCGACGACCTCGGCCAGGATCGTGGCGCCGCGATCGAGCGCGTGCTGGGCCGACTCGAGGACGAGGATGCCGGCGCCCTCGCCGAAGACGAAGCCGTCACGCGTCCGATCGAACGGTCGGGATGCCCCCGCGGGATCGTCGTTGCGCTTGGACAGCGCGCCCATGTTCGCCAGCGCGGCGAATGACACGGCGAGGAGCGGCGCCTCGGAGCCACCCGCCACCACGACGTCGCATTCGCCCATCCCGATGAGCCGGAAGGCGTCCTGGAAGGCGATCACGCCCGAGGCGCAGGCGGCCACCTGGGTGATGACCGGGCCCGTGAGCCCGTACTTCATCGACACCTGGGCCGCGCCCATGCTCCCGGACAGCGCCGGGATGGCGAACGGGCTGACCTGGCCCGGCCCCCGATCCTTGATGGTGTAGGCCCCGTCGATCACCTGCTCCATGCCGCCGCCGCCGGTGTTGACGACGACCCCGACACGATCGCGCTGCTCGGGCGTCATCGCCGCGAAGTCGATGCCGGCATCCCCGACCGCCTCGGTCGCCGCCGCCACGGCGAAGTGGATGAAGCGGCTCATCCGGCGAGCCATCTTGCGGTCCATCGCGACGGTCGCGTCGAAGTCCTTGACCTCGGCCGCGATCTTGACGTCGAACCCCGTGGTGTCGAACGACGTGATCGGGCCGCCGCCGGGCACGCCGGCGAGGAGGTTCGTCCAGAACGTCCGGGCGTCGTTGCCGATCGGGGTGATGGCGCCGAGCCCCGTGACGACGGCCCGGCGTGCGAGGTCAGCGGATGGCATCGCGCCGGATTGTAGCGACGCGCCATGCCGGCCCCCGCGGCGCCGGCGCCGGCGGCCGGTCGTCGAGGCGCCCGGCTGGGTCGTGGGGCCGAGCCGCATGACCCTCACGGTCATGCCGGGGCCTGGCGTGAGCGGCGGGTGGGCGACGCGTGCTCAACTGGTGACCTTGGACGATGACCGAGCGCCCGCCCAGAACTGGAATGGCCGGCGGGCGTTCGGGCGCGCCATTCGGCGGGCTCGGAGATCGAAGGGCCTGACGCAGTTCGAGCTGGGCAGCCGCTCGCGGCTCAGCCAGGCCGCGATCTCGCGCATCGAGACCGGCGACGTCAAGGGCCTCCGGTACCAGACGCTGATGCGCATCCTCGACGCGCTCGAGGTCCGCGAGATCGAGTTGACGGTGGCGCGACGGCAGTGGTTCGGCGTGGCGTGGACCGCGCCCGAGGAGCTCGCGGGCGGCCTCCAATCGGCGTATGACCGTGAGGGTCATCGAGTGGACGGCGTGGTCACGGACCAGGAGGCGGGATCGAGGAGCGCCTGAACAGATGGCGTGACCCGACCGCACGAATCGAGCCTTGGGTGCCCCGCGGCCCGCGGCTCGTGTCAGTCGCCGTCGTAGCGCTTGAAGATGACCGCGCCGTTGTGCCCGCCGAGGCCGATGTTGTTGGACAGGGCGTAGCGGATCGGCATCCGGATGGTCTCGTCCACGACCCACAGGTCGCACTCGGGGTCGGGCTCCCGGTAGTTGAGGGTCCCTGGGACCGTCTGCTCGGCCACGGACATGACGGTCGCGAAGGCCTCGAAGGCGCCGGCCGCGCCCATCATGTGGCCGGTCATCGACTTCGTGGCCGAGATCGCGAGCGAGCGCTGGCTGGCCGCCGACCGGTCGCCGAAGACCGTCCAGATGGCCTCGGCCTCGCGCGCGTCACCGACCGGCGTCGAGGTGCCGTGGGGGTTGATGAGGTCCACCTCGTCGGCCGGCACGCCGCGGCGCTCGACGGCCATCTGCATCGCCCGGGCCGAGCCCGTGCCATGGTCGATCGGCTGGATCATGTCCCAGCCATCGGCGGCCGAGCCGTAGCCTACGACCTCGGCGTAGATGTGGGCGCCGCGGGCCTTCGCCAGCTCGAGATCCTCGAGCAGCAGCGACGCCGCGCCCTCGCCCAGCACGAAGCCGTTGCGGGTCAGGTCGAACGGCCGCGACACGGTGGAGATGGGCTCCCCGGGCCGAGGCATGCCCAGGCCGCGCATGTTCGTGAAGCCGGCGTGCGCGACCTCGATGAGGGGCGCCTCCGTGGAGCCGCTGATGACCGCGATGCAATCGCCACGACGGATGGCCTCGGCGCCCTCGGCCACGTTGTGGGTGCCCGTCGCGCACGCTGACACCATCGCGACGTTGTGGCCGATCGCGCCGGTCTCGATCGCGATCATGCCCGACGTCGAATCGACGAGAGCGTTCGCGATGAACGTCGGCGGGACGCGGTTCGAGCCGCGCTCCTTCATCGTCACGTAGCTCTCGATCATCAGGAGCTGCCCACCGGCGCCGGAGCCGAACACGACCCCGACGTCGGTCCGGTTGGTGTCGTCGATCTCGAAGCCGCTGTCGGCGATGGCCTGCTTGGCGGCCGCGACGCCGTAATGCATCTCGCGCTCGCTGCGGCGCACGGCCTTCGGCTCCATCCAGGCCGACGCGTCGAAGTCATGGACCTCGCCGCCGAACTTGTGCTCGTACTCGGATACGTCGAAGCGGGTGATCTCGCCGAGGCCGGAGCGGCCGTTGAGGAGGCTCGACCAGGCGGTCGCCTTGTCGTTGCCGACCGGGCTGATGACACCGAGGCCGGTCACGACGACGCGGCGGTTGTAGTCGGGCTTG
Source organism: Candidatus Limnocylindrales bacterium (assembly GCA_036493155.1). Taxonomy (GTDB): domain Bacteria; phylum Chloroflexota; class Limnocylindria; order Limnocylindrales; family CSP1-4; genus UBA5189. The sequence goes on along the minus strand of DASXQE010000083.1, from coordinate 3,235 downwards.
CGCACGTGGGCTGGCTCTCCTTGGGTTGGCCCGATCAGGCGGGCGTGGCGTTCGGGCTGGCGGCGGCAGGGTCGGCGGTCGCGGCGATCGCAGCGATCGCGGCGGTCGGGACCGCGAAGTGATCGGGCGCGGCGGGCTCGTCCAGGGCGAGGGCGGTCGCCTCCGGCGCGATCCGCTTGATGAGGTTGGTCAGGACCTTGCCCGGCCCCACCTCGAGGAAGGTCGTGACGCCGGCGGCCTGCATCGCCTCGACCGCCTGGACCCAGTCGACGCCCGCGGTCAGGTGCTCCACGAGCTCCGCGCGGCACGCCTCCGCGGTGGTCAGCGGCCGCGCGTCGGCATTGGCCAGGAGGACGACGCGCGGATCGTGGAACGTGACACCGCCGAGCACGTCGCGCATGCCCGCTGCGGCCTCGGCCATGAGCGGCGAGTGGGCGGCGACGGACACTGGCAGGACGATCGCGCGCTTGGCGCCGAGCTCCTTCGCGATCCCGGCCGCAGCCTCGATCGCGGCGCGCTCGCCGGAGACCACGACCTGGCCCGGTGCGTTGCGATTGGCCACGCCGAACGTGCCGTGGGCCGCGGCCCGGCGGACGAGCTCCGGCAGCTGGGCCTCGTCGAGCCCGATGATCGCGGCCATCGCGCCATCACGACCGGAGCCGCTGGCCTGCATCAGCCGGCCGCGCTCCCGGACGAGGCGAATGCCATCGGCGAGGGAGATGACGCCGGCCGCGACCATGGCCGAGTACTGGCCCATGGAGTGCCCGGCCATGAATGCCGGCCCGCCACCGTCCGGCCGGTCGAGCTCCGGCGCCCGCTCGCGGAGGACCTCGAGGTAGGCGATCGACGTCGCGAGGATCGCCGGCTGGGCGTGCTCCGTGCGGTTGAGCTCCTCGTCGGGGCCTTCCCACGCGAGACGCGAGAGGGGCTCGCCCAGGGCCGCGTCGGCAGCGGCGTAGACGCGCGCAGCAGCGGGCGAGGCGGCCGCAAGGGCCTGGCCCATGCCGACGGACTGCGATCCCTGGCCGGGAAAGACATAGGCGTAGCTGGACATCGAGGCAGACATCGTGCGTGACGCGCCGAGCCGCAAGCGTGGATTCCGTGCGCCGATGCACACGTCCACGGCCGGCCGCGGCTACCATTCGAGCGTGACCGATGCCCAGCGACCGCCCCGCCCGCGACGCTCCCGCGCCGCAACCGTCCGGACGATCGCCCGCCGATTCGAGGCCGACCTCGGCTCGTCGATCCTCGGCCGCGGCCCGCACCTCCCGAACGTCCGCCAGATCTCCGAGCGCGTCGCCATGGGCCGGGCCCTGTGGCGCGAGCTCGTCGTGGGCTTCGCCTCGCAGCTGGCCGACCTGCGCCTCGGATTCACCCAGCTCGCGGCGCTGTACGTGCTGGCCGACAGCGGGACGACCACCGTCGGCGAGCTCGCGGAGCAGCTCGGGCGATCGCCCTCGGCCACGAGCCGCCTCGTCGAGGGCCTCGTGCGCCGCCGCCTCGTGGAGCGCCGCCCCGAGCCGGAGGATCGCCGCCAGCGGTCGGTGGCGCTGACCCATCGCGGCCAGGCCATCCTGCGGGCCGTCGATCGGGCGCGGGCCGACCAGTTCCTGACGGCGGTCCGGCCGCTGCCGACGCCGGAGCGAGCACTCGTGGCGATGGGCGTCGCGTCCCTCGCGACCCACGCGATCTCGCGCCGCGGCCGCCTGATCCGGGGCGAGGGCCGCTCGGACTGAGCCTGCTGCGGCGCCCGCTGGCGCCGCGTTCGCTGATGCGGCGCTAGGCCCGGTTCATCCGCTGGTACAGGCGGGCCCAGCCGAACAGCACCACCAGCACGACGATGAGCACCACGGCCGCGATGACCTTGGACGAGGTCGGGACGGGGCCCTCGCCCTCGCTGGCGCCACCGCTGCCGGTCCCGCCCGAGGCATCGGTCACGGTGATCGTGCCGGACATCGTGTCGGGATGGACGGCGCAGAAATACGTGAACGTGCCGGCCGTCGTGAACTGGAAGCTGAAGCTGTCGCCGTTGCTCTTCAGCTTGATCCCCGAGTCGAAGACCTTGCCGGCGTTGTTCGTGTCCTTGTAGCTGCCCGAGGTCACCGAATGGGGATCGCTGATGGCCTGCGTGACCGTCCACGTGACCGTGTCGCCGGTATGGACGGTCAGGTTCGCGGGCTGGAAGGTCTTCTGGATGATCGAGATGGCGTTGCCGCCGCTCGCGGCCGGGCCGCCGCTCGCGGCAGGGGCGGCGGATCCCGGCGCCGGGCTGTCCGCCAGGACCGCGGCGGCGGTCGACAGGGCAAGGGCCGTCGTCGCGGCGAACGCGAGGACGAGTCGGGCGGGGCGCTCAAGCGTCATCCACAGAACCTCCGAACCGCATCGTAGAGGACAGGCAGGCCCCAGCGGAGGCCCGCGATCGAGACCCGTTCGTCGGCCCCGTGCCAGCGGTCGAAGTAGCTGTCGTCCTGCTGCAGGGGCGAGAAGCCGTATGCCGGCACGTCGAGCTTGATCAGGTGCTTGGCGTCGGTGGCGTACGGGACGAGCACCGGGAGCGGGATCGCCTCGGGATCCGCGGCCCGGACGGCGTCGGCCAGGATCGGATAGATCCGGCCGTCGGTCGGCGCCTCGACGCCGTCGGCATCGATGAGCAGCTCGATCGACGTGTGGGCCATGAGCTCGGGTCCCAGCACGGCCTCGATGTGCCCCCGCAGCGCCGCCTCGTCCGTGCCGGGCAGCCGCCGCGTGTCGAGGTCGATCGTGGCCTCGCCCGGGATGACGTTGTACTTCACGCCCGCCCGGACGACGTTGGGCGAGATCGTGTCGCGCACGACGGCGCGCGCGGCACGGGCGTAGACCGGCGAGCACTCGCCGCGCAGCGCGACCTCGAGGGCGCGATCGTCACCGGAGGTGAACGCGCGGAGGGCCGCTGCCGCGGCGCGTCCCGGGCCGGCGCCGCCGGTCGTTGCCGCCGCCCGGTGCGACTCGAGCGCCGCTCCCAGTCCGTCGAAGAACGTCCGCATCGTGGGCGTGAGACGGACCGGACCCGGCTCGGCCAGGCGCCGGATGACCTCGGCGGCGCGAACCGCGGCGTTGTAGGGTCGCGGCTGCGAGCCATGGCCCGAGCTGCCTCGCACGGTCAGCCGGTAGACGGAGTAGCCCTTCTCGGCGACCTGGATCGGGTACAGCCGCACGCCAGCGGCCTCGACGAGGACGCCGCCCGCCTCGTTGATCG
>DASXQE010000082.1:0-14050 GCA_036493155.1 Candidatus Limnocylindrales bacterium | reverse complement strand
CGGCACGACTGCCTCGAACGGCACCGACCAGCACCTGGTCATCCGCGACCTTCGCGTCGCGCCGATCGCCGCGCCCGAGCACGAGATCCTCCAGGGCATCGACCTCGAAGTCGGGCCGGGCGAGGTCCACGCGATCATGGGCCCGAACGGCTCGGGCAAGACGACGCTGGCCTACGCCCTGATGGGTCACCCGGCCTATGTCGTCAACGGCGGCTCCGTGACGTGGAAGGGTAGGGACGTCCTCAAGCTGTCTCCCGACAAGCGCTCGCGCCTCGGGATGTTCCTGGCGTTCCAGTACCCGACCGCGGTCCCCGGCCTGAGCGTCGCGAGCTTCATCCGAAGCGCGCTCAACGCCAAGCTCCAGGGCGTCGACAAGGCCTCCGACGTCGATCCGACCGACTCGATGCGCGGCGGCGTGTCGATGGTCGACTTCCGCAAGCGGATGCGCGAGAAGCTCGCGCTGTTGAAGATGGACGAGGGCTTCGTCACTCGATATGTGAACGAGGGCTTCTCGGGCGGGGAGAAGAAGCGCCTCGAGATGCTCCAGATGGCGATGCTTGCGCCGGAGATGGCGATCCTGGACGAGACCGACTCGGGCCTCGACATCGATGCCCTCCGGATCGTCGCCGAAGGGGTCAACGCCATGCTCAACCCGGACCTCGGGGTGCTGCTGATCACCCACTACCAGCGGCTGCTGAACTACATCAAGCCCGACGTCGTCCACGTGCTGGCCCAGGGCCGCATCGTCAAGACCGGGGGCAAGGACCTGGCGCTGCGCCTCGAGGAGGAGGGCTACGGTCCGATCCTGCGCGAAGCCGGCCTCGAGACGAGCGCGAGCGACGATGCCCTCGCGGTGCCGCAGGGGCCCGACCTCGAGCCGGCGGAGGTCCACTGACATGACCGTCGCAGCGCCCGCCCGCGCCGACCTCGGGCCGCTCGACGCCGAGGCGATCCGGAAGGACTTCCCGATCCTGGCGACGGTGACGTCGCACGGGAAGCCGCTCATCTACCTCGACTCCGCGGCGACGAGCCAGAAGCCCAACGTCGTCATCGATGCGGTCGACGAGTACAACCGCGCGTACAACGCCAACGTCCACCGCGGGATCTACGAGATCGGCGAGCGGGCCACGGCGGCCTACGAGGCCGCGCGCAAGTCCGTGGCGCGCTTCATCAACGCGCCGGACCACCACGAAGTCGTCTTCACCCGCAACGCCACGGAATCGATCAACCTCGTCGCCTACGCGTGGGGCCGGAAGAACATCCGTCGCGGCGACGCGATCGTGCTCACCGAGATGGAGCACCACGCCAACCTCGTCCCCTGGCAGCTCCTGGTCCAGGAGCAGGACGGCGACCTCGAGTTCATCCCGATCACCGACGACGGCCTGCTGCGCCTCGAGGTGTTCGAGGTCCTCCTGCGGCTGAAGCCGAAGCTCGTGGCCTTCACCCACGTCAGCAACACCCTCGGGACGATCAACCCGGTCACCGAGATGACGAAGATGGCCCACGATGCCGGCGCCCTGGTGCTCGTCGACGGCGCCCAGGCCGTGCCCCACGTGCCGGTCGACGTGCAGGCGATCGGCTGCGACTTCTATGCGTTCAGCGGCCACAAGATGCTGGCTCCGACCGGCTCGGGCGCGCTGTGGGCCCGGCGCGAGCTGCTCGAGGCCATGCCCCCGTTCCTGGCGGGCGGCGAGATGATCCGCGAGGTCCACCTGCGCCGCAGCGACTTCAACTCGATCCCCTGGAAGTTCGAGGCCGGCACGCCGGCCATCGCCGAGGAGATCGGGCTGGGCGTCGCGGCCGAGTACCTGATGGGCATCGGCATGGACCGCGTCCAGGCCCACGAGCACGAGCTGCTCGAGTACGCCATCCCGAAGCTCCAGGCCGCCCACCCCGACCTCCAGCTCCACGGCCCGATGGACCTCTCGAAGCGCGGCGGCGTCATCGCCTTCAACATCCCGGGCGTCCACCCCCACGACATCGCCCAGGTGCTTGATCGCGAAGGCGTGGCGGTCCGGGCCGGCCACCACTGCACGATGCCGCTCCACGAACGGCTCGACCTGCCGGCGACTGCCCGCGCGAGCTTCAACGTCTACACGACGAAGGCCGACGTCGATGCGCTCGTCGACGGCATCGGCGAGGTGAAGCGGGTCTTCGGGCTCTAGCGCTGGCGGGCTCCGAGGTGGGCCTCCGGCTGGTACCTCGCCGACGCACAATCGCTCGACCGCAGCGGATCGCCGCTGTGGCGCGTAGGTGAGGCGTCGTGCAGCCACCAGTCCTCGCCGGCGGCCTGTGGGCTGCCGTCCGCCTCGCGACCCGCCGCGTTGCGCGCCGCCGCGGGCCGGCCGCCCTCGTGGCGCTGTCGGTGGCAGCCACGATCGCGGTCCTCGGGGCCCTGTTCGGGGTCGCCGCCCAGGCTGCGGACGCGGCGATCCACCGGGCCCTGCTCCAGCAGCCCCCGGGCGAGCGGGCGATCGCGATCGGACGCTTCACCGATGCCGCGGTTCGGCCGGCCGAGGCCGACCAGCTCGCCCGGACCCTGCTCGGGGAGCTCGCGGACGTCACCGACCCGATCGTCACGACGACGTGGTTCCCGCCCCAGACCGCCCCCAACCTCGTCGTCGCCGTCGACGATCTGAATCGATGGACCACCCTGGTCGACGGCCGGCTCCCTGCGCCGTGCACCCGCGGCCCGCGCTGCGAGGCCGTGGTCGTCGAGCGGCCGTTCCGCATCGGCAGCGAGCCGCCCACGACCAGCAGCGCCGTGGGAGACATCAGCCTCGACATCGTCGGCAGCGTCGAGCTCAGCGACGCATACCCGCTCGACCTGCCGGGAACCGCGGGCGACGCGGTCCTGGTGAACGGCACGGCCATCGTCGACGATCCCGCCACGGCGAGCTCGCCCCGGAACACGTTCTGGATCGCGGAGCTCGATCCGAACCGGTTCCACGCCTGGGCCATGGCCGACGTCCAGCGGCGGATCGACGACCTGCAGCGCGAGATCGCGCTCGCCGACGCGGCCATGTCCCTGGAGACGCCGAGCGGCACGTTCGACCGGGTCGCGGCACAGGCGGCGATCGCGGACGGCCGGATCGTGTTCGTTGGCTCGCTCGTGGTCGCGGTGCTGTTCGCGTTCGCGTTCTTCGCCGCAGCGATCGAGCGGGACGACCTGCGCTCCGAGTACCGGCGCCTCGTCGCCGCCGGCGCTCGCCGGCGCCACCTGCTCGCCCTGGTGCTCACCGAAGCGCTGCTGCCGTCGGTCGTCGGGGCCGTGCTGGGGTGGGCGCTGGCTGTTGCCGCGGTGGCGGCGCTCGCGCGGGCGCAGGGCGTGGCCGCTCCGGACCTGCTGCTCGGCTCGCTCCTGACGGGCGACGCGACCGTGGCGATGGGCGCGGCCGCGCTTGTGCTCGCGATCGCCGTCGCGATCGGCCTGCACCCGGCCTCCGGACGGTTGCTCGGCGGTCGGACGATCGGGCTCGTGGCGTTGCCCGTGGCCGCCGTCCTGGTCTGGGACCGGATCGTGGGCGGATCGCTCGAGGCCGGTGACCTCGCGAGCGGCGCCGCGGGCCCCGGCACGGTGCTGCTGCCGGGCCTACTCGGGCTGGCCGTCATCCTCGCGAGCCTCGCGGTCCTGCCGCCGCTCTTCCGGCGCCTCGCGGCTCGATCGCGGCGCCTGCCGCTGTCGCTCCGGCTGGCAGTCCTGTCGATCGCCCGGGAGCCGCTGCGGCCGGCGGCGACGCTGACCCTCCTCGGATTCAGCTTCGGCTCGGCGCTGTTCGGCCTGAGCTATGGCGCCACGCTCCGCCAGGGTGCGGCCGACGCGGCGGCGTTCGCCACGGGCATGGACGTCCGCGTCGTCCAGCCGGGCTTCCAGACCGACTTCGTGCGCCGCGTCATCGACCCGATCCAGGCGGGTGCGCTGGGCCCGGGCGTCTCGATCACGCCGATGCTCAACCTGCCGGCACGGACCGGGACCTCCACCGACGTGGCCCTGATCGGCCTGGATGCCCGCGCGATCCCGAACCTGCGCGGCTGGCGGCCGGACTTCTCCGATCGAACCGCCGCTCAGCTCCGCGATGCCATTGCCCAGCCCGGCTCGTCACAGCTGCCGGGCCACCCACTGCCCGCGGGTGCCCGCTCGATCGAGATCAGTCTCACGGCCAGCCTTCCGCCCGATCCGCCGGACCCGATCGTCCTGCGGGCGGTCATCGACACGGCGGACGGGGCGTTCCGGACCGTCCAGCTGGGCGACCTTCGAGCGGGGCGGCAGACCTACGAAGGACTGCTCTTCACGCCCGCCGACGCCGTCGCGACACCCGCGACGCAGCCGGTCGGCTGGCGAATCGTGGCCCTGGAGGCCAGCCTGCCAGACCTCGAGCAGGGCTTCGGGCCGGACGTGGACCTCACCGCGACGGTCAACGTCGAGGGCCTGCCCGAGCTGGCCGATCCCTCGAAGGCGATCCACGTCGACGTCGCCGTCGACCACAGCCGCCAGGTGATCCGCGGACCCGCCTCGACCGATGGCTTGACGCTGCCGGCGATCGTGGCCACTGGGCTGCTCGAACAGGAGGACAGTGCCGGCCTGGTGTCCGTCGAGCTGCCCAACGGGCTGCTGCTCCATCTCAGGCCCGTGGCCAGCGCCAGCCACTTCCCCACGGCGACCGATCCGCTGCGGCCGCCGATCGTCGTCGACCTGGCGCCGCTGCTGCTCGCGATCAACGCCGCCGACGCCGGCCAGGGCGTCCCGAACGAGGCGCTCCTCGCGACGCCCGACGACACCGCCACGGCGGCCGCCGTCAAGGCATTGGGCCGGCCGCCGTTCCCGACCGTCGTCGTCGCGTCACGGCCGGTCCTGGAGGCCGAGGCGGCCAACGACCCGTTTGCGGTCGGGTTGTCCGCGACGCTGCTGGTCGGTGCCGCCGCGGGCCTCGTCCTGGCGCTCGCCGGCATGCTGCTGGCGGCCGTGGCCGAGCTCCGCGACGACCGCGGCGAGCTGGCGGACCTGGAGGAGCAAGGGCTTCGCCCCGCGGCGCTCCGGCGGCTCACGACCCTGCGATCGATGCTCGTGCTCGTCCTCGCGCTCGTCGCCGGCACGGTCCTGGGGCTCGGGCTGGCGTGGTTCACCGCCGCGACGGTCTCCGTCGGGCTGAACGAGGCGCCACCCGTGCCGCCGCTCCTGGTCGTGGTGCCGTGGCTGCCGATCGGTGCCCTGGCGGTTGCGCTCCTCGCGGCGGTCGGTGGCGGCACGCTGCTGCTGGGGCTGGGGCGCTTCGGCGAGCGGCGGCTGCTGCGGGAGGCGGAGGCGTGAGCCGCAGCACGCCGGCGGCGCGCGGGGCAGGCCGGGCGGCAGGCACTGCGCCTGGAGCGCCCGAGGCGGCCGCTGCGCCCGGGATTTCGGCGACCGATGTCGTCCGGATCTACGCCGCCGAGACCGCCAGCGTCGCGGCCCTGCGCGGGCTCGACCTGTCGATCGAGCCTGGCGAGATCGTCGGGGTCCTCGGTCCGTCCGGGTCGGGGAAGTCCACACTGCTGCGCCTCCTCGCCGGGCTCGACCGGCCGTCGGCCGGGAGCCTGGTCGTGGGCGACGTCCACCTCGAACGGGCCGGCGACGCGGCCCTGGCGCGCTACCGGACGGCCACGGTGGGCGTGCTCGACCAGCACTACTGGCGCTCGATCTCGCCGTACGCGACGGTCGCGGATACGGTGGCGCTGCCCCTGCGCCTGCGCGGCTGGCCCGCGGCGGCCAGGCGGGCGCGCGTGACGGAGCTGCTCGAGCGGATCGGGCTGCCGGATCGGGCCGACGCAGCCCCGTCCGAGCTGTCCGGCGGCGAGCAGCAGCGCGTCGCCTTCGCGGCGGCGCTCGCGCCCCGGCCCAGGCTGCTGCTCGCCGACGAGCCGACCGGCGAGCTGGACGAGGCGACGGCCCGCTCCGTGCTGGCCTTGCTGGCCGAGCTGGTCCGGGACAACGCCATGACCGCCCTCATCGTGACCCACGACCTCCTGGTCGAGACGATGGCGGACCGGCTCGTCCACCTGCACGACGGCCGGGTCATCGCGACCCACGACCTCGGGGACGGAGCCTCGGCGCAAGCCGTCATCGATCGCAGCGGCTGGACGGCCCCCGAGCTGCCTCGGCGACCGACGCCGTCGAATCCGGCCGGCGCCACGGATCCATCCGCGGTCGCCGTGTCCCTGGAGGGCGTCAGCCGTCGCTACCGCCGCGGTCGGACGACCGTCGAGCCCGTCAGCGACCTCACGACCGCGTTCGGGCGCGGCGGGCTGCATGTGGTCACGGGACCGTCCGGCTCCGGCAAGTCGACGCTGCTCCGGCTCGTGACCGGCCTGGACCGGCCATCCGCGGGACGCGTCCGGACCCTCGGCGTCGACGTCGCGTCGCTGGATCGCAGCGGTCTCGCCCGGCTGCGGGCCACGCGGATCGCGACGATGTCGCAGGCGCCCCGGCTCGTGCCGTTCCTGTCGGCCCTGGAGAACGTCGAGCTGGGCCTGGACCTGCGGATGGCCGGTGCCGCTCGGGAGCGGCAGGCCCGCGCTCGCGAGGCCCTCGAGCGTGTCGGCCTCGCCGACCTGGCCGACGCGCGGCCCGAGGTCCTCTCGGGCGGCGAGCGGGCCCGCGTCGCGCTCGCCCGGGCGCTCGCGCCGCGTCCCGAGCTGCTGGTCCTGGACGAGCCGACGGCTGCGCTCGACCGGACGAGCGCGATCGGCGTCATCGACCTGATCGCGACCCTCGGCGAGGAGGTGACCGTCCTGGCGGCGACGCACGACCGCGATCTCATCGCCGTCGCGACGGACCGGCTCGACCTGCGGGATGTCCGTAAGACCGGCGCGCCTGCCGATCTGCCGCTCGAAACCGGGATCGGATCGTAGAATGCGCGGGCACCGATGGACGACCTGTACCGCGACTACATCCTCGAACACTACCGCCGGCCCCACAACTTCGGGACGATGGACGATGCGACCACGTCCTACGAGGGCGCGAACCCGCTGTGCGGTGACCGAATCACCCTGCAGCTCCGGGTCCGCGATGGGGTCGTGGACGGCGTGGCCTTCACCGGCCGCGGCTGCGCGATCAGCCAGGCATCGGCCTCGCTGCTGACGGACGAGGTCAAGGGCAAGGCGGTCGACGAGGCCGCGAAGCTGTCATCCAGCGACGTCCTGGACCTCCTCGGCATCGAGATCAGCCCGGCGCGCATGAAGTGCGCCCTCCTCTCGCTCGACACGCTCCAGCACGCTCTCGGCGAGGGATCCGATCCGGACACGTCGACCGAGTCGAGCGCCGACAGCGCGTGACCGGCCCGTCCGGCCGAGGCGCGAGCCCCGTCGAGCAGGTCGGACCGGCTGAGGCGGCGCGCCTCCGCGCCGACGGGGCGATCCTCCTCGACGTCCGCGAGCCGGCCGAGTGGGCCGAAGGCCATCTCGAGGGCGCGATCCACCTGCCGCAGGCGCGAGTCCAGGCGGGCATCGCGGCAGCGATCCCCGACCGCGACGCCACGGTCGTCGTCTACTGCCACTCCGGCGTCCGATCGTTCTACGCCTCGATGGCCCTGGGCCAGCTCGGCTATGGGCATGTCCGGAACCTGGACGGCGGCATCGAGGCGTGGCAGCGCGCCGGCCTGCCCATCGTGCGCGACGGCGACGAGCGCGGCACCGACGGCCTGACCGCGCCCCAGCGCGAGCGCTACCACCGCCAGCTCCAGATGCCCGAGGTCGGGCCCGAGGGCCAGGCGAGGCTTCTCGCCTCGAAGGCGCTCGTCGTGGGCGCCGGCGGGCTCGGCAGCCCCGTGGCGCTGTACCTGGCGGCCGCGGGCGTCGGCACGATCGGGCTCGTGGATCCGGACGTCGTCGACGTGAGCAACCTGCAGCGCCAGGTCATCCATGCCACCGACGCCGTCGGCGCACCGAAGGTCTCCAGCGCGTGGCGCTCGATCGCGGCGCTCAATCCCGACGTCCAGGTCGTCGCCCGGCGAGCCGCGGCCGACGCGACCAACGTCGCCGAGCTCATCGCCGGCTACGACGTCATCGTCGACGGCACCGACAGCTTCGACGCCCGCTACGTCCTCAACGACGCCGCCGTCGCGGCGCGAATCCCGGTCGTCCACGCCTCGGTCTTCCGGTTCGAGGGCCAGGTCACGACGTTCGTGCCGTTCGAGGGACCGTGCTACCGCTGCCTCTACCCGACACCGCCGCCGCCGGAGCTGGCCCCGGCGTGCTCGGTCGTGGGCGTGCTCGGCGTGGTGCCGGGCGTCATGGGCCTGCTCCAGGCCACCGAGGCGCTGAAGCTGCTGCTCGGGATCGGCGAGACGCTGGCCGGCCGGCTGCTCGTGTTCGACGCGCTGGACACGAGCTTCTCCGAGATCCGGCTCGAGCGCGACCCGGCCTGCCCGGTGTGCTCGGACGCGGCCGTGGCCGCGACCGCATGACCGCCACTCAGCCGCGGCGCGGGACCAATCCCCCGGGCGCCAACCCCCCGGGCCGCTACGACGACGTCATCGCCACGATCGGCCACACCCCGCTGGCGGGCATCCAGGCCCTCTCGCCCGACCCGTCGGTGCGGCTCTACGCGAAGCTCGAGCGCCAGAACCCGACCGGCTCGGTCAAGGACCGCATCGCCGCTGCCCTGGTCGACTACCTCGAGGCCAAGGGCCGGATCGGCCAGCCGGGCCAGGTCCTGCTCGAATCGACGTCGGGCAACACCGGCATCTCGCTCGGGCTCATCGCCACGCGCCGCGGCTATCCGATCACCCTGGTCATGGCCGAGAACGTCTCGCCCGAGCGGCGCCAGCTGGTGCAGGCCTTCGGCGCGACGATCATCGACTCGCCCGCCGGGCTCGGCTCCAACGGCGCGATCCTGAAGGCCCGCGAGCTCGCGGCCGAGGACGACCGCTATGCGCTCGTCGACCAGTACGGCAACGAGGTCAACTCGACGGCCCACGAGCAATCGACCGGCCCCGAGATCCTGGAGCAGTGCCCCGAGATCGACGTGTTCGTCGCCGGCCTCGGCACGGGCGGCACGCTGATGGGCGTCGCGCGGTTCCTCAAGCGCGAGAAGCCGGGCGTCCAGGTCGTGGCCGCGGAGCCCGTGTCCGGCGCCGGCATCCCCGGCCTGCGCTCGCTCCAGGACGGCTTCGTGCCCGAGATCCTCGACAAGGCGCTGCTGGATCGCATCGAGATCGTGACGGCCGCCGAGGCGGTCGCCGGCGTGCGTGCGCTGCTGATCCACGAAGGCCTGTTCGCCGGTCCCTCGTCCGGTGCCACCCTCGTCGCCGCGCGGCGGGTCGCGCGGGAGATGCCCGGGGCGACGGTCGTGGCGCTGCTGCCGGACGGCGGCTGGAAGTACCTCTCCGGCGGCGTGTTCCGACCGGGCCCGGACTGGCCGGGCGACGCGAGTGACGAGTCGCTCCTCGGCTGACGCGGCCCCGCCGCGTGGCGTCCACCTCCCGCGCGCCATCCGCGACGCGCTGATCGCCGACCTGCGGGCGGCCCGGCCGAACGAGGGCTGCGGGCTGATCGCGGGCGACGCCTCGCCGTTCCGTGGCGGCGCGGCGCTGGCCTGGCTGGCGACCCGGAACCGCCTCGCGTCGCCATATCGCTTCGAGGTCGACCCGGACGATCTCCTCCGCGCACAGCTCGCGATCGACGACGCCGGCCAGGTGGTCTGGGCGGTCGTGCACTCGCACGTCGCCTCCGAGCCGCGCCCGTCGCCGACGGACATCCGGGCGGCCGTCCATCCGGAAGCCCTGCACCTGGTGGTGTCGTTCACGTCCGATCCGCCCGGGCTCCGAGCGTGGCGGATCACCGCCGACGCGGACGTGACGGAGGTGCCCATCATCGAGATCGGGACGCCGTCGTGACCCCGCGCCTCGGTGCCGCTGTCGCGCTCGGCGTCGGGCTCGCTGTCGTCCTTGCTGCCGCGGTCTCGGGCAGCGTGGCCGATGTGATCGCCGCGATCGCCACGCCACCCGCGCTCGTTCGGGCGGCCCTCGTCGCCGGGTCGGCGGTCCTGGGCGCCTACCTGCTGGTCCTCGCGCTGCGACGGATCGAGGAGGCTCGGCTTGTCGGGGCCGGGGCGCCGGTGACGACCGCCCAGCTCGCGACGATGGTCCGCGGCATCCGGTTCGTGTTCCTCGCCGCCGCCGCGTTCGCGGCCGCCGCCGGCTGGCTCGCCGGCCAGCCGCTGCCGATCGTGATCGGCCTCGTGATCGCCGGCGTCGACCTGGCGGAGACCTCGTTCCTGTTGCTGGTCGCGACGAGTCGGGGGCGTTGACCGTGCCGTGAGTGGCTACGCCCGAAGGCGCCGGCGCCCGTCGTCCTGACGCAGGCCATCGATCACGGCCGCCTCCGTGGGCGTCGATCCCAGCCCGAGGCGGGCGCCCAGGATGGACGGCAGCGGCGGCTCGAGATGGGTGCTCGCGAGGGCTGGCCAGTGCCGGGCATCGAACACGTGGGCTGGTGGTCCATCGACGACCACGCTGCCCTCGCGCAGGACGACCACCCGCTCGAACAGCTCCGCCACGAAGCGCATGTCGTGGCTGATCGTGACGACCGTCCGACCCGCGGTGGCCAGGGCCGCCACGGCTCGCCTGATCTGGGCGTCGCCGTCGGCGTCCTGCCCAGTCGTCGGCTCGTCGAGGATCACGATCGGCGTCCGCATCGCGAGCACGGAGGCGATCGAGAGCAGCTTCCGCCGCGAGAAGCCCAGGTCGAACGGGTTCACGTCGGCCGCATCGGAGAGGCCGAGTGCGGCCAGCGCGTCGTTCACGGCGACGTCGAGCTCGGGTCGATGCAGCCCGACGTTCCGCGGTCCGAACGCCGCCTCGTCGCGAACTCGCCGTGCGAACACCTGCCGATCGGGGTTCTGGAATGCCAGCCCCACCTCGCGCGCGAGCTCGGCCACGTGGCGCCGGCCGACGCCGCGGCCGTTCACGCGCACCTCGCCGCGCGTCGGGCGCAGGAGCCCGTTGAACTGCCGCACGAGGGTCGACTTCCCGCTGCCGTTCTGGCCGATCAATGCCACCCGCTGACCCGGCTCGATGCGGAGATCGACGTCGCCCAGCGCCCGGGTTCCGGACGGATAGACGTACTCGACGGCATCCGCCTCGAGGGCCGCGGGGGGCCCAGCATCAGCTCCTTCGACGGCCGGATGAACCCAGGCGCCGCCCTCCATGCCCTCGGCGTCGCTCGGGAGGCCCGCGTCCGCGAGCGCGCCGAGGTCGAGGCCAACGAGGCGGCCAGCGACGCCGTCCCGCTCCGCGGCACGCCGGATCGACACGGCCGCGGGCGCTGCCACGCCCATCGACGCGAGATCGGGGCGCTCGAACAGGGTCGACGACGGTCCGGACGCGACGACGCGGCCGCCGCGCAGGACCACGACCCGATCGGCCAGGCGAGCGAGCAGGTCGGTCTTGTGCTCCACGATGACCAGGGCCACCTTCGACGCGCGCGCCAGGCGGGCCAGCGCATCGCCGATCAGCCGAGTCCCGCCGGGGTCGAGCAGGCTCGTGGGCTCGTCCAGGACGAGCGTGGTCGGTTGGAGCGCCAGGACCCCCGCCAGCGCGACGAGCTGCGCCTGGCCGCCCGACAGCTGTTCCGGGTGTCGCTCGGCAAGCGACCCGATCGCCACGGCGTCGAGGGCTGCCTCCACGCGGTCGACGACCGCGGGCACGGTCAGGCCGAGGTTCCGAGGGCCGAACGCGACCTCCTCCCAGACGGTGGCCGCGGTACCGGACAGCTGGGTCAGCGGATTCTGGAAGAGGATCCCGCAACGAGTGGCCGCATCGTGCGGTGTGAGATTTCGAGTGCTCTCGCCGTCGAGGGTGACCTCGCCCGCCAGGTGCCCGCCGATGACCGTCGGGGCGAGGCCGGACGCGACGAGGCAGAGCGTCGACTTGCCGGCGTCATTGGCGCCGACGATCCCGAGCACTTCGCCGGGCTCGACGGCGAGGTCGACCTCGGACAAGGCCGGCGACGCCGCGCCCGCATAGCGGTAGCTGACACCACGAAGCGTCAGCGCCATCGCGGACGGCTCATGGCAGCCGGAGCAGGCCGCTGATCGAGGCGGCGCCGAGCGCGATCGACCCGAGGAACGCCAGCCACCGTCCGATCCGTTCGGAGCCCGAGTCAGGGAAGGCGCGCAGCACGGGTCGCGCCACTTGCGCCGAAAACGCCCGGGCCTCGAGGGCCATGGTCCGCTCCTCGACCTCGGTGAGCGCGCCCGCGATCATCGGACCCGCCAGTGGCAGCACGCCTCGGAGGCGCCGGAGGATCGAGCCTTCGGTGTCCAGTCCGCGGGCCCGCTGCGATTCGGTGATCTCGCCGGCCCGCTCGGCCATCCGGGGGATCGTCGCGATGGCGGATCCGAGCACGAACGTCACTCGGCGGCCGAGCCCGCGCCGCTCCAGATCGGCCAGCAGCTCGTCGGTGCGGGTCGTGAGCGAGAACAGGCCGACGCTCAATGCGAACGCGACGACTCGCAGCGTCGCCTGGAGCGCCGCCGCCAGGCCCGTGCCCGTCGCCGTGAACGGCCCGAGGCTGAACAGCCGATCCGTCGCGCCCGGGAAGAGGAAGGTGTTCACGAGCAGGATCGACGCGACGATCGGGATGGTCGCGAGGGCGAGGACCGCGAGCCGCCGCGTGACCCTGGCGGCCAGCGCGCAGGCGAGTTCGACCACGATCATGGCGATCGGCCCGGTCCACTCCCGCACGGTGAACGCCACCAGGGCCATCGCGAACGCCAGGACCAGCTTGGTCGTCGGATTCAGGCTCCGGAACGGTCCGACCGGATGACGAAGGACGAACGCTGGAACGCCGGAGCCGCCGTCCAGGTCGGGGCGGCGGCTCGGCGGGTGGTGGCGGGTCGAGCTCAGATCGTGCTCACCGAGGTCAACCGCTCGCCGTTCGGGAAGCGCGCGATGACCCGGGGCGAGAGGCCAGCCAAGATGATGAAGACGACGAAGCTCGTGATCGTCTTGTCGATCGGGTCGCTGAAGAAGCCCTGCCCGAGGGCTGCCGACAGGACGTCGGCGCCGCCTTGCCGCAGCGCCGCAACGATGACGTCGGTCCCGGAGCCGGTCACGCCACCGAAGACGTACGCCGAGATCGGCGCCGAGATGGCCGCGGCCACCAGGCCCGTGATCACGCCGGCGCCCGCGACCCACAACCCGGCGAGATCGCGGCGCAGGTAGGTGAATCCCGCAACGACGATCGCCGCGATGATCGCGATCCCGATCGCCGCGGGCACGGCCCAATCGGGGAACCCGCCGATGTCGGGGTTGAGGTAGGTCGGGTTGTTGACGATCGGGAGGACGAGGATCACCACGAGTGCCGCCGCCACGACCGCTGCCAGCGCCAGCTGCGAGCCGCTGGCCGGTCGCGAGCGATAGACACCGAGCCGGCCCCAGAGCCCCGCAAGGAGCCCGATCACGCCAGCCACGATGGCGAACGGCCCGATCGTTCCGCCGCCGATCCCCGGGGCGTACTGCCAGATCAGGTTGGAGAGGATCCCCGTCGCGGCCCCGGCGAGCGGGCCCGCCAGCACGCCGACGAGGATCGTGCCGATCGAGTCGAGGTAGATCGGCAGCTTCAGGATCGACTGGACGGTGTAGCCGAGGACGATGTTGATCGCGATCGCGATCGGCATCAGGACGATGGTTCGTGTCCCGAACTGCGAACCCATGTGGCCTTCCTCCACTAGGCGACTGGCGCCGCGGCTAGCGTGCCACGCCCGACCGGTCGGCTGCCAGCCCTCCCAGCCGGTCGACCAGGAGCCGGAGGAACGTGTCGGCCTTGGCCTCGACCCCGACCTCGAGGTTCGGTGGCTGCTTCGTGAGGCCGCGCCAGTCGGCCACCGTCATGGCGTGCGCCGGGCCGCTGCCCGTCTCGACGTCGACGAACTGCGGCCGCGTCGTGACGAGCGTCCGGTCGATCGTCGCCGCGACCGCGAACGGGTCGTGGATGACCGCGCCGTAGAAGCCGTCGTTGGCGGCATGGAACTCGAAGTAGAAGCGCAGGGCATCGACGACGTAGGTCAGGATCG
>DASXQE010000081.1:0-15705 GCA_036493155.1 Candidatus Limnocylindrales bacterium | reverse complement strand
CCCGGTAATCGGTCGGCAGTTGTTGCAACGCGCGGGCGACATCCTCGGCCGCTTCCCGGCCGACCGCTTCCTCGACCGGTCCCAGACCGCGATCGTACAGGTCATCGGGCAACGGTTCACGCTTGCGGGCGGCCCGGCACTGGTTGGCGAAGGCGTTGTGGCCGATGCGGTAAATCCACGCGGCGAAGTTCGTGCCCGGCTGGAAGCGGCCCAGGTTGGCGAAGGCGCGGAGGAACGTCTCCTGGCACAGGTCGCGGGCTTCCTCGGCATCGCCGCAGACGATCGCCAGGCGACGGACGAGCCAGTCGCGGTGGCGCTCGAAGGCGTGCCCCAGGTTCGCGTCGTCGGCTCCGATTCGCGGCCCAAGTGCCAAGCGCCCTCCCTTCTGCTCGGCTAACGTCCGGGCCCGGCTGACCGTTGCATCAACCCGTCGTACGCTGCCGCGCAGAGGGATGACACGCCCTTGCGGCGTGGGAGGGAAGAACGGATGCGTCGTCTGGCAGGCCTGGTCGTCGCGCTCTTCGTGGCCATCGGGTGCAGCGCGCCTGCGGCGAGCCCGACCGCCCTCCCAACGCCCACGGCTGCCCCCACGCCCTCACCGTCCCCGAGCCCCACGCCCAGCCCATCGCCGTCCCCTGTCGCGGATTCGTTCGATGGCCAGCCGTACATCGTCACGGTGCCTCCTGCCTGGCGGCTCTTCGACCTGTCCAATCCCACCTCGAAGGCTGCGCTCGATGCGTTCGTCGCCGCGAATCCGGACTTCGGCCCGGCGATCGGCGTCTTCGAATCGATCCCCGGCGTTCGCATGGCCGTGAACCCCCTGCTCGGCGAGTCGATGCTGATCTTCTCAACCCCGACCGGTGGGATTCCACTCGACACGATCTCGACGAGCTTCCAGGCCCAGTTCCAGGCCGTCCCGGGTCTCAAGGCCGTCCCGACGCCGACCAAGGAGGACCTGCCCGGTGGGCCCGCGTACCACTGGGCCCTGCAGCTGACGGCCAACAAGCCGAGCGGCGGGAGCGTCAATGTCGACGAGAGTGTCTACCTGTTCGCCAACGACTCCACGGCCGTCGTCGTCGAGTTCGTGACGCTGGCCGGCGGCCTCGTCCCGGAAGAGTCGTCGATCATCGACAGCTTCAGGTTCAGGTAGCAGCCCGCGCGGGCTTCGACTAGATCGGGACCTCGGTCCCGAGGCCGCGCTCCCGCGCGATTCGCAGCACGAGCGCGGCCGCGGCGGCGTCCTGGACGGCGACCCCGACTGACTTGTAGAGCGTGATCTCGGTGTCATCGCGGCGGCCTGGCGCGGTGCCGCCGACAACCTCCCCGATCTCGGCACGGATGTGGTCCTTCGTGATCGCACCGGACGCGATGGCCTTCGCGATCTCGATGCCGCCCGTGGGCGGCGGCGTCAGCGCGGATTCGCGCGATTCGACGAACAGGGCGGCGTCGATGACGGTCTGCTGGTCGACCTCGCCCTCGCCGCTGGTGTTGAACCCGACGGAGCTGACGTGGGCGCCGGGCTTGAGCCACTCGCGCCGGACCACCGGCGTATCCGTGTGGGTCGCCGCGGCGACGACGTCGGCCGCCCGAACGGCCTCGTCGATCGACGCGGCCGCGTCGACACCGATGCCGCTTCGCACCTCCGAGCGAACCTCCGTGGCCAGGGCCGCGGCAGCGTCAGGGCGCCGGCCGGCGATCACGAGCGTCGAGAAGCGCAGATCGCGCGCCAGGGCGAGGGCATGGGCGCGGGCCTGCGCGCCCGTCCCGATCACGGCGGCGACCCGCGCGTCGGCGCGTGCCAGCAGCCGCGCCGACAGCGCTGCCGCGGCCGCGGTCCGCGCCTCCGTGATGACCCGCCCGTCCATCACGGCGACGGGCGTCCCGGTCGCCGGATCGAAGCAGGCGATGAGCGCCTGATGCGTGGGCCGGTCCCGGTTCTCGGGGAACAGCGACACGAGCTTCGTGGTCAGCGCGCCGGCCGATGGCAGGTAGGCCGGCATCGCGGCCAGGATGGCGTGGCGTTCGGGAACGGCCGCCGCGATCCGCGACGGCATCGAGGCCCGGCCGGCCGACAGGTCGGCCATCGCCCCGGCCACGGCCTCGCGCAGCTCGTCGAGGTCGAGAGCGGCCTCGACGTCGGCGGCCGTCAGGACGAGCATCGGGTCCCTCGCACGCGGCGCATCGTGGCGTGCATCGTGGCGTGCATCGTGGCGTGCATCGTGGGGTTCATCGTGGCTCCTCACTCTCCGGATCGGGGGCGGGCGGCGCGGCGCGCCGGCTGAGCGAGCCCTGGCCCTTCGCCACGCGACCTGCCTCCGCCGGCAGCAATCGCCGGGCGCGGCCCTCCAGGATGCCGCGCAGGTGGGCGTCGTCCGGGCCGGCCAGCTCCACGACGATGGCCCGCATCGTCGTGCCATCCGTCCAGGCGGCGTGATCGATCCCGGCCGGCCAGAGCACCGCGTCCCCGGCGGCGACCCGCGCTTGCTCGCCGCCGACTTCCACCCAGCCGCCGCCCTCGATCACCAGGAACCACGTGGTGTTCGGGTTGTCGTGCGGCGGGATCCGGCCGTGGAGGCTGAACGCCAGCTCGGAGATGTGGCCCCGGGCGTCGGCATGGACGACCTGCCCGGTCAGGCCGCGCGTGCCCGGCGGGCCCTCAGCCCGGCGATGGCCCGCTCCGAACCGGCGGACCTCGATGGGCACGGGGCCTAGCGGCGCTTCCGCCGCTTGGGCGCCTTCGTCCGGATCGTGGCCTCGGGCCGGGACGACTTGACGCGAGCGATGTAGCGCTGGTGGGCCAGCTGCAGGTCATACGCGTCGAACAACGGCGGGTAGCGGACGAACCGGACCCAGACCATGACCCCCAGGCCGGTGACCAGGATGATCAGCTCGATGATGAAATCGAACACGAACACCGCGCCCATCAGGGTCAGGAAGAACGTGATGATCCCGGTCCAGAGGAGCCACTCCCACATGTCCAGGTAGAGGCGGTGGCGGTGCAGCCGCCGCGTCTGGACCGCGTACACGACGACGGCGACGACGAGCAGCGCCAGCGAGGCCACCCAGATGGGCGTGTACAGATCCGGGAAGTTCTCGGCCGAGAACGAGTCGAAGAAGTACTCCCACGGCAACAGGGTCACGGCGAGGGAGGATACATGGCCGCGGCTATACTCGATGGCCCACGGTCGTCCATGGCCCGCGACGACTCCAGCGCCGGCTCGAGTCTTGGAGGATGCCCCGGGTGCGAGCCCTGCTCTCGGTCGCGTCCCGCGATGGGATCTCGACCTTCGCGCGCGGCCTCCAGCAGCTCGGCTTCGAGGTCTACGCCACCGACGGGACCCGTGACCACCTCGCCCAGGACGGCATCGAGAGCCACGCCGTCTCGGAGCTGACCGGCAGCGAGGCCCTCCTCGGCGGCCAGGTCAAGACCTTCCACCCGTCGATCTACGCCGGGATCCTGGCGCGGCGGGACAAGCCCGAGCAGCTCGCGGAGCTCGAGGCCCAGGGCATCGGCCCGATCGATCTCGTCGCGGTCAACGTTCGTCCCTTCGGGGCCGAGGTCGGCAAGCGGGCCGTCCTGGTGGACCAGGCGATCGAGATGATCGACGTCGGCGGCGCGGCGCTGCTCTCGGCGGCCGCGCGCAACGCGACCGGGGTGGTCGTCGTGTCGAGCCCCGAGAGCTACACCCGGGTCCTGGCCGAGATCAAGGAGCGCGGCCTCGTGTCCGCGGAGCTCAGAGCCAGGCTCGCCGCGGAGGCCTTCGCGACGATCGCCGCGTATCACGCCGAGATCGCGGCCTACCTCAACCAGCTGACCTCGACCACCTACCCGAAGCGCCTGGCCATGGTGCTTGAGAAGGTCACCGACCTGCGCTACGGCGAGAACCCCCACCAGACCGCGGCGTTCTACCGCGAGACGACCCACCGCTCCGGCACGCTGGCCGACGCGGCCCTCCTCCAGGGCGAGGAGCCGACGTTCAACAACCTCCTCGACCTCGACGCGGCCTACCGGATCGCGACCGACTTCACGACGCCGACCGTCTGCATCTCGAAGCACACCGACCCCGTCGGCATCGCCTCGGCCGACGACCTCGTGGAGGCCTATCGCCGGGCGGTCGAGACCGACCCCGTCGCCTCGTTCGGCGCGATCGTCGCGGTCAACCGGACGCTCGATGGCCCGACCGCGCGGGAGATCGTGAACAGCTCCTACGAGGCGGTCATCGCACCGGGCTACGACGACTCGGCGGCCGCGACCCTGGCTCAGAAGCCGGCCCTCGAGGTCCTGTCGGTCCCGAAGGGCCCGAGCGACGGCCTCAGCGACTACGGCATCGCCAAGCTGGACTTCAAGCGCGTCTCGGGCGGCCTGCTCCTGGAGACGATCGATGACCTGGGCCTCGATGGCCGCCAGCTCCACGTCGTCACGAAGCGCCGCCCGACGCTGGAGGAGCTCACCGACCTGCTGTTCGCGTGGCGGACCGTCCGGCACGTCCGCTCGAACGCGATCGTGCTGGTCAAGAACGCCGCGACCGTCGGGATCGGCACGGGCCAGCCGAACCGGCTCACGTCGGTCGAGATCGCCGTCCATCGCGCCGGGGATCGGGCCAAGTTCAGCGTCATGGCCAGCGATGCGTACTTCCCCTTCCCGGACGCGATGCAGCTCGCCGCGACGGCCGGGATCACGGCGATCATCCAGCCGGGCGGCTCGATCCGAGACGAGATGGCCATCGAGCTGGCCGACCGGCACCACATGGCAATGGTCTTCACCGGCCGGCGCCACTTCCGCCACTAGCCGCCAACCGGAGGTCCGATGGAGCTGGAGCGACCGAGCCACGCGGCGATGGAGAAGCTGCTGGCGCTCGAGATGGCGTATGTCACCGAGGCCGCCGCCATCGCCTCGGCGCGACTCATGGGCCGCGGCGACCGCCACGAGGCCGACCGCCTGGCGACCGAGGCCATGCGCGCCGCCATGGACGAAGTCGAGATGCGCGGCACGATCGTCATCGGCGAGGGCGAGCGCGACGAGGCGCCGATGCTGTACATCGGCGAGAAGGTCGGGCTCGGCGACGACAGCGATGGCGCGGCGCCGGAGATCGACATCGCGGTCGACCCGCTCGAAGGCACCAACCTCGTGGCCACGGGCTCGGGCAACGCCATCACGGTCCTGGCCGCGTCCGAGCGCGGCGGGCTGGTCCACGCGCCGGACACCTACCTCGAGAAGCTGTGCGTCGGCCCGATCGCAGCCGGCCATGTCGACATCACCCTGCCGCCGGCCGAGAACGTCAACCGGATCGCGGAAGCCCTCGGGCGCCGGGTCCAGGACGTGACCGTGATCATCCTGGACCGGCCGCGCCACGAGAACCTCATCGCCGAGGTCCGCGGCACGGGCGCCCGGATCAAGCTGATCTCCGACGGCGACCTGTCGGCCGCGATCTCCTGCTCCGTCCAGGGCACGGGCGTCCATGCGGTCATGGGCATCGGCGGCGCGCCGGAGGGCGTCATCACGGCGGCGGCCCTGCGCTGCCTCGGCGGTGAGATCCAGGCCCGCTTCCGCTACCGCAACGACCAGGAGCGCGAGCGCGGCGCGCGGATGGGCCACGGCGACGAGCGCCGGATCTACAAGACGGAGGACCTGGCCTCGGGCGACAACCTCGTGTTCGCGGCCACCGGGGTCACCGACGGCGACCTCCTGCAGGGGGTTCGATTCTTCGGCGGCGGCGCCAGGACGCACTCGATGGTCATGGCCTACCAGACCAAGACGGTCCGGTTCGTCGACACGGTCCACATGTTCGACCGCGAGCGACCACCGAGCGTCCGGCTCTAGCGCGCCGCGCAGCCATGGCCGGCAGTCCCAGGATCCTGGCGATGGGCGGCGCGTCGCTCATGCCGTCCTCGACCGACGGCCCGCTGCATCGCTACCTGCTGGACCTGACCGGCCAGGCGCGCCCGCGAATCTGCTTCCTGGGCACCGCCGGAGGCGAGAACTTCGAGGACCGGGCGGCCTTCTACGCCTTCTTCGCGCAGCGCGCGGAGGCGACGCATCTGGATCTGTTCGGCCGGACGGTCGACGACGTCGAGGCGTTCCTGCTCGACCAGGACGCGATCCTCGTCGGCGGCGGGAACACGGCCAACATGCTGGCGATCTGGCGGCTCCACGGCGTCGATCGGGCGCTGAAGCGAGCGTGGGAGGCCGGCGTGATCCTGGCCGGCCCATCGGCCGGCGGCAACTGCTGGTTCGAGGCGTCCATCACCGACTCCTTCGGGCTCGCCCTGGCGCCGCTGCGCGACGGCCTCAAGCTGCTGCGCGGCAGCTTCTGCCCGCACTACGACAGCGAATCGCTGCGACGCCCGCGCTACGGCGAGCTCGTGGGCAGCGGCCAGCTGCCGGATGGCTACGCCGCCGACGACGGGGTGGGCTTGCTGTTCGAGGGCCGGGAGCTTGGCGAGGTCGTTGCGTCGCTGCCGGGCTCGAGCGCCTTCCGGGTCACGCGGGCGCGCGGCAACAGCGTTGCCGAGGAGCAACTCCGGCCGCGCGTCCTGCGCGGCTGAGCCGGTCCGACCACAGACACGGTCTGGCCGGCGGAGGGATACTGCCGACCGATCGGCCTGCGCCGCCTGAGCTGCGGTCCCGCGCCGGTTCGCGTGAGGTAGTCGTTCGTGCGTCCCATCCGCGTCCTCAGCGCCTCCCTGTCGGCTGCATTCCTCACCGGGTCGGTCCTCGCCGCCGGACTGGCGCCCGCGGCCGCCGCGGTGGTCCATCACCCGCGCATCAGCGCCGGCGCGATCCACAGCGCCGGCTGGGCCTCCAGCAACTGGTCCGGGTATGCCCGAACCGCGGGCGCGCCATACACGAAGGCGACGGCCCAGTGGGTCGTCCCGAGCGTCTCGAAGACGACCAAGGCGACCTACGGCTCGCAGTGGGTCGGCATCGACGGCTTCAACAACGGCAATCTGATCCAGACCGGCACCGAGACCGACTGGTACAACGGCGCGGCCCATTACGCGGCCTGGTGGGAGATCCTGCCCGCGGCCGAGACGGTCATCGCGTCGATCACGGTCCATCCCGGCGACCACATGTCGGCCTCGATCGTGAAGGGCTCCGGCAGCACCTGGACGATCAGCCTGACCGACACCACGACCGGCGCGACCTTCTCGACGAGCAAGACGTACACCGGCCCCGGCACCTCGGTCGAGTGGATCGAGGAGGCTCCGACGGTCGGCGGCCATCAGGCCGCCCTGGCCCACTACAGCAGCCCCGACCTGTTCGATCCGGGCACGGCCAACAACGCCAACCCGGGCCTGACGGCCGCGGACAGCGGCGTGATGGTCCAGCAGCACAAGCAGGTCTCCACGCCGTCCCTGCCCGATAGCGACACCGACGGCTTCAACATGAGCTACGGGAGCTCGGTGCCCCCGGCGCCTGGTTCCTGACCGCCCCTCCTTCGCGCACGAACGCGGCGGGCCGTCGGCCCGCCGCGTTCCGATTCACGGCGCGGTTCGGTATCGGGCCGGGGACCGCGCGACCGCCCGGGTGCGACGCCGCACGGCGCGACGCCGCTCGGCGCGAAGCCCGGGATCCCGGCGGCCCCTCCCTCAGCGCCAGTCGGATCGGGCCGAATCCCAGCTCCCGAGCGGCGTGACCGCGCCGGGCTCCGCCGCCGCGACGCTCGCGGCGCGACGCGCCACCGACTCGGACCAGCCCGGCGGCGTCAGCTGGGGAGCGAGGTCGGCCAGCGGCGCAAGCACGAACAGGCGCGACGCCATGGACGGATGCGGGACCTCGAGGAGGCGTGCGGCGGCCTTGGGATCGACGGCCGCCGACAGCGGCACGCCTTCGGGCGGGCGCTCCAGCGCGAGCCGGGCGTCTCCGAACAGCAGCAGGTCGAGATCCAGCTCGCGCGGGCCCCACCGTCGGCGCTGGCGGCGGCCGAAGTCCCGCTCGAGGTCCTTGAGCTGGACCAGCAGCCGGAGCGCGCCAGTCGCGTCGTCGTCGCTCCCCGGGTCGCGATCGAGAGCGACCACCGCATTCAGGAAGTCGGGCTGGTCGACGACGCCCACGGGCGCGGTCCGGTACAGCCGGGACACGGCCGCCACGTGCGTCCCGGGCAGGCCGGCGAGCGCAGCGACCGCGGCCCGCAACGTCGCTCGCGCGTCGCCGACGTTCGCGCCGAGCCCAACGAAGGCCCGGATCGAGCCCGTCCCCGGGGCCGCGGTCGATCCCGTCATCCAGCCCTCGCTACAGTCGCCGCGATGGACAGCGTCGCGGTCCGAATCCTGCACCCGACGCCGGCGGGTGTCGGCCCGCTCGAGGCCGCGCTCCTCGCCGCCCGCGCAGCCAATGCGGATCGCCTCGCGCGGCTGTTCGCCGACGCCGGCGCGGAGGACGTCCAGGTCGTGGCCGGCGGCGACGCCGGACCGACGTTCGCCGCGCGGGTCCGAAGCGCGCTCCAGCCGATCTCCCGCGGCGGCGTGGTGCTGCTCGGGTCGGGCGCCCTGCCCCTGGCCGACGTTGCCGATGCCGCGCGCTTCGTCGAGGTCGCGGGCTCGGGCGCGCGACGCGCTCTCGCCAACAACCGCTATTCCGCGGACGTCATCGCGGTCGGCGACGCCGGGCTGCTCGCCGACCTGCCGGAGCTGCCGGGCGACAACGCCCTCCCGCGCTGGCTGGCCGAGGTCGCCGGCGTCGAGGTCGAGGACCTCCGGACCGACTGGCGGCTCCAGGTCGACCTCGACTCGCCGCTCGACATCCTGCTGACGGGCGGGCCGCGCCCGGACGATCTTGACGCCGGGCCGGTGGACGGTGTCCTGGAGGCCGTGCGCGCCGTGGCCGGCGACCGGCGCTCCGAGCTCGTCGTCGCGGGGCGCACGAGCGCGGGCACGCTGGCGTGGCTGGAGCGGGCAGCCGCGTCGCGGGTCCGGGCCCTGATCGAGGAACGCGGGCTGCGTGCCTCGACGGTGGCTGCGATGGCCGGGGCCGATCCGGCGAGCGTCGGCCGCGGGCGGGCGCCCGCCTCGGTCCTGGGGATGGTGCTCGACGATCGCGGGCCGGATGCGCTCGCCTCGGTGCTCAGCCAGCTCGGCGATGCGGCGATCGTCGACACGCGCGTCCTCCTGGCCCATCGCCTCGGCGTCGCCGAGTCGACCTGGCCCCGGGCCGAAGACCGCTTCGCCTCGGACCTGCTGCTGCCGGACCACATCGCCGACCCGTGGCTGCGCCAGCTGACCGCGTCGGCGATCGACGCGCCGATCCCGATCCTGCTCGGCGCCCACACCCTGGTCGGGCCGGGCCTGCGCCTGGCCCTCGGCGAACGGGCGGCGCCGGCCCGGTGAGCGACGCCTCGATCCAGGCCGGCCTGCGGCGCGTTTCGGACCTCGAGCCCGACGCCCCGCTGCCCGCGAGCGACCCCGAGCTCCTGGCCCGGATCCGCGACGAGATCGCCCGGGACGGCCCGATGACCATGGCCCGGTTCATGGAGCTCGCGCTGTACGACCCGCAGGCCGGCTACTACACGCGCGAGCCGGGCACCGCCGCATCCGGGCCGGGAGGCGACGGGGACTTCCTCACGGCCCCGGAAGGCCATCCGATCTTCGGCTGGGCCCTGGCACGCCGCCTCGAGCGGGCCTGGGAGGAGCTCGGCCGACCCGACCGGTTCGTCGTCCGCGAGCACGGCGCGGGTCGGGGAGCGCTGGCGAGCGCGATCCTGGGAGGCCTGCGGCGCTCAGCGAGCCAGCTCCTCGAGGTCATCCACTACCAGGCGATCGATGTCTCGCCACGGGCGGCGCGCGCCTTCGCGGCCAGGATCGAGGCCGCGGGACTGCAGGCGTTCGTCGAGCCGGCCGATGCGCGGCCGGCCCCCGGCGCGGTCATCGCGAACGAGCTGCTCGACGCCCTGCCGGTCCACCAGGTCGTGGGCGGCGACGACGGCCAGGTTCGCGAGCGCTTCGTGACCCTCCCGGCCGACCACTCGGGCGACGCCGGCGCCGAGCCGGTCCTCGCCTGCTCGACCGGCGCGCCATCGACGCCGCGTCTCGCCGAGCGACTCGCCCGCGAGGGCGTCGAGCTGGCACCCGGCCAGGTCGCCGAGGTGTGCCTCGACCTGGACGATTGGGTGGCCGCTGCGACACGGCCACTCGAGCGCGGCCAGCTCATCGTCATCGACTACGGCGCCGACGCCGCGTCCCTCTACGCGGCCAGCCGCGGCTCGACGCTCCGGGCCTACCACCGCCACCGCGTCCACGACGACCCGCTGGTGGCGATCGGGCGGCAGGACCTCACGGCCCACGTCGACCTCACGGCGCTCGACGCCGCGGCCCGCGCCGCCGGCCTGACGCCCGGCATCGCCACGACCCAGGCCGGCTACCTGGCCGACCTCGGGCTCGGCGAGCTGCTCGTGTCGCTGCAGCAGGGTCCGACCGCCGACCTCGGTGCCTACCTCCAGGCGAAGGCCGCCGTCGTGCGGCTGCTGGACCCGCGGGCCACCGGCCGCTTCGCGGTCCGGGAGTTCGAGCGGTAGAATGACCTCGGGCGACAACCGCGCGAGCGGTCGGTCGTGAAAGCCTCTGAAAGCACGCAGCGTCCCGCATCGGGATGGACCAACCGGATCGAGCCCAGGGGTAGTGACGCGCCCCCGAGCCGCGCCGGCGCCGGCCCAGCGGGACCGGAAGCGAGGATCGGTTGCCGGCGATCTGGTACGTCGTGGGGTTCGCGGTCGTATCGATCGGATTCGTGTTCGTCACGATCGGCGCCGCCTGGCTCCTCTCCCACCGGAATCGCGGCGACGTCCACAAGGGCATGCCGTACGAGTCCGGGATCGACACGTATGGCGACACGCACGGGCGCTTCGGCCTGAGCTTCTACATCTACGCGCTGCTGTTCGTGGCGTTCGACATCGAGGTCGTGTTCATCTACCTGTGGGCGCTGATCTTCCGGGACCTGCTGCTCGGCGGCTTCGTGAGCATGCTGATCTTCGTCGCCATCCTCCTGTTCGGCCTGGCCTACGCCTGGCGCAAGGGCGTCCTGACATGGCGCTGACCCCGCGAATCGAGCTGCACCATGACCGATGACGTGACCCGCGGGCTCGGCACCGGCCCGGCCGACCCCACCGCCGTGTCGTCCGACCAGAGCGGCAACCAGCCGGGTGCCCTGGTGCCCCGGGGCGGCACGGCCGTGGCCGAGCCGATCATCGTCAGGAACGATCTCTGGACGCCCGCGGACCCGCTCGCCTACGGCGGTGGCCGGACCGCCGAGATCACCCACCTCCAGGACGTCGAGGCCGAGGCCGACCAGCGCCGCGACGACGCCCGCTGGTCCGGCATGCTCGACGTCATCCCGACCAAGGCCGACATCGTCCTCGACCTGCTGCGCGCCAACAGCCTGTGGCCCCTGCTGTCGGGTCTGGCTTGCTGCGCAATCGAGATGATGTCGTTCGCCACCTCCAAGAACGACATCGACCGCTGGGGCGCGTTCCCGTTCCGGGCCAGCCCGCGCCAGGCGGACGTCCTCATCGTCGCCGGCACGCTGACCACGAAGATGGCCGGCCCGCTGCTCCGCTTGTGGGAGCAGATGCCGGAGCCGAAGTGGTGCGTCGCGATGGGCGACTGCACCTGCTCCGGCGGCCGCTACAAGCGCAGCTACAGCACGGTCGAGGGCATCGACCGGGTCATGCCGGTCGACATCTACGTGCCGGGCTGCCCGCCCCGGCCCGAGGGCCTCATCTACGGCATGATGAAGCTCCAGCAGCTGGTCAAGGACCGCCGCGGCCACTGGCCGGAGCGGGCCATCGGGCCCACGGTCCCGACGGGCGTCTGAGGCGCGGCAGCGAGATGGATCGAGCCCTCAAGGCCCGCCTCGACGCGCGATTCGGCACGGTCCTCCACGGCGAGGTCCGGCAGCGCCACGATCAGACGGAGATCCGGATCGGCGCGGATGCCGTCACCGACGTCCTGCGCGCGCTGCACGACGAGCCCGCGCTCGGCTTCGTGGTCCTGGCCGACCTGGCCGGCGTGGACACCGGCACGGAGATGCAGGTCGTCTACCACCTCTGGAGCCAGACGACCCCCGATTGGCTCCGGGTCATCGTCGAAGGCCTGTCCCGCGACGACCCGCGCATCGCCTCCGCGACGTTCCTGTGGAAGGGCGCCGAGTGGATGGAGCGCGAGACCTACGACATGTTCGGGATCATCTTCGAGGGCAACCGCGACGTCCGCCGGATCTACATGCCGCCGGACTACACCAGCTTCCCGCTCCGGAAGGACTTCTACCTGCCCGATGACGCCGCTCGCTCGCCGGGCGCCGGCGTCCGGCACGTCGAGCGGACCCACGTGCCTGCCGAGGCCGCCGGCGGCGGCGATTCGTCGCCGATCCGCAGCGGCACCGGGGCGTAGGCGAGATTCACCGATGACCTCGACCGCCGATCCTCGCGCCGCCACGGGGCCCGCCGCGACCGGCACGCCGCCGGGCACCCACGCCTCGGCGGACGACCCGCACGTGCTCCTGGACGATGACTTCGGGCTGTACGAGCCGATCCCGCCCTACCCGCCGCGGACCGAGCGCGAGCTCGAGTTCTACACGCCGGGCGACGGCGAGATGTACCTCAACATGGGTCCCCAGCACCCCTCGACCCACGGCGTCCTGCGGGTCGTCCTGAAGCTCAACGGCGAGAAGGTCGTCGACGTCGATCCGGTCCTCGGCTACCTCCACCGCGGCGTCGAGAAGCTGATCGAGAACGCCGACTACCACCAGACGATCAGCCACATGGACCCGCTCGAGTACATCAGCTCGCTCTTCATGGAGTGGGCCCCGGTGATGTCCTACGAGCAGCTCCTGGACATCGAGGTGCCGCGCCGGGCGCAGTACATCCGGGTCCTCTCGGGCGAGCTCAACCGGATCGCCTCGCACGCCCTCTTCATGGGCTGGTTCGCGCTCGACCTCGGCGGCCTGACCCCGATCCTGTACTCGTTCATCGAGCGCGACGAGATCGTCGAGATGCTGGCCTCGCTGACCGGCCAGCGGATGCTGTTCAACTACTTCCGGATCGGCGGTGTCAACGGCGACCTCAACCACGACTTCCTGAGCCGCCTGGGCGACTGGATGAGCCGGGCGGTCTCGCAGGTCGAGGCCAACACCGGCCTCCTGAACGAGAACGAGATCCTCGTCCGGCGCGCCCGCGGCCTCGGCACGATGGACAGCCAGGCGGCGCTGCGATTCGCGATGACGGGCCCGAACCTGCGGGCCACCGGGGTGCCGTTCGACGTCCGGCGAGCCCATCCGTATTCGATCTACCCCGAGATCGACTTCGACATCCCGACCCGGACCGAGGGTGACTCGCTGGCTCGCTACCTGCTGCGGGTCGACGAGATCAAGCAGAGCCTCCGGATCATCGACCAGTGCCTCGACCAGATGCCGGACGGACCGATCATGGCCAAGCTGCCGCGCCTCATCCGGCCGCGGCCGGGTCGCGCCTGGGCGGCCATCGAGTCGCCGCGCGGCCTGTTCGGGACCTACGCCATCAGCGACGGCTCGGACCAGCCGTTCCGGCTGAAGATCCACGACCCGAGCTTCATCCACCTCTCGGCGATGACCGAGCTCCTGCCCGGCCACCTCCTCGCCGACACGATGGCGATCATGGCCTCCCTCGATCCGGTCATGGGCGGCGTCGACAAGTGATCGATCAGGTCATCGCGGCATGAGTGCCGTCGCGCGCACCTGGGATCAGCTGACGCTGCCGGGCAAGTTCCTGGCGGTCGTCGTGCCGCTGCTGCTGTTCCTCACGGCTGGCGGCGTCATCACGATCGTGCTGTTCGGCGGGCTGATCCTGCAGGCGATCGTCGACCACCTCGAGATCGTCCGGATGCTGGCGGCCGTGCTGATCCTGGTCCTGATCTTCGTGCCGTTCGCCTTCGTGATCATCTACATGGAGCTGAAGGTCATCGCCCGGATGAACCTCCGGATCGGGCCCGACCGCGTCGGCCCGTGGGGCACGCTCATGTCCCTCGTGCCGGGCCTGAAGGTCCTCATCAAGGAGGACTTCACCCCGACGAAGGCCGATGCCGTGGTGTTCACCTGGGCGCCCGTCGTGGTGTTCGCGACGAGCGTCATGTCGGCGCTGGTCCTGCCGTTCGCGCCGGGCCTGTTCGGGGCGGACCTGAACATCGGGCTGCTGTACTTCTTCGCGATCGGCGGGATGAGCGTGGTCGGGCTGCTCATGGGCGGCTGGTCGAGCTTCAACAAGTACTCGCTGCTGGGCGGGCTGCGGAGCGCAGCCCAGATCGTCAGCTACGAGATCCCGCTGACCCTCTCGGTCGTCGGGCTGATCATCCTGGCCGGGACGATGAGCCTGAACACCATCGTCGACCAGCAGGCCGGCTGGTTCACGAACTGGTACCTGATCCGGCAGCCGCTGGCGTTCCTGATCTTCTTCATCGCCGCGACCGCCGAAGCGAACCGGACGCCGTTCGACCTGACCGAGGCCGACTCGGAGATCGTCGCCGGGTTCGCGACCGAGTACTCCGGGATGCGGTTCGGGTTCTTCTTCTTCGCCGAGTACGTCAACGTCTTCATCGTCTCGGCCCTGACCACGATCCTGTTCCTGGGCGGCTGGCATGCGCCGTTCTCGATCGATGACATCGCCCACGCCGTCACGAACGTCACCGGCATCGCGATCGCGACGCCCTTCCAGATCGCGATCAACCCCGGCGCCTACGACCTCGGCCTGCTGTTCTTCGTGGCCCTGGCGCCGCTCGTCCTCACGCTCGTCCTGGCCGCGCCGATCTTCCTCATGCGCAGCCAGACCCGCTGGTGGGTCGCGCTGATCATCGGGTTCGTGCTGGCCAACGTCGTGGCGGCCGGCCTCACGTTCCTCTGGGCCTACGTCAGCTTCGACTTCGTGGCCGGCCTGGTGTGGTTCCTCGGCAAGACGTTCGCCCTGGTGTTCGTCTTCGTGTGGATGCGCGGCACGCTGCCGCGGGTCCGCATCGACCAGCTCATGGGCTTCGCCTGGAAGTGGCTGCTGCCCGCCGCCCTCCTGAACCTCTTCGTGACCGCGGCGGCGGTCGTCGTGGTCGACCAGCTCAAGCGGGGTGGCGCGTGAGCCTCATTCCGGGCCTCGGGATCGTGAAGGGCATGAGCCTGACCCTCCGTCGGTTCTTCGAGCCGAAGGCGACGGTCATGTACCCCGAGGAGCGGGCCGACGTCGCGCCGCGCTTCCGTGGCCGCCTCCAGCTCCTGCTCGACGAGCACGGCGCCCTCAAGTGCGAGACCTGCTTCCAGTGCGCCCAGGCCTGCCCGATCGAGTGCATCGACATGGGCGGCATGGACAGCAAGGGCCGCTTCCACGTGCACTGGGGCCCGCCCGAGACGTACGGGGAGCGCCGCGAGGAATCGGCCGTGCGGCGCTCCGGCCGCGTCGTGCCCGACCCGAACTTCGCGTCGTTCGCGCCCGTCGACGCGGATCCGCTCGAGGCGATCCTGGAGCGCTTCGACTACGACCCGAAGCACATCCTGCCGATCCTCGAGGCCACCCAGGAGACGTTCGGCCACCTGCCCGTCGCGGCCATCAAGCAGATCAGCCAGCGGACCGGGGCGTGGTACGCCGTGATCTACGGCACGGCGAGCTACTACAGCCACCTCCACTTCGAATCGCCGCAGGCCGAGGCCCAGGTGGCGGCGATGGCCGCTCGACGGCCTTCGGAGGCGTCGTACCTCGAGGC
>DASXQE010000080.1:0-16725 GCA_036493155.1 Candidatus Limnocylindrales bacterium | reverse complement strand
TCACGACTGGGGAGACGAGGGACAGGCGGCCGAAGTCCAGGAGGATGACCGGCAGCGTCGCCGCCTGGGCCGCCAGCGACACGCCCAGCGATTCGGCCAGCCACGATCGCACCCGGCCCGGGTTGGACCCCGCGAGCCGAGTCGCCAGCGCGCTGCCCCAGGCGATCAGCCCGGCGGTCGCGAGGACGGACAGCCGGAACCCGGCGTCGTCGACGTAGGTCGGATCGACCAGGAGGAGCCCGAGCACGGCGAGGCCCATCGCCGCGGTGGCCGTCGTCGGCCGGCCGAGGTCGCGCGCCAGGAGCGCGCAGGCAGCCATGGCAGCCGCGCGAACCACCGACGGCGACGGCCCCACGAAGGCCACGTAGACCGCGATGGCGAGGCACGTCGCGAACGTCCGGCGCCGCCGGCCCAATCGCCCGGTCAGCGCACCCAGTGTCGTCGCGACGATGGCGATGTTCCAGCCCGAGATCGCCACGATGTGGCTGACACCGGCCGTCGTGAACGCTGCCGCGAGGTCGCGATCGACATGGTCTCGGAGGCCGACGAGGATGCCGTCGGCGAGGCCCGCCTCCGGAGCCGGGATGGCGCGGTCCAGCGCCGCGGCGGACGCCCGGCGGAGGGCCTCCCACGCCCCGATCTCGCCGGTCGCGGGGAGGAACTCCAGGCCGTTGGCCCGGACCGTCGCGGAGGCCCCGATCCGGCGCAGGTAGGCGCCGTAGCCGTCGCCATCGGGCGGCGCCTCCAGCCCCCCATCGACCGCGACGCGGTCACCCGGCGCGACCTCCGGATACCACGGCAGGGTCGCGGCCACGACGAGGCCGGGCGGCGACTCCAGGACGAGCACCGCGGGTCGCGTTCCGGCCTTCGGGCTGGACACCGACTGCACCACCGCCGTCCATGGACCGTCGCCCGTCGGCAGGTGCACGACCGGTGCCGGCGGCGGCGCCCCCACGGCGCGAATCGCAACGGCCAGCAGGCCGATGACGACGGGGAACGCCTGCGGCCAGCGGCTCCCGGCCCCGAGCCGTGACAGCACGAGGCCGGCGGGTGCCGCGGCCAGCGCGGCGATGGCCACCGCGAACGCCACGTGCGCGCCGGCCGCCGAGACGAGCAACGCGCCGGCGACTGCGCCCAGCGCCAGCCGGACCGCGCGGCTCACGGGGTCAGACCGTCACGAGCGGCTTGAGCCCGTCGAAGACCTTCTGGCCGACGAGCTTCCGCTCGAGCAGCTGGTCGACCGAGGTGAACGGCGACTCGTTGCGGGCCGCGATGATCTTGGCGGCCGTCACCGGACCGATGCCCGGCAACGTGTCGAGCTCGTCCGCCGACGCGTGATTGAGGTCGATCAGGTGACCGCCGCCTCCTCCACCGCCGCCCGACCCGCCGCCGCTTCCGGGCGAGCTGCCGCCGGCGCCCGGATCGTCCCGAGACGGGACCACGATCTGGTCGCCGTCATGCACGGGCGCGGCCAGGTTGAGCTGGGCGGACGCCTGCTCCGCGGCGACCCGCGGCGAATAGCCGCCGGCCGCCGCGATCGCATCGCTGACCCGTGCGCCGGCCGGCAGGTGGTAGACGCCCGGTCGGAGGACCGCCCCGCCGACGTCGACGATCAGGTCGCCCCGGCCGGCCGTCAGGCTTCCGGCGGGCGAGCCGAGGCTGGTGCCGCCGTCCACGACCACGTCGCCGCCGAGCCCGCCCACGGCGAGCAGCGCCGCGAGCGCGAAGCCGCCGATCGCCAGCAGGAGCCCGACCACGACCGCCAGCGGGTTCGCCTGGAGCCGTGCCAGCAAGGGCCCGAGGGGCTCAGGCGCCGGCGAGGGCTTGCGCGCCATTGGCGTCGCGGGCGTGCCAGCCGCCTCGGCGTCGGGACCGGACGGCGTGGGGCCGGGCGCGTCGAACACGCGCCACGGTGGGGGAGTGGCTGGATCCACGGGCGCCTCGTCCGGCGGGCTGTCGGGCGGGCGAAGAGGAAGACATTTGGACGTCCCGTCCGCCGGGGCACTTCGTTGGACGGGACGTCGGCCCCGAACCCTAGGGTCGGCCGATCACCAGCCGCTTATTCAGGCCGGGAGCTGCTCCCACTCCACCCAGCGTGAGCCGTCCCACCATCGATGCCAGGTCAAGCCATCCCGACCGCGGGCCCAGACATCGAGGCGATCGGCGCTCCACGACGACGCAGCCGGCGTGACGCTCGGATCCAGCGAGCCGCCGAGCGACTCCCAGGCGTGCCAGGCCGTGCCGTCCCAGTAGCGATCCCACAGCTCGCCGTCGGGCATGACGGCGAAGACCTCCATCCGGCCGACCGCCCAGGCGGTCACCGCGGGCCCGGACGCACAATCGCCACCGAGGTCCTCGTCCGGCAGCCAGTGGCCGTCGGTGAAGGTTCGGTGGCGAAGATGGCGATCGGCCCCGACCTCGAACACCTCGATCCGGTCGGGGCCCCAGGAGACCGCGGCGATGGCATCGGCGGTCAGGGCGGGGCGGCTGTCCGGCATGGGCCGGGAGCCTAGCAGCGGCTCAGCAGGTGGGCACGGCCTTCTGGGTCCGGACGCGGACGTCCGTCGACGGGTCGAGCCGTCGAGCCGTCGATGCCGCGGCCCGGCTGATCCCGCTCGCGACGCGAGCGAGGGCCTTGCGCGGATCGCGCTTGGCCGACGGGCCCCGGGGGGTCAGATGGACGTCGATGTCCGCCGGATGCGCGCGGCGCTCCGCGGCTGCCGAGCTGAGCAGCTCGTCGATGTGATGGGTCACGAGGACCGCCTGGATCGGGATCATGGGGTGCACCTCAGGGTGGCTGGAAGGGAGGACGGAGGTCGATCAGTGCCGGAAGTCGTCGGCGAAGCCGGGCCGGGAGTCGACGCCCCACCCGAGGGCGGCGAGGCCGAGCAGCACGAGCGAGACGACGAAGGCGGCGATCGGGAGGTCGATGTTGAACATGTCGTGAGCGCTCCTTTCGCGCCTTGTAACCGGCTCTGCGGTCTTAATCGGTTACCTGCGTAATCTACCCCCTTGCGCGTAACCTGTCAAGCGCTCTAAAGTGGTTACATGCAGCTCCGCCCCCAGGGAATCGAGCACGCCCACGAGATCGATCTCGACGGCGCCCTCGACTTCATCAACACGCTCGACCTCGATGACGGCCAGCTCATCGAGCACTTCCAGCAGCCGATCGACGCGGCCAGCTGGTTCCACGATCACCGCCTGATCCACGACCTCGAGACGGGCACCTGGACCGACGCCGACCTCGCCCGCACCCGCACCGTCCGCGCGGCCCTGCGGGACGTCGTCGACAGCGTCGTCGCCGACCGCGCCCCGGGCTCCGAGTCGATCCGCCTGGTCAACGAGGTCCTCGATCATGGCCCGCGCCCGCAGCTCGAACTCAAGGGCACCGATGTCCGGGTCGGCCACCGCCACGTATCGTCGCCGGCGTCGGAGGCGCTCGTCCCGATCGCCGAGGCCATCGTCGGCGAGATCGCCAACGGCCGGCCGGATCGCTTCCGGATCTGCGCCAACGACCGCTGCCAGTGGACCTTCTTCGATGCCTCACCGACGGGCCGCCGGCGGTGGTGCGACATGAAGACCTGCGGCAACCGCGCGAAGGCCGCTCGTCACCGGGCCAAGGTCAAGGCGGAGACGCAGCCCGCCAGCTGAGCGGGCGCCGGCGTGTCGCGCCGGCCTGCCCCGACCGCGGAGGCGACACGCGCCGGCCTGGCCGGTTACTCGCGGACCACCACGTTGACCAGCCGGCCACCGCCGGCCTGGATGATCTTCAGCGGCGTCCGGCCCGCGAGGATCTCGCGAATCCGCGGCGCTTCCAGTGCCATCCGCTCGAGCGTGGCGGCATCGACCTCGGTGGGCACGACGATCCGGTCGCGCAGCTTGCCGTTGACTTGGACCGGGACCTCGCGGGTGGCCTCCGACGCTGCCGCGACGTCCACCTCCGGCCACGATTCCAGGTGGATCGACGACCACGATCGGCCGGCCGCCGCGGCCCGTCGCGACCACAGCTCCTCGGTGACGTGCGGCGCCGCCGGGGCGAGCATGAGCAGCATCAGCCGCAGCGCCTCGTCCCAGGCGGGGCCGCCCGCGACCTCCGTCCCGCGGTACCGGAACAGCGCGTTGGCCAGCTCCATGAGCTTCGCGACCATGGTGTTGAACCGGAAGGCCTCGTAGTCCGCCGTGACGTCGCGCAGGGTCTGGTGCGCAACCCGCCGGATCGCCGCCTCGGCGGCGGCCGCGTCCTGGCCGGCCGGCAGCCGGCCACCCAGCGGATCACCGGGCTCCACGCGGTGCGGGTCCATCGCCAGGGCCCACACCCGGCCCAGGAACTTGTGGACCCCGCCGATGCCCGACTCGCTCCACGGACCGCCCTGGTCCCACGGCCCCATGAACATGAGGAACAGCCGGATCGTGTCCGCGCCGTAGGTCCGGACGAGGTCGTCGGGATCGCGGACGTTGCCCCGCGACTTGCTCATCCGCTCGCCGTCGGTGCCCAGGATCTGGCCCTGGTTGAACAGGCGCTTGAACGGCTCGTCCTGGTCCAGGATCCCGCAGTCCCGCATCATCCGGGTGAACTCGCGGGCATACAGCAGGTGCATGACGGCGTGCTCTGCGCCGCCGGTGTACTGGTCGACCGGGGTCCACGCCTCGGCGAGCTTCACGTCGAGGGCCGCGCCGGCCTTCTCGGGTGACAGGTAGCGATACCAGTACCAGGCCGAGTCGATGAACGTGTCCATCGTGTCCGTCTCGCGCCGGGCCGGCTCGCCACCGATCGGGCAGGTCACGTTCAGGAACGACTCGTCCCGGGCCAGCGGGTTCTCGCCGCTGCCGCGGTAGTCGACCGTGTCCGGCAGGCGGACCGGCAGCTCCTCGTCCGGCACCGGCACGATCCCGTGGGTGTCGCAATAGATGACCGGGATCGGCGTGCCCCAGTAGCGCTGGCGGCTGATGAGCCAGTCGCGCAGGCGGTACGTCACCGCGGGCTTGCCACGGCCCTGCTCCCCGAGCCAGGCCACGATCGCCTTGCCGGCCTGGTCGGCGGGCATGCCGCTGAACCGGCCGCTGTTCACGAGCCGCTCGCCGGCGCCGTGGGCCACGTAGGCCGCGTCGCCGAGCTCCTGCGGCTCGTCGCCGGGCTCCGCCACCACCCGCCGGATCGGCAGGCCGAACTGCTTCGCGAACGCGAAGTCGCGCTCGTCGTGGGCCGGAACGGCCATGATCGCGCCGGTGCCGTAGCCGGCCAGGACGTAGTCGGCGATGAAGATCGGGATCCGCTCGTCATTGACCGGGTTGATCGCCTCGGCGCCGATCGCGACGCCGGTCTTCTCGCGGTCGGTCGAGAGCCGCTCGATCTCCGTGGCGGCGCGGGCCTTGGCCACGTACGCCTCGACCTCGGCCTTGTGCTCCGGCGCCGTCAGGGTGGCCACGAGCGGGTGCTCCGGGGCCAGCACCATGAACGTCGCCCCGAACAGCGTGTCGGGCCGGGTCGTGAAGACCCGGATCGGCTCGCCGCCGGCGTGATGCGCCGCTGGCGCCGATCGGAACTCGACCTCGCCACCCTCAGAGCGGCCGATCCAGTTCGTCTGCATCGTCTTGATCGGCTCGGGCCAGTCCAGGCCGGTGAAGTCCAGCAGCTCGTCGGCGTACTTGGTGACCCGCAGGTACCACTGGGCGAGGTCGCGCTTCTCGACCTTGGCGCCGCAGCGCCAGCAGCGCCGATCGACGCCTTCGACCTGCTCGCGCGCCAGGGTCCCGTCGTTGGGGCACCAGTCGAC
Organism: Candidatus Limnocylindrales bacterium; assembly: GCA_036493155.1. Taxonomy (GTDB): domain Bacteria; phylum Chloroflexota; class Limnocylindria; order Limnocylindrales; family CSP1-4; genus UBA5189. Next base: position 10,951 of record DASXQE010000080.1, on the reverse strand, counting down.
CGGCGACACCGCCCGATAGGCCAGGCCGGCTTTCAGGAACTGCAGGAAGAACCACTGGTTCCAGCGATAGAAGGCCGGGTCGCAGGTCACGACCTCGGATTCCCAGTCGAACGACGCGCCCATCGACCGCAGCTGGACGCGCTCGTGCTCGATGTTGCGCATCGTCCAGTCGCGCGGGTTGATGCGGTTCTTGATCGCGGCGTTCTCGGCCGGCAGCCCGAACGCGTCGAAGCCGATCGGGAAGAACACGTTGTAGCCGTGCATCCGGCGATAGCGCGCGATCGCGTCGGTGGGGCTCTTGATGTACCAGTGGCCGATGTGGAGGTCGCCCGACGGATACGGGTACATCGTCAGCAGGAAGAACTTCGGCCTGGAGTCGTCGTGCAGGTCGGTCCGGTACAGGCCGAGCTCGTTCCACCTGGCCTGCCAGCGCGGCTCGATCGAGGCGGCGTCGTATCGCTCCATCCGGGTCCGGTTCGTCGTGTCGCTTGCCTGCGGCGCGGTCATCGGGCTGTGCTCCTGCGCATCGGGCCTTCCGGGATACGAAAGACCCCTCGCCGGTCCGGCAAGGGGTCCAGTTCGGATAGCCCACTCACGGACGTGAGCGGTCTATCCGCCGGTAAGGCCGAGGGCGTGAGATGGTGGAGCTACGGGGATTCGAACCCCGGACCTACTGAATGCCATTCAGTCGCTCTCCCAGCTGAGCTATAGCCCCACGGCCTGCGCATTCTAGCCGGTCGATCGGACATGACCAGCGAGTAGGATCGGGTTCGATGCAGGAGGTCCAGCGGTCCATCGTCCTCGGCGGTCGATCGATCGCGTATGTCCACCGCCAGCATCCTCGCTCGCGCGGCCTCCGCCTGACGATCGATCCGGCGCGGGGATTGGTCGTCTCGACGCCGCCGGTCGGGCGGCGGGGCTGGGCGGCCGACGCAACCTCGACCCGGATCGAGGCGTTCCTCCGGGACCGCGAGTCCTGGATCCGGCGCCACCTCGACCGGCTGGAACGAGAGCGCTCGGCGCGACGCCTGCGCGGTGGCGCCACCGATGGCGGCCACATCCTGTACCACGGCGTGGCGCATCGGATCCGTCTCGCGGCCGCGGTGCCGGGCGCGCGTGCCTCGGTGGTGGACCGGCGGCTGGACCAGCCCGACGCTCCCGAGCTGATCGTCCGGCCGCGCCGCGGCGAGCGGCGATCGATCGATCGAATCCTGGAGGCGTGGCTGCGGCAGCGTGCCGCCGACGAGATCGGCCAGGCCATCGATCGGCACGGGCCGGCCATGGGCGTCGCCCCGAAGCGCGTGGACATCCGGGATCCGAAGACGCGCTGGGGCAGCGCCTCGCGAACCGGTCGGCTGATGCTGTCCTGGCGCCTCGTGCTGGGGCCGCGCGACGCCCTCGAGACGGTGGTCGTCCACGAGCTCGCCCACCTGCAGGTGTTCGGCCACGGTCCGCGCTTCTGGGCGCTCGTCGCCAGGCGCCGCCCGAACCATCTGGCCGATCGAGCGTGGCTGCGCCGCCATGCGTCGGAGCTCCACGCCGCGCTCGAGCCGGCCGAGGCGTTCGAGGCCGCCGGCTAAGCCTGGCTCCCGGCCCGCCAATCGGCCGTGCGCGGCAGCCGCAAGGCCACCATGGTCGAGGGGAGCTGGTGGGCCGGGGCAGAATCGAACTGCCACAGTCGAAGACGAGGGTTTTACAGACCCTTGGGCTCACCACCTGCCCAACCGACCCAGGTCCCACGCGCCGGTGCCGCGCGTGAACTGGTGGAGATGAGGGGACTCGAACCCCTGACCCCCGCGATGCGAACGCGGTGCTCTTCCAGCTGAGCTACATCCCCACGCGGCGGGCAGTCTACCAGCCGGTCCGGGGCCGACTGGATTCCGGGCGCGGCTCATCCTCACGGATCCAGCACAACGGCCACTCGCAACCGCAGCCGCGGTCGTGAGCGATCTTCCTCCAAAAGTCCCGCATGGCGACACGGTGGGCGCGGGTTTGGTTCAGAAGTCCGCACTGCGTGACATCTGGGCCCAAACGGGGGCGATCTCGGTGAGCGATGTCCCTGTGGGCGACATTTGAAGGAAAACGGCGGCCGGGCGGCGGCCGGGCGGCGGAAACGGCGGTCGAGCGGCCGGCGGTGGCGGTGGCGGCACGGGGTGGGCAACGGGCTGGCTGATTGCCCGCATCAGTGCGACTCCGCCACCCAACCAACGTCCATCGTCGTGGCGTATACAGGCTGTGGTCGTGGCAGAGGTGCGCTTGACGGCAGTGCGGCCCGGTGAGGCGGCTCGCGACGAGTTTGCGGACTGGGTCGAGCCGCACCTGCCCGCGCTCGCGCGCCTGGCCGCCCGCCTCGCCCCCGCGGGCGATCGCGACGACGTCCTGCAGGACGCCCTCACGCGCGCCTGGCGGAAGCGCCACACGTTCGATCCCGCGCGTGGAACGCCCCTCGCCTGGCTGCTCGCGATCACGGCGGATCAGGCTCGGCGGGCCCGCGTGCGCCACCGGCCTCGCGCATTGCTGGAGGTCCGGGCCACGCGGTCGGTCGACGACCGCCTCGACATCGAGGCCGCCGTAGCGCGGCTCCCGGAACGCCAGCGCCTGGCGGTCGACTGCTTCTACTTCGTCGGCCTGTCCGTCGGGGAGACGGCCGCCGTCATGCGCTGCGCGGAGGGCACCGTGAAGTCGACCCTGGCCGACGCCCGCCAGCGCCTCGCCGAGATCCTCGATGGGCGCCGCCGATGACCGACCTCGATCGCCTGGAGCGCGACCTCATCGAATCGGGCGATCGGTGGCGCGGGTCGCAGGCGCCGCCACCGCCAATCACGGCCGTCTGGCGTCGGCCGTCGGCGTCGTGGCGCGGCCGCTCCGGCGTGCTGGTCCTCGCGGCGACGATGGTTGTTGCCCTCGGCGCGATCTCCGTCGGCGGCGGAGGTCGACCGCATGCCTCGCCGTCGGAGGTGCCCTCCAACCTCTCGAACGTCTCGATTGCCTGGGACGCGGCCCAGATCCGCTCGGAGGCACTCGACGTCGGAGACGCGGTGGTGGCCGATGGCATCGTCATGGTCAAGAGCGGTGACCCGGCCAAGCTGTGCGCCGGGGCCTTTGACATGCTCATGTTCGGCGTCCCGCCAAGCTGCGGCTCGCCCGACGTCCCGATCGCGGGCTCGGTCGATATCGCAGCGCTGCCTGGCGCACAGGTCGTGGCTGACACCAGCTTCACGTCGACGGTTCGGGTCACGGGTCGATGGACGGGGTCGGCCATCGCGGACCCGGTCTTCACCCCGGCGCCGGCGCCGGACGATCGCGTCCAGCTGCCATGTTCCGCGCCGACGGACGGTTGGAGCAGCCTTCCCCCGCTCGGCGGCTTCCGGGCGGCGCTGAACCCACTCGCGGCGGAGGTCAGCGCTCACCCCGAGCTGTACGCCGGCTACCTCACGGTTTCCGTCATCCCGGGTCAGCCGGTGCCGGCGGTCGAGGTCGTCCGCACCAAGGTCGATCCGCGCGACGTCGCGGCGCGCGTGGCGAGCCTCTTCCCCTATGCGATCTGCCTGACGGCCGACTACTCCCAGGCCGACATCGATGCGGCGATGTCCGCCTTTGCGTACGGGCAGGGCTCGACGACGGTGCCGGAGGTTATCGGGGACACCCACCGCGTGGGCGTCCACATCGCCGTCGTCGACGATGCCGCGCTCGCACTGTTCCTGGCGCATCCGGCGGCCTATCCGATCCCGCTCGTGACCAAGGTCGCAGCGACGAGCGAGCCGACCGAACCGGCGGTCCTGCCCACGCCGGCGCCGACCATCGGTGCCCAGGCATCGCCGAGCTCGTTCGAGCTGCCGTCGGAGATCGACGGCCAACCCGTGCTCGTGGGCGACGCGGCGAGTGCGGCCCTCGGATCGTCGACGGATACAACGCCGATCCTGATCGGTGGCTGGCTCAAGCCGTACACGTTCATGTCGTGCCCGGTCATGCTGTCCTTCCCACCTGTCTGGAACATCTGCTCGGCGATCCACCTGTACCTCGCGCCGTGGTCATCGGGCGCCCTCGCCGTGTACCAGCCGGGGTCGCCCGCCGACCTGCCAACGGTTCCTGCTTGGCTGGTCCAGCCCGTCGTGCTCCGGGTCCACACGCACGATCCCGGCTGCCCGACCATCGATGACTGCGCGTCGCTGGCTGTGCTGGACGGCGTTGCCTGGCTGGGCCGGGCCGACGTCCCGCCCACGCCGACGAACACGGCACCACCGAACGGCATCTCGCAGGCGACCGCCGAAGCCCTGGCGGTGGGAGCCGCCAAGACTCGGTGGCAATCGGTCTTCCCGGTGCGGGCCGTTTCGGCGCGAGCCGGGCGGTACGGGGAGGTTGGCCCGCCCGGCTCGACGGATGTGGAGGCCGATCGATGGGTCTGGGCGGTCGTCGTGACGGAGGGCCTGCTCTACCCCGACTGCGCATCGAACGTGGTGCCATGCAACGACGTTGGGGGAGCGAGGAGCCTGGTCGTGCTCGACTACGTGACCGGCGAGGTGCTGATCCAGGAGACGCCGGCGCCATCGGGTTGACGCGTTGCCACGATTCCGCTCGCGTCATGACGAGCACGTTCGAGTGTCACGGGCGATCTTCCTCCAAAAGTCCCGCATGGCGACACGGTGGGCACTGGTTTGGTTCAGAAGTCCGCACTGCGTGACATCTGGCCCGAATCGGGGCGATCTCGGTGAACGATGTCCCGGTGGGCGACATTTGAGGGAAACGGCGGAAACGGCGGAAACGGCGGAAACGGCGGAAACGGCGGGCGGGGCGCGGGGTCGACTGACGCGCGGCCGCCACGAATCGGGGGGCATCGAGGGCCTTGATTCATTCGAACATCTGTTCGATACTTGGGCCATGGCGGCGCTCTCCCCCGACGTGACGGCGGCCCTCGCGACCCTGCGGACGAAGTGGGGCTCGGCCGCTCCCGCACGATTCGGGGATGCGCGGGATGGGCGAGACGAGCGCGACGTCGGGGCCGTGGTCGGCGCACTGGCCACCGTGCCGCTTCGGGACGACGAGCTCGATGGCACCAGGCCCGATGCGCAGCCCGATCCCGCGAAGGTCTTCTCCACTGGCTTCCCGGATCTCGATGCGATCCTCGGACCGGGCGGCCTGCCGCGCGGGATGGGCGTCGCGCTCCGGGGCGACCTCTCGAGCGGCCGGACGACCGTCGCGCTGCGGCTTGCGGCCGCAGCCCAGGCCGGCGGCGCGATCGTCGCGTGGCTGGACCTTGCCGAGGCGTTCGACCCGGTCGAGGCCGTGGCTCGTGGCGTCCAGCCGGAGTGGCTCGTCGTCGTGACCCCGGCGGATGTCGACGAGGGCATCGCGATCGCCGGGTCGCTGCTCTCGGGCCGGACGGTCGACCTGCTCGTCATCGATCTGCCCCAGCGGGTCGAGAGCCGGCCGTTTGCCAGGGCCGGAGCGGCAGCCGCTGCCCGAGGGTCGAAGGGCGGCAGCGTCGCCGACCGCCTCGGACGCCTCGCGGCGCTTGCCCGGCGCGCCGAGATCTCCATCGCGATCCTCGAGCCGCCCGGCCTGACCTCGACCGTGGCCGGTGCCGTGGGCGAGGCGACCGGGGTTCGGCTCGAGCTCGAGCGCACGTCGTGGATCCGACTTGGACGTGACGTCGTCGGCCAGCGAACGGAGGTGGTGGTGGCCCGCAATCGGGCCGGCCCGCCAGGCCGGCGGGCGACGCTCCGGATCCTCTACGCCGACGGCGGCGAGCGGGACGCCTGCCTCCACCGCGACGAGCTCCTGAGCGACCGCTTGCCGGCTCAGCCGGCCGACCAGAAGGCCCCCCTCCCAGTGCCCGGGATACGGACCGATGCGACTCCTCCATCTCTATCGCCCCCATCTCCTCCTCGATCTCGCGAGGCAGCGCCGGCCCTCCGGCTCGTGGCCGGCGGGTCCGATCGTCCTCGGCGGCCAGCCCTGGACGGACGGGACGGTCCTCGACGCCGACTCGAGCGCGCGGGCGCTCGGGGTCCGGCGCGGGATGCCGCTCGGATCGGCCCATCGGCTGTCGCCGGAGGCGACGTTCCTCGAGCCCGATCCGGAGGCTGATCGAGCCGCGGCCGAGGCCGCGTTCGAGCGGCTCGCGGCCACGAGCCCGGCGCTCGCCGGGACGTCGGACCCGGGCGAGGCGGCGTTCGGGCTGTTCGAGGCCCAGGTCGACGGCCTCGAGGCGCTCTGGGGCCCCGAACCGGCGCTGGTCGAGCGTGTCGTCGACGGCCTCGAGCCGATCCTCGGTGGCCGCCCTCGCGCAGGGATTGCCGGCACCCGCTTCGCCGCGACCGTCGCGGCTGCCGCGGCTCAACCCGGCGAGCTCGTCAGCGTCCCACCCGGCGACGAGGCCCGCTTCCTCGCGCCGCTCCCGACCTCGCTCCTGACCCCGGACCTCGACGTTCGAGCGCGGCTCCGCCGCTTCGGCCTCCGCCGGATCGAGCAGGTCGCGGTCCTCCCGAGCTCCGCCCTGATCGCCCGCTTCGGCGACGAAGGCGCCCGGGTCGGGATGCGGGCGCGTGGCGAGGAGACCGATCCGTTCCGGCCGCGGCGCGCCCCCGAGCGCCTCCTCCTTGCGCTACCGATCGAGCCCGCGGTCATCGAGCTCGAGGCCGTGCGGTTCGTCCTGCGCCGCCTCGCCACCGCGCTCGGGGCGAACCTCGGCGCGCGCGGCCTCGCCGCCACCCAGGGCCGGATCCGGCTGACCCTGGATCTCGCGTTCGCGAAGGACGGGATCGAGCCGGAGATCGTCGTCGAGGGCCGGTTCCCGGAGCCGACCGCCGACCCCGAAGCGATCGAGCGCCTGCTGCTCGCCCGCCTCGAGCGAGTGCCACCGCCCGCGCCCGTCGCCCGCCTCGAGCTCGAGCTGTCGGGCGCCTCGCCCGCGACCGGCCAGCAGCTGCCGCTGTTCGTGCCGCAGGCGCTCCACGGCGCCCGGCTGGCCTGGCAGCTCGCGCGCCTGGCCTTGACCTACGGCGACGACCGCGTCCGGCGCGTGGCCCTCGCCGATCCCGACGCGCCGCTGCCGGAGCGCCGCTGGACGTGGCAATCGGTGACGGACGCCCGATGACTCGTCTCCTCCGTGCCCACCCTGAAGTGGCCGTCGACATTCGGGACGGCCAGCTCGTGGCGATCGCCTGGTCGGGCCGCCGCGAGCCGGTCGAGGTCTGCAACCACTGGCGGGTCGAGGAGTCGTGGTGGCGCGACCCGATCGCCCGCGACTACTACAAGGTCGTCGGCCAGCGCTGGCTGGCGCTCGTCTACTTCGATCGAGTGGCCGGGACGTGGCACCTCGAGCGCCTGTACGACTGACCCGCGCCGTCGCGCCCGAGGCCGAGGCTCAGCCGGCCGGCGCGGCTCCCAGCGACACGATGTAGACCACCAGCGCGACGAGGACGATCGCAAGGATCGCGGCGCCGACGAAGTCGCGGGTTCGGGGATGCATCGCGGCCCATCGTATCGCCGCGCCCGGGCTGGGCCGCATCGGTGCTGGCGAGCGGTTCCGGCCGGAGAAATGGAGGACCCCGTCGCCCCCAGAAGCGACGGGGTCCTGTTCCTGGTCGTCGGCCCGCTCACCAGGCTGTCCGACCGGTCGGCGCTCAGCTGTGGTCGCTGCTCGCCGCCTCGTCCCGGATGACGCATCCGGAACGCCAGAAGTGTGGGTCAGGCGCCGTTGGCTGCAAGTGCCGCCGGGAGGAGGACGAGGATCAGGAGGATTGCGAGGAGGAGTGTCGCAACGGTCCTCGTCATGACGGCGGCCAGCGCGCGTGCGTCTGTGTCCACGGCCCTGATGACGCCACCACCGGTCGATGTGTTGCGTCTGACGGGATAGAACATTTGTTCTATGCTGCAGGGCCCCCGATCCGGCCCCCGCGGACACTGGATCCGAGATGCCATCGACCTACGCCGAGCTCCACTGCCACACCAACTTCTCGTTCCTGGACGGGGCTTCGACGGCCGAGGACCTGGTCGAGCGAGCGGCCCAGCTCGGGCTGCCGGCCCTCGCCGTCACCGACCACGACGGGCTCTACGGGGTCGTCCGATTCGCGCTGGCCGCCGAGGCGGCCGGGATCCGCCCGATCCTGGGCGTCGAGATCGAGCTGCTCGACGCTGCCGTGGCGGATCCGGCCGGCGTGGTGGTCCCGACGCGGCGCGCGTGGCGGCCGGGTGGCGCCAGGGCTCGCGAGGGGAGTGGCGGCTCGGGCGTCGCCACGGGAGCGAGCGTCGCCGCTGGAACGGGCGTCGCCACGGGAGCGAGCGTCGCCGCTGGCCTGCCGGCTCGGCCCCGTCCGAATCGCGCCCGATTGCCGGGCCACCGCCGGATCGTCAAGGAGGATCTCCGCGGGATCGGCGAGCGGCAACGCGGTCCGCACCTCGTGCTCCTGGCCCGCGACGGGACCGGCTATCGGAGCCTGTGCCGCCTCATCTCCCGCGCGAACCTCAACGGGACCAAGCGCGTCCCGCAATTCCGCCAGGAGCTGCTCGAGGCCAACCGCGAGGGCCTGGTCGCGCTGTCGGGCTGCCACGACGGCGAGATCGCCCGCCGCCTCCGGGTCGGCGATCGCGCGGGTGCCGCCGCGGTCGCGCGCCACTACGCCGGGCTGTTCGGCGGAGCGAGCCGCCACGGCGGCGAGAGCCCGCGCTCGAGCGGCTTCTTCCTCGAGCTCTCGCACCATCTCCTGGCCGACGACGACTGGCTCGTCGGCGAGCTGGCTGGGCTGGCCGACGAGCTCGGCCTGCCCGTCGTCGTGACGAACGACGTCCACTACGCCCGGCCCGAGGATCGCGAGCTCGGCGACGTCCTGACCGCGATCTTCCACGGCCGCACGCTCGATTCCCTGGGCGACCTTCGGCGTCGCGACGGCGAGTCGTACCTGAAGTCCGGCGAGGAGATGCTCGCGCTGCCACCGGCTCGCGCTCCGCTCGCGGCGGGCGCACGGCCCGCCGACGGCGCGCCGCGTCACGGCGCGCCCGACGATCGGACGAGCCGCCGCTGGCGCGAGGGGATCGCCACGTCGGCCGAGCTGGCCGAGACCTGCTCGGTCGACCTGGGGTTCGAGCAGTACCGCTTCCCGGGCTTTTCGGTCCCCAAGGGCGAGACACCGTTCAGCTATCTCTCGGAGCTGTGCTGGGAAGGCGCCCGCAAGCGCTACCACCCGATGACCCCACCGGTCGTCAACCGCCTCGCCCACGAGCTCGAGGTCATCGAACGGGCCGGGCTCGCGGAGTTCTTCCTGATCTGCTGGGACCTGATGCGATTCGCGCGGGAGCAGCGGATTCCTGCCCAGGGTCGCGGCAGCGCGACGAGCTCGATCGTGTCGTACACGCTCGGCATCAGCCGTGTCGAGCCGATCCAGCACAACCTGCTGTTCGAGCGGTTCATCAACGAGGGCCGGACGACGTACCCGGACGTCGACATCGACTTCAGCTCGGAGCGCCGGGAGGAGGTCATCCAGTACGTCTACCGGACCTACGGGCCGGAGCACACCGGGATGGTCTGCAACCTCGTCACGTATCGGGCTCGATCGGCCGTGCGCGAGGTCGGCTACGCGCTCGGCTTCCCGCGACCGCTCGTCGACCGCGTGGCCAAGGCGCTCGAGACGTACGACAGCGTCATGGTCCGGCGCGACCTCGAGGCCGACGGGGGCTTCGCGGAGTTCTTCCGCCGCCCGGGCGATGCGCCGATCGAGGGGCTGCCCGAGCCGCCCGAGCCGCCCGAGCCGCCCGAGGCCGTGGCGGCCGCCACCGAGCTGACGCGCGCCCGTGGCCTGACCGATGCGATGGGCCAGCTGAACCACGCCCGCGGTGGCCGCTTCCACGCCGATGCCGCCACCGAGCACGGCGACGGTCGGCAGCCACGGCGCGAGGACGTCGGGCGCGGAGTGGCCCTTGGCGAGGCCCCCGGCCCCGGAGTGACGGCCCCCGGCCGCCGAGCGACAGCCCCCGGCCGCGGAGCCAGCCTCGGCGAGACCGCCCCCGGGAAGGCCGCCATGGGCGAGGAGCTCATCGATGGCCTGGGCCAGCTCAACAAGCGCATGCCCCTCGTCGGCAAGGTCCCGCCGTGGCGTCAGCCCGCCAAGCCGGTCGACCCCACCGCGCCGCGGCCCTTCGCCTGGCTCGCGGCAGCCGACGCGGACTCCGCCGCCGCCACCATCGCCGCTGACGCGGACGCCGCCGCCGCGGCCGCCGCGGAGCAGGAGCCGGAGCCGACGCTGGCGCCTGAACCGGCCGTGGACCCCGAACGGTCTCAGACCGACATGGGTGGCAAGCTCGATCAGGGTTCTGGCTCGGAATCGAGGTCCACCATGCGCCCGGCATCGGGATTCATCCCGCCTCGAGCGTGGGACGGGACGAAATCCGGCACAGGGCTGCCCGCCCCGGCCTCCGACGGCCTCCACAGCGCTTCGAAGTTGCCCCGGGTGTCGGTGTGGGACAACCAGGCGGCGATTCGACCCGGTCCGAGCGTCTCCGGCTCGAGTGCATCGGGGATGTGGGAGGAGGCGCCGCAGTCGCCACCCTCGATCCGGCCAGGCCGGAGCGGCGACGACGAGGGTGGTCCGGGCGACACGCCGGCAAGCGTCGCGTGGTTGCGAGCGGGGCGGGGGACCGGCTACGGCCGCGATGCGGACCGGCACGGAGCGGGCCGGCCTGGAGCGGGCCGGCACGGACCAGGCCACGTACAAGGCCCTCGGGTGCTCGAGAGCGCGCAGGGGACCGTGAATCGGCGGGCGATCGATCCCGAGAGTGGCGCACTCGCGCCTCCGGCCCGGCGCACCGACGCGACGGGTCGAGCCACGGACCGGCTCGGGCGACCGAACCATTGGGATCCGCCGGCGCCGGCCTGGAACGCGATGGGTCGCGGCGGCACGCGTGCGAGCGACGGCACGGATGCGAGCGGCGGCACCCCTGCGAGCGGCGGCACGGG
>DASXQE010000079.1:0-11985 GCA_036493155.1 Candidatus Limnocylindrales bacterium | reverse complement strand
GCGCACCGCGAGTTCACCGACCGCGAGGTCCGCGACGACCGGATGCTGGTCCTGCAGCACGGCCAGCCGATGATCTTCGGCAAGGATCGCAACAAGGGCATCCGGCTCAATGGCCACCAGCCCGAGATCGTCACGATCGGCGAGGACGGCATCACCGAGGCGGACATCCTGGTCCACGACGAGACCGACGCCCTGATCTCGTTCATGCTCGCCCACATCTACTGGCCGGAGTTCCCCGTCCCGGTCGGCGTCATCCGGAACATCAGCCGCCCGACCCACGACCAGATGCTGACGGACCAGCTGGCCCAGGCGACCGCCAGCCGCGGCGCCGGCGACCTCGGCAAGCTCCTCAGCGCCGGCGAGACGTGGACGGTCGAGTGATGGCCGTATTGACGGGACGCCGCGCCGGGCGCGAGGCGCGGGCGTGATCTGTCCCGTCTGCCAGTGGCAGAACTTCCTGGGCGAGGACGTCTGCGAGAACTGCGGCGCCGACCTGTGGCGGAGCGACACGCCCCAGGAGCCGACCTCGTTCCATGGCAGGCTCCTTGGGATGCACCTCGACAAGCTCGGGGCGGCACGCCCGATCACCGTCGATGCCGAGCTGTCCGTCGCGGATGCCATCGAGCGGATGCGACGGGATTCGATCGACTGCCTGCTGGTCATGGAGCAGGCCGCCCTCGTGGGCATCTTCACCGACCGCGATGCCGTGCTGAAGGTCGGTTCGGCAGCGGGAGACCGGCGACCCCTTCGCGAGGTCATGACCGGCGACCCGGTCGTGCTCCGGCGCGAGGACCCCGTGGCGGTCGCGATCCACAAGATGGCGGTCGGCGGGTTCCGCCACGTGCCGATCCTCGATGACGGCCACCCGATCGGCGTGGTCTCGGCCAAGGACGTCTTCCGCCACCTCGCCGCCGGGCTTGCCTGAGCCGGCTCCCGTCGCGCCCCGCGTGGTCATCCTCGCCGATGACCTCATCTGGGCGTCCCGGTTGAGCGACGCGGTCACGGCTGCGGGCGGCGTGCCCGTCCGGATCCGTCGGCTCGACGACCTGTACGGCGCCCTCGGCGACGCCGGTCACGCGATCGTCGACCTCACCGCCCGCGCCTACGATCCGACGCGCTCGGTCGCCGAGGCTGCCGCCCGAGCGCGGGTCCTGGCCGTCGGGCAGCACGACGACCTGCCCCTCCGCAAGGCCGCGCTCGCCGCCGGGGCCGAGCGCGTCTACGCCTATCGCAAGCTGTTCGAGGACGGGCCCGCGACGCTCCGGGCATGGTTGGAGGACGATCGATGACCAGCACCGCGGCGCCGCACGCCGGCCAGCCCGGCCAGCCCGGCCAGCCCGGCCAGCCAGCCGGGCCCACGGAGGACGCCGGCGCCCCAGCGAGGCCCGAGATCCCACCGGCGCGCTACGCCGACCGGCTCGCCCGGGCGCGAGGCGCGACCGCCGACCACGGCGCGGCTGCGCTCCTGATCGGCGTGGGCGCCGACCTCCGCTACCTCAGCGGCTACGTCGCGCCGGTCACGGAGCGCCTCACGATGCTCGTCGTGCCGAGCGGTGGCGAGCCGTTCATGGTCGTGCCCCGCCTCGAGGCGATGCGTGCCGCCACGAGCCCGGCGGCCTCGGCCGGCCAGGTCGAGCTGCTCGCCTGGGACGAGACCGACGATCCCCACGCCCTCGTGGGCGCGGAGCTGGCCAGGCGCACGCCCGCCGACGATCGGCCCCTCCTGGTCAGCTCGGGCCTGTGGGCCCTCCACGTCCTCAACCTCCAGCGAGCGATCAGCGGCCGGCCATTCGGGCTCGCCACCGCGGTCCTGCGCGACCTCCGGATGGCCAAGGACCCCGAGGAGATCGCCCTCCTGCGCCTGGCCGCGGAGGCGGCCGATCGGGCGCTCGCGACGGTCGCCGGGGGTCCGCTGATCGGACGGACCGAGGCCGAGGTGAGCCGCGAGATCCGCGATCACCTCATCGCGGAAGGTCACGACGACGCGGGCTTCGCGATCGTCGCCTCGGGGCCGAACGCGGCCTCGCCCCATCACGACGCGGGCGAGCGCCGGCTGCGCGCCGGCGAGCCGGTCGTGCTCGACATCGGCGGGAGCCTGGGTGGCTATCAATCGGACACGACTCGGACGATCTGGATCGAGGGGCCTGGCGGCGCGCAGCCGCCCACCGACGAGTACCGGACGGTCCACGGCCTCGTCCAGGCGGCCAACGAGGCCGCCACCGCGGCGGTCGGGCCGGCTGCCTCGTGCGAGGGCGTCGACGCCGTTGCCCGCCGCGTCATCACCGACGGCGGCTACGGTCCCGAGTTCCTGCATCGCACCGGCCACGGCATCGGGCTCGAGGGCCACGAGGAGCCGTACATCGTCGCCGACAGCCCCGACGACCTTCGAGCCGGGGTGGCCTTCAGCATCGAGCCCGGGATCTACCTGGCGGGCCGGTTCGGTGTCCGGATCGAGGACATCGTCGTCTGCGGGGACGACGGCCCGATCGTCCTCAACCGCACCTCCCGGGGGCTCTGGGTCGTCCCCGGCTGAGCCGCGCCGCCCGGCGGTATGATCCCGACGAGGCGCCGAGCCCTGGCGCCGTCACGGACGACCATGATCGATTGCCCGCGGCGCTCCAGCGCCGCCGCCACCACCAGATGAGCCGTCGCTGCCATCACGGCTCGCCCCGGCACCTTCGCCCGGGGCCACCGCCGCGACGCCGGCCGGTGTCGCTCGGCGATGGCGCGCCCGGCGACCCGCCCGCGGCCGACGTCGGCCAGCCCTCCGCGGGATTCGCCGCGGAGCTCGACGCCGCCGCGGTCCTCGAGTCGATGGCCGTGCGAGACAACGACGGACCCGGGGACGCCCTCGACGCGGCGGAGCCAGCATCGCTCGAAGCCAGCCGGCCCCGCACGAACGGCCATGCCGCTGCACAGACCGAGGTCGCCGCGGCCCATCCCGCGGGTGCCGCGGCGCAGGCCGATGGCGACTTGGTCCACGGCAACCGGGACCTGGCCCACGGCAACGCTGGCCTGCCGGCCGCGATGGACGGCTTCGAGCGTTCCGCGACCGCGCCGCAGCTGCGACGATTCATCAAGAGTCGCGCCTACGTGCCGATGCATGAGCTCCGGCGCCGCTTCGTGATCAACGGCGACGATGACGACGTCACCCCGATCGACGTTGGCCAGGACCGCATCTACGTCGGCCTGCCGACGCACGAGGGCGGGCTCCTCGGCGAGCTGTTCCGGGCGGGGGACATCGGCTACGAGCTGTCGATGGACCCGATCGCGCCGATCGTCGTGGGCGTCTACCCGATGCGGCCCGTCCCGCGAGGCTGAGTCGACCGCAATCGCGCCCCGAACCACGAAGACGACTTGTTGCAGGAACGCAACGAAACTGTTCTGTTGTCGTTCCTGCGCTTGATTCCACGCGCAACGTCTGCGACGCTGCGCCGATAGTCCTTTCAGACTAGATTCAGTTCGTCAGAAGTACTGGCTGTGCCGCGAGGGTCATCGCGGCGTTTTCCGGGAGGTTCGTTCGGGTGTTCCGCAAGCGATTGACTCGATACGGCAGCGTCGTCACCACGGCAGCGCTGGCCGTGATGCTCCTCGGCGTCGGTGGCGCCACCGCCAAGACCCCCGCCGGGTGGTCCATGACCGTCTCGCCGATCGTCGATCAGATCGGCCCCGGTGCGGTGCAGGGCTACAACGTCCACATCACCAACACCGGCCCCAGCAACATCGCGAAGCTCTACCTGAGCACCCTGGACGTCAGCAAGAGCAAGGCCGGTACACCGATCTCGCCCGCCTACTCCAGCTTGACTGGCTGCAACACGGGCGCGGACCAGGGCTGCGCCTTCGGGGCGTTCCCGGTGGGCCGGGTCGTGGATCTCCAGCTGGCCTACACCGCGGCCGCCGGTGACTCGCCGTTCAAGGTCGAGTTCGACATCAACACGAACGGCTTCGTCCTCGGGACCAACTCGAGCCACGGCGACAGCTTCCGGGTCTCGACCTCGACGACCGTGAATGGCAGCGCGGACTTCGCCGGCGGCTTCTCGCTCGACGGCCTCAGCACCTTCACCACGGGTGCGCCCTCGGGCTCGAACAACCAGCAGTCGTCCGTCACCGGACCGAACCTCTTGGCCATCACCGTTACCGAGGGCGGGGGCTCGCCCGACGCGACCGATCCGTGCACGACGTACACGTGCATCGGCCAGTGGGATCGGGTCACGGTCGGCAATCACGACCAGGGACCGGTCCGGCTGGTGCTGAACATCACCGGCGTGCCGCACTCGACGCAGGCGTCGGACATCAACCTGTACCACACGGGCGAAGCCAACAACGGGATCGTCTCGGCGCGGTGCAGCAGCGCGACTCCGCCTTCGTCGGAGATGCCCTGCATCACGGTCACGAAGCTCGGCACCGGCCACTTCCAGATCGTGGCGTGGCTGCTGCACAACGGCGGGGCCCGCGGCCTCTTCTAGGCTCGAACCCGTCAACCAGCGGCAGCACAGCGGCCGCGGCCCATCCGGGCCGCGGCCGCTCGATTCGGGACCGACCCCCCGCAGCGGTCCGCTCAGATCGCCGCAGTCACCCGCGCCGCCGAGGCGCGATCGCCCTTGCGGTCATATAGCGCGCAGGCCTGGTCGAGCGCGACGCTCGCCTCACCGGATCGTCCTGCCAGTTCGAGCACCACGGCCAGGTCAGTAAGCGCATCGGCGTGCAGCTCGACCTCCTCCGTCCCGCTCGCTCGCTCGACCGCGTCGCGTGCAACCGCTTCGCCGCCCGCCAGATCGCCACTCCCGGCCAGGAGCTTTGCCCGGGCGCCACGCCATGTGACCTGTGATAGGACATCGTCCTCATCGGAGATCGATTCCGCGATGGTGGCGAACTGGTCCGCGCCAGCCCGATCGGCGCGCCGCCAGAGCACCTGGCTGAGCATCGCCGCGATCGTTGAGCGGAAGTAGGTCTCGCCGAGGGCTTCGAGCCCATCGTGGTCGCGGCGCAGCTCCGCCTCCGCCGCCGCGAGGTCGCCCGCGAGCATCTCCACCCGGGCGGAATCAATCGATGTTGACAGGCCGTCAATGCCTGCACCGAGCTCGACGAAGATCTCCTGTCCGCGGCGGTAGGTGGAACGAGCCTTCTCGAAGTCGCCCGCCATGGCCTGCAGCTGGGCCAGGCCGCCGAGGATCACCGCCTCGGTCTTGCGGTCACCGGCGACCGTCTCGAGCAGACCCTGGCATTGGCTGATCGCCTGGGCCACCGGCTCCGGGCCGTGGACGAGGATGTACGAGATCGCCGGAGCGCTGCGAGCCGCTAAGCGAGCGTCACCAGCGGCGTTTGCGTGGCGCACCACCGCTCCGGCCGCGACCGCCGCCTCCTCGAGCTTGCCGACCTGCAGGAGCACGCTCATTCGCAACCGCCAGGCCCGCGCGAGCCCGCCGTCGTCCCTGGCCTCGGCGAGGGCCGGCATCGCCGCCTCGGCGGCCTCAATCGCCGCCGAACCGCCCTGGCCCGCGCCGGTGAAGAGGTCGAGGGACACTCGCAGGATGGCGGCGCGCGAGGCCAGTTGCGCCTCGTGGAGCTCGGTTGCGAGCTGGGCCGCCTCGTCGAGGACCGTCTTGCACTCCTCGAACGAGCCCTGCTGCAGCAGGCCGTCGGCCAAGTCGACGAGCAGCTCCACCCGGAACGCGGAGCTGGCCGGTAGCACGTCCACCGAGCGACGCAGGAGGCTGACCGCGGCCGGCAGGTCTCCCCGAGCCAGCGCCCGCCGGCCGGCATTCGACAGCTTCTGGGCAGCTCGATCGCCCACGGCTCGCGCGGCCTCGTCGGCCACGGACAGCTCCGTCCGGTAGCGATACGCCTGCTCGAGGTGGTAGCCGAGGATCTCCTCGAACTCCTGCTCCCGGCCGCGCTCCCGGTTGACCCGCTCGGCCCAGGTGACGAAGCGCTCGTGGAGCGCGGCCCGGACGCGCTTCAGCAGGCCGCCGTAGGCCGTGTCCCGAATGACGCCGTGGCCGAAGCGATAGACCAGATCGCCGGCCTGGACCCGCCGGATGAGCTCCTTGATCGCGAGCGATGACAGCTCGATGTCGAGGTCCGACCGGACCGTGGCTTCGACGAGCTCGGTCAGGGCGTCCTGCGGGAACGACAGGCCGATGACGGAGGCCGGCTCGATGACCTGGCGCTCGTCGCTGCCGAGGGCGTCGAGGCGGGCCGCGACGAGGGCCTGGACGGTCGGCGGGATCGCCAGCTGGCCACTGCCCGACCGCGCCACCCAGCGCTCGCCATCGCGCTCGATGGCCTTCGTCTCGACGAGCATCGAGACGATCTGCTCGAGGTACAGCGGGTTGCCCTCGGCAGCCTCGGCGATCCGGGATCGGACGTCCTCGTCGAGCGCTCCGAGGAGCTCGCCGACGACCGTCCCGGCCTCCGCGTCGGACAGCGGCGTCAGCGTGATCGTCCGCTCGGCGTTGGCGGTCGCCCAGTCCGGGTGTCGCTCGGCCAGCTCGCGGCGGGCCGAGGTCAGCAGGACGATCCGCGCGTCCGTGGAGCTCTCGACGATCGCGTCGAGGAGATCCAGGAAGGTCGCCTCGGCGGAGTGGAGGTCGTCGATGATGAAGACCAGCGGCAGCTCGCGGGACAGGATCTCCAGCAGCCGGCGCGCCCCCCACAGCAGCTCGGCGACGGGGAACTGTGTGGCGGTCAGGTTGATCGCCGTGGCGACGCGGTCGACGATCGCCGTGACGTCGTCCTGGCTGGCGCGCCGCTCCGGCGCGGCGAGCAGCAGGCCCCGGATCTTCTCGATGGCCATCGCCGGACTGTCGGTGCTCTCGATGTGGGCCAGCCCGCCGATGGCCTCGTTGAGCGGCCAGAACGTGATGCCGTTGCCGTAGGGCAGGCAGCGGCCGCGGAGGACGGTGGCCTGCTCGGACGCCTGGTCGGCGAACTCCCGGATGAGGCGCGACTTGCCGACGCCGGCGTCGCCGACCACGTTGATGAGCCCCGCCTTGCCCGACTCGATCGCCGCCTGGAGGGTCGCCCGGAGGCGTTCCATCTCGGCGGCGCGACCGACGAACGGCGTCGCGCTGGTCGTGGACGAGTGGTGGCCCACCCCGAGCAGCCGATACGCCGGTACCGGCTCGGCCTTGCCCTTGAGGGTCAGCGGCGGGATCGCCTCGACCTCGACCTCGCCGCGGCTGAGCCGCTGCGTCAGCTCCCCGAGGACGATCTCGCCAGCCGCGGCGGCCTGCTCGAGCCGGGCCGCGGTATTGACCGTGTCGCCGGTCACGAGGCGCTGGGCTGACGCCGCGTCGCCGCTCGCGATGACCTCGCCGGTGTTGACGCCGATGTGGCCCTCGAGCTCCACGCCGTACTCGGTCCGGAAGCCGTCGTTGAGCGTGGCCATGGCCTGCTGCATGTCCCAGGCCGCGCGGACCGCCCGGGGCGCGTCGTCCTCGTGGCGGATCGGCAGGCCGAAGACGGCCATGACGGCGTCGCCGATGTACTTCTCGACCGTCCCGCCGTGGTGCTCGAGGGCTTGGCGCATCGCGTCGAAGTAGCGCGACATGACGTCGCGCAGCACGCCGGCGCCAAGCTCCTCGCCCGTCGTGGAGTGGACCTTCGCGAGCGCGAACACGATCGAGACCGTCCGGCGGGTGTCCCGAACCGCGGCGTCTGCCAGGTTCGCCGCGGCGCGCTCGCGATGGCGCTCCTTGATCGAGACGAGCCGGTACGAATCGAAGGCATCGGTGGAGTTCTTCGGCGAGACCGGCCCCATCGCCTCGACCTCGGCGCTGTCGCCGATCGCCACGCGGGTGGTGTTGGCGATCAGGACTTCGAGCGGCGGGGCGTTCTGCTCCATGACGCCCGAGATGTCGACGGCGGGACCCAGGAGGACGTGCTGGCCCTCGAGGTCCTCGCCGAACGTGACCTCGTCCGTGGCGACCCCGGTCCGGGTCACGAGCCGGACGCCCCAGCCGGCGTCGAGCTCGTCGTTGAGGGTCGCCAGCGCCCGCATGCTCTCCGCGGCCGCCTCGACGGCCCGGATGGCGTCGTCCTCGGCGGGCTCGGGCAGGCCGAACACCGCGACGATCGCGTCGCCGATGATCTTCTCGATGCGGCCACCGTGGGACTCGAACACCACGCGCATGACCGCGAAGTAGCGGTTCAGGACCTCGCGCAGGGCCTCGGGATCGAGCCGCTCGCCGAGCGCCGTCGAGCCCTTCAGGTCGGACGTGACCATGGTCACGACCGGTCGCGTCTCTACCGTGCGATCGCGGTCCGGGGCGCTGCGCGCCATGGGTCAGCCCGTCGAGCCGACCGGCGTGGGCTCGGCGTCGGCCTTGCGGCGGGTCGACCCGCGGCGGCGGAGGGCCCGCAGGTCGCCCTGGTTGAGGCCGGCCAGCCGGACGAGGTCCGCATCGGCGGTCCGCGTCAGCCGCTCGGCGAGCTTCGAGTCGATGAGCTGCTCCATCACGGGGACCTCGAGCAGCGACTTGAGGGTCGTGCCAGGCACCTGGATCAGCTCGAGGTCGTCCTCGGCCACCACGTTGGCCGTGCGCGGGCTGCCGGTGATCGCCGCGATCTCGCCGAAGAAGTCACCGGCGCCCATGGCCGAGAGGGCTCGATAGCTGCCACCATCCTGGGGCACGCCGGCGACCGCCTTGCCACCGAGGACGAAGAACGCCGAGTCGCTCGTGTCGCCGACCTTGACGATCGCCATGCCGCGATCGGCGCGATGGAACGTGGCCCCGCTCAGGAACGCCGTGCGGCGGGTCATCGCCAGGCCGCCGATCTCGGGCAGGACGTCGATCAAGCGGTCGAAGTCGAGCATCGTGGCGGCCCGGCCCTCGGCGAGGGTGGGCGCGTGCGGCGCCGTCCCGAGCAGCTGGAGGGCCCGTCGCCACTCGGTGGCGGGGCGTCGCAGGCCGGGCAGGAAGGCATGGAGGACGCCAGCTCCGATGAGGACCGTCGAGGAGAGGATGACCAGGTCGCGGACATCGAAGATGTCGGCCAGGCCCGCTCCGGCCATCCCGAGGAGGAACGTCACGTCGCGGGTGACGAAGAATGCCGAGAACACCCGGCCGCGCATCGCCCGGGGGATGTTGCGTTGCAGGAGCGTCCGGCGGGCGATGCCGAACGGGGCGTTGAGGAAGCCCGAGAACATCACGATGACGATGGCGATCTGGATGTTCGGGGCAAGGCCGTAGGCCACGCCGAAGAGGCCCATGCCGATGATCGAGGCGGTCATCCATTCGATCTCGGGCAGGCGGTCGATGTATTTCGCCATGAGCAGGGCCGCCACGGCGAAGCCGACCGAGGTCAGGCCCTCCTGGAGGCCGTACTCCGCCTCGGTCGCGTTGAGCGCCCGGATGGCCATCGGCAGCAGCAGGACGTTCCAGAGCCCGAACGACAGGTTGACCGGGAGCGCGGCGATCAACAGGGACCGCAGGATCGGCAGCTCCCACAGGGTCTTCGCGCCGGACTTCAGGTTGGAGACAACAACGCCGACCGAGGTCGACTCAGCCGGCCCTTCGGCGTGCTTCGGCATCCGGACGAGGGTCACGCAGACGAGCGAGAAGAGGAACGTCGCGGCGTCGATGATGAACGGCACGTGGGGGTTGATGCCGCTGAGGAACCCGGCCGCCGCGAAGCCGATGGCCGTCGAGCCGAATGAGCTGATCGACAGGAACGAGTTGGCTCGGGCGAGCTCCTCCTCGCTGGCGATCTCGGGCAGGACGCTCTCCCAGGCCGGATCGAAGAACTGCCGGACGACCGCCGCCAGGAACAGGATCACGTAGAGCGTCGCGATGTTGCCGGTGTCGACGACCAGGAACGGGATCGACAGGACGAGCAAGCCCCGCAGCAGGTCGGAGGCCTGGAGGATCCGCTTGCGGTCGAAGCGATCGACGAACACGCCCGCGAACAGGCCGACGAACAGCGTCGGGATCGCCGTGACCATCAGCGTCAGCCCGACGTTCAGGGCCGAGTGCGTGACGTTGAACACGAAGATCGCCGCGGCCAGGTCCGTCAGCGACGAGCCGATCGTCGAGACGAGCTGGGCGGTCCACAGGAGCGCGAACCGGCGATTGCGGAACACCGAGAACATGCCCGGGGCCGCGGTCGACTGAGCCAAGGACCGACCTCCGTGCGCCCGCTGGAGAGAGCCCGAGTGTAGCGTCGGGCCCCGGGCCGCAACCACACGCCCCGCGTGGCCGAGCGCGGACCGGCTGGTATACTCCGGGGGAGTATGTCAGCACCTGCCGCCACCCGACCCGGATCCAGCGCCACGGCCGCCTCCGCCGGCGCGCCGCTCGCGGGCCCGGATGCCTTCGAGGTGGAGCTGCCCATCGAGGGCATGACCTGCGCCTCGTGCGTCAACCGGATCGAGCGGTTCCTGCGCCAGACCCCGGGGGTCGAGGCCGCCGCGGTCAATCTCGCCACCGAGCTCGCGACGATCCGCTACCTGCCGGCGGTCGCGGGCCGCACCGAGCTCGTCCACGCGGTCCAGGCGGCTGGCTACGAGGTGCGGCCCGAGCCCGCGGTGGCGCGCGCGGACCTGAGCCTGGCCGACGAGGCTGCCCGGGACGCCGCGGATCGGCTGGGCGATGCTCGTCAGCTGCTGCTCGGCGCCGTGGGTGCGATCGCGGTCTCGGCCGGGATCATGGCGCTGATGGCCTGGCCCGGCGACATCCTCGCGATGACAGCCAGGAACTGGATCGCGCTGGTGCCTGCGGCCGTGATCCAGGCGTGGCCCGGCGCCCGCTTCTACCGCGCCGCGTGGCGCGCCGCCCGGCACGGGACCACGAACATGGACACCCTCGTGGTGGTCGGCACGACGGCCGCGTTCGGCTACTCCGCCCTCATCACGGTCTGGCCCGCGATCCTCGCGGGCTCGGGGCTGGACCCCGTCACGTACTTCGACTCGTCCACGATCATCATCGGGCTGATCCTCCTGGGCCGATGGCTCGAGGCCCGGGCGAAGCTCCAGACCTCGGCGGCGATCCGCGGGCTCATCGCCCTCCAGCCGCCCGTGGCCCGGCGCCTCGACGGCGAGACCGAGGTCGAGGTCCCGCTGGCCGCGGTCCAGCCGGGTGACCTGCTCCGCGTCCGCGCCGGAGACCGCGTCCCGGTCGACGGCCGCGTCACGGCCGGCGCCTCCGCCGTCGACGAATCGATGTTGACCGGCGAGGCGATGCCGGCGGCGAAGGGCCTCGGCGACGAGGTCATCGGCGGCACGCTGAACACGACGGGCTCGTTCGTCATGCGGGCCACCCGCGTCGGTCGCGAGACGGCCCTGGCGGGCATCGTCGAGCTCGTTCGCCACGCCCAAGGGAGCAAGGCCCCGATCCAGCGCCTGGCCGACCGCGTCAGCGAGCGCTTCGTGCCGCTGGTCCTCGCGCTCGGTGCGATCACCTTCGTCGGCTGGCTGCTGCTGGGACCGGAGCCGCGCCTGCCATTCGCCCTGACGGCCTTCATCAGCGTCGTCGTCATCGCCTGCCCCTGCGCGATGGGCCTCGCCACGCCGACGGCGATCATGGTCGGCACGGGCCGCGGCGCCGAGGCGGGCATCCTCATCCGCGGCGGCGAGGCGCTGGAGGCCGCGCACCGGATCACGGCGGTCGCCTTCGACAAGACCGGCACGCTCACCGAGGGCCGGCCGGAGGTCGTCGCGCTCGTTGCGGCCCCGGGCTGGCAGGTCAGCCAGGTGCTCGGCCTGGCCGCCGCAGCGGAACGCGGGAGCCAGCACCCGGCCGCGACCGCGATCGTCCGGCGCGCTGGCGCGGAGGCTGCCGTGCCCGCGCTCGAGACGACGTCGTTCGAGTCGATCGGCGGCCTCGGGGTCGCTGCCCGGGTCGTGGTCGACGGCCAACCCGTCGAGGTGCTGATCGGCAGCCGCCGGCTCATGGCCGAGCACGGAGTCGACCTCGAGCCGCTGGCTGGCGCCTCGATGCCGGCAGCGGCGACGCCCGCCTATGTCGCGGTCGACGGCCGGGTCGC
>DASXQE010000078.1:0-13761 GCA_036493155.1 Candidatus Limnocylindrales bacterium | reverse complement strand
GCCGACGACCTCGCCCTCGGAGGCGTACTCGCTGGCGATGGCCGTGCCCGACGCCGCGATGCCCGCCGCCGCGACCTTCTCCTTGAGCTCGAAGATGACCCGCTCGGCGAGCTTCTTGCCGATCCCCGGGATCGCGACGAGGACCGCCTGGTCCTGCTGCATGATCGCGAGCTGGAGGTCCGGCGTGGCGCGTGACCCGACGATCGCCATGGCGACCTTGGGGCCCACCCCGGTGACCGTGAGCAGCAAGCCGAAGAACCCGAGCTCCTCCGCGGTCCGGAAGCCGTACAGCGCCTGCTGGTCCTCGCGGAACACGTGGTGGGTGAACAGCTTCAGGCGGCCGCCCGGCGGGGCCGCGGCCAGGACCGATGGCGCGGCGTACACCCGGTAGCCGATCCCGCCGACCTCGATGACGAGCGAATCG
This sequence comes from Candidatus Limnocylindrales bacterium, assembly GCA_036493155.1. Classification (GTDB taxonomy): domain Bacteria; phylum Chloroflexota; class Limnocylindria; order Limnocylindrales; family CSP1-4; genus UBA5189. Next base: position 13,337 of record DASXQE010000078.1, on the reverse strand, counting down.
AGGGCCACGGCCCCCACGATGCCGTCGAGCGAGGCGATCACGGCGTGGTCAGCGCGCCTTGGTCGTGGAGCGCTCGCGGGCGAGGGCCTCGCGAACCGCCCGGTCGTACGGGCTCTCGCCGGCCGGCGCCGGGGTCACGGCGGAGCGGTCCATCGCACCGACCGTCCGCGTCGGAGCCGCGCCGAGGTCGCGCTCGCTGTTGGCGGCCCAGATGGCCACCGCCACGGCGTCGGCGGCGTCGTCCGGACGAGGCGGCGCGTCGAGGCCCAGCAGGACCGCCACCATCCGCCCGACCTGCTCCTTGTCCGCGGCGCCATAGCCCGTGACCGCCGTCTTGACCTCGTTGGGGGTGGGCTCGCGGACCGGCACCTCGGCGGCGGCGGCCGCGAGCAGGACGACGCCGCGCGCCTGGCCGACGGCGAACGCCGTCTGGGCGTTCTTCTGGAAGAACAGCCGCTCGACCGAGACGAGGTCCGGCCGGTGGAGCTCGATCTGCTCGACGACCAGCCGATGGACGGCCAGCAGGCGCTGCGGCAGCGCCCACGTGGGCGGGGTCTCGAGGCAGCCGGCATCGACGAGGCGGAGCCGGGCGCCGGTCCGTTCGACGACCCCGTAGCCGAGGGCGGCCGTCCCGGGGTCGATCCCGAGGACGATCATCGGGCGGCTGGTCCGGGTCGAGCCTCCCGGACAGCCTCGGTCAACCGGCGACCTCGGCCAGGAGCTCCTCGGGGATGTCGAAGTTGGCCGTGACCCGCTGGATGTCGTCGTGGTCCTCGAGCATCTCGACGAGGCGAAGGTTCTGGCGCGCCCGGTTCTCGTCGACCTCGACGGTGTTCTTGGCGACCATCGCGCTCTCGGCGGTGTCGACCGGGATGCCCGACTCGCCGAGCGACTTGCGAACCTTCTCGAGATCGCCGGGTGTCGTGTAGATCTCGATGCTCTCGCCCTCGGTGTCGACGTCCTCGGCCCCGGCATCGATCGCGGTCAACGCCACCTCGTCGGCATCGGCGCCCCGTTTCGGCACGGAGATCAGGCCGCGTGGCTCGAACTGCCAGGCCACGGCGCCGGAGCCGGCCAGCTGGCCGCCGGCCTTGGTGAACATCGCCCGGACGTCGGCCGCGGTGCGGTTGCGGTTGTCCGTCGCCGCCTCGACGAGGATCGCCACGCCACCCGGGCCGTAGCCCTCATAGACGATCTCCTCGATCTGCTCGCCCTCGCCGGATCCGGTGGCGCGCTCGATCGCCCGCTTGATGTTGTCCTGGGGCATGTTGACGGCGCGGGCCTTCTCCATCGCCAGGCGAAGCCGGAAGTTGCCGTCCGGATCGCCGCCGCCGGCCCGCGCCGCGATCATGATCTCGCGCGCGACCTTGGTGAAGACGGCGCCACGCTTGGTGTCGTTGACGCCCTTCTGGCGCTTGATCTGGGACCACTTGGAGTGACCGGACATCGCGCCCGAGTATACCGGGGGCTCCGCCGGGCTCCGGGCCACGATAACCTCACGACAACACGGCCCAACCACGGGCCGCTCCGACGACCCGACGCCGCACCACCGGACCGCGAGGATGCACGGCATGACCATGAAGAGCGTCGACCTGCCCCACCTCCGAAGCGTCGTCCTCGCGGGCCACACCGGCTCGGGCAAGACGACGCTGGCCGAACAGCTCCTCTTCCGCGCCGGCGCGGTGCAGCGCCTCGGCAAGGTCGACGACGGCTCGTCGCACCTGGACTTCGAGCCCGAGGAGCAGAAGCGCCGCGAGTCGCTGAGCCTGGCCGTTGCGACGTTCGAGGCGGACGGGACCCGCGTGACGCTGCTCGACGCGCCCGGCTACCTGGACTTCTCGGCCGAGGTCGTGTCGGGCTTCCATGCCGCCGACGGCGCGATCTTCGTCATGGACGCCAGCGGCGGTGTCGAGGCCGGCCTGGAGCAGGCCGTGGCCCTCGGCCGCGGCACCGGCACCGCGGCCTGCTTCTTCATCAACAAGAGCGATCGCGAGAACGCCGACGCGACCCGCGCCCTCGATGCCCTCCGCGCCGCCTTCGGCAACAAGGTCGCCCCACTGCACCTGGCGATCGGCAAGGGCGAGTCGTTCAGCGGCTATGTCGACCTGGTCCATCGCAAGGCCTTCGAGCTGCAGGGCGGCAAGGAGGTCGAGGTCCCGATCCCGGCCGGCCTCGGTGACGAGGTCGCGCGACGGCGCGATCAGCTGCTCGAGGCCGCGGCCGAGGCCGACGACGACGTCCTCGTGAAGTACCTCGATGGCGAGGAGATCTCCGATCCCGAGCTCGAGGCCTGTCTCCGGAAGGGCGTCAAGGACTCGATCCTGGCGCCCGTCCTCGTCGGCAGCGCCACGCACGGCATCGGTCTCCAGGCGCTCCAGGACGCGATCGTCCGCTACCTGCCCTCGCCGGCCGACGAAGGTCCGATGACCGCGACGGACAAGAGCGGCAAGGACATCGAGATCGCCCCGGATCCGGACGGGCCGCTGCTCGCCCAGGTCTTCAAGACCGCGGCCGATCCGTTCGTCGGCCGGCTCACCTACATCCGGGTCTTCTCGGGCACGATCCACTCCCAGGGGCATGTCTGGAACGCCAACCACGACGCCGAGGAGCGGATCGGCCAGCTGCTGCTGCTCCACGGCAAGGAGCAGGAGCCGACCGGCGAGCTGAAGGCCGGCGAGATCGGCGCGGTGGCCAAGCTCGCGGTCACGGTGACCGGTGACGCCTTGTCGTCGAAGGATCACCCCCTGACCCTGCCGGCGATGGCCTTCCCGCACCCGACCCTGACGATGGCGATCGACCCGCAGTCGAAGGCCGACCTCGACAAGATGGGCCCGGCGCTGCAGCGGATGCTCGAGGAGGAGCCGTCGGCGCGGGTCGAGCGGACCGATGCCGGCGACCAGGTCCTGATCACCATGGGCGAGGCCCACAGCGCCGTCATCATCGAGCGGCTCAAGCGCAAGTTCGGCTCGGCGATCGTGACCCGGACGCCGCGGGTGCCATATCGCGAGACGATCCGCGGCAAGGTCCAGAGCCACGGCCGCTACAAGAAGCAGACGGGCGGCCACGGGATGTTCGGCGACGTCTGGATCGAGCTCGAGCCCAATCCCGGTGGCGGCGTGGAGTTCGGCGAGCGGGTCGTGGGCGGCTCCGTGCCCCGGAACTTCTTTCCCGGGGTCGAGAAGGGCATCCGCGAGACGGCCGCCGACGGCGTCATCGCCGGCTACCCCCTGTCCGACTTCAAGGCGACGCTCTACGACGGCTCCTTCCATCCGGTGGACTCGAACGAGCTGTCGTTCAAGATCGCCGCGTCGATGGCCCTCAAGGACGGCATCCTCCAGGCCAAGCCGGCACTCCTCGAACCGATCATGCACGTCGAGGTCCGGATCCCGGAGACCTTCATGGGCGAGGTCAACCGCGACCTCAACGGCCGGCGGGGCCGGGTCCTCGGCATGGACCAGTCCGACGGCCAGCAGGTCATCAGCGCCCAGGTGCCGCAGTCCGAGCTGTTCTCGTATGCCACCGAGCTGCGCTCGATCACCGGCGGCCGAGGCACGTTCAGCGCGACCCTCGACCACTACGAAGAGGTGCCGGGCCACGTGGCCGACAAGGTCATCGAGGCCCACCGCAAGGCCACCGAGGCGGCTGCCCACTGACCGGCCGCCCGCAGGCACGGACCGCCACCCAGCCCTGGGCCGCCACGTGAGCCCGACCCCGGTCACGTTCGCGATCCCGGCCAAGCCGACCAGCTACAGCTGGGAGGCGACGAGCGAGGCGGTCGCGGCCCGCTATGGCCTGCCGCTCGAGGCGATCGAGCGATTCGACCTGAACACCGTCACGACGCCGCCGGCCCTCGCGGATCGGATGATCCGGGCCGGCGACTTCCAGATCCCCGTGTCGGAGTACCCGCCGTCCGACTACCGCGGGCTGATCGAGGCCGCGGCCGCACGCTACGGCTGCGAGCCGTCCGAGCTCCTCGTGGGCGCGGGCGCCGACGAGATCCTCGACCTCATCGGCAAGGCCTTCATCCCGCAGGGTGGCCGGGCGATCGTGCCGACGCCGACGTACGCGATGTTCGGCGTGGTCACCTCGCAGCGGCTCGCCAGCGTCGTGCCGGTGCCGCGCCTCCGTGGCGAGGGCTGGGCCATCGACGGGCCGGGGATCCGGGCCGCGCAGCCGGCCGACGTCATCTGGCTGTGCAGCCCCAACAATCCGACGGCCATGCCCGAGCCCGACGGCGCGATCGCGGAGCTCCTCCGCGGCCTCCTCGCCGATGCCGACGCGGGCGGGCGTCCGGCGCCGGTCGTCGTCCTCGACGAGGCGTACGCCGAGTTCGTCGGCGGGTCGCTGGCTGCGCTCCGCTTCGAGTACCCGCGACTCGTCGTGGTCCGGACCTTGAGCAAGGCCTACGCCATCGCCGGGCTCCGCGTCGGGTTCGCGCTGGCACGGCCCGAGGTCATCGAGGCCTTGGCCGTGTACCGGCCGCCGGGCTCCGTGTCCGTCGTATCGGTTGCGGTCGGCGAGGCGCTCCTGCGGGCTGATGACGTGGCCCGCGCGACGGTCGATCGCATCGGGCCGGAGCGAGCCCGATTCGCCGCAGCGCTCTCGGACGCCGGCTGGACCGTGCTGCCGTCGCGCACGAACTTCCTGCTGGTCGACCTCGGCACGCCCGAGCGGGCCGCGGTCGTGACCGAAGGGCTGCTGCGGAGAGGCCTCGTCCCGCGCACCTACCCGGCGGACCATCCACTCGCGGCCTGCCTGCGGCTGACCGTTCGTGACGTCGACCAGGACGACCGCCTCATCGCGGCGGCGCACGAGCTCGGCTGAGGCGGGCCCGCGGTCCCCAGCCCGCTAGGCCGGGACGCGCCGACCGATCTCGCGCTTGCGCTTCCCGATCCGGACCTCGTACCACTCGCCGGCGATCGCCGGCGGCATCGCCGCGTTCGGGTCGCCGAGGCGGACGCCGTTGATCGTGACCCCGCCGTTCTGGATGAGCCGCCGGGCCTCGCCCCGCGAGGCCACGAGCCCGGCGTCGGCCAGCACGGCCGCAGCCGGCGTCTCGCCGGCCGCCGTCGTCGTGAACCCGCCGACGAGCGCATGCAGTCCCTGGAGCCGAGCCGGGTCGACGATCGGCGCCGGGTCGAACAGGGCCACCGACGCCTCGGCCACGGCCCGGGCGGTCGCCTCGCCGTGGACTCGGCCCGTCACGTCGAGCGCCAGTGCCCGCTGCGCGGCCCGCCCCTCGGGACGGGCGGCCGCCTCGGCATCCAGCGCCTCGATCTCGGCCGGATCCTTGGTCGTGAACCACCGCAGGTAGACCGGCACGTCACGATCGTCGGTGTTGACCCAGTGCTGGTAGAAGGCGTAGGGCGAGGTCCCGTCGGGATGGAGCCAGATGCTGTCGCCACCCTCGGACTTGCCGAACTTGGCGCCCGAGGGCGACAGCAGCAGCGGGTAGGCCAGCGCGTACGCATCCGGCGCGTCCTGCTCGGCCCGCGCCGCGGTCCGCCGGATGAGCTCCAGCCCGGCCGTGATGTTGCCGTACTGATCGGCGCCGCCCATCTGCAGCTCGACGCCCATCGTCCGGTGGAGATGCTCGAAGTCGGTCGCCTGGATCAGCATGTAGCTGAACTCGGTGAACGACAGGCCACGCTCCAGCCGGAGCTGCACGGAGTCCTTGGCCAGCATGTACGGGATCGTGAAGTGCTTGCCGACGTCGCGCAGCCACTCGAGGAGGTGCAGCGGCGCCAACCAGTCCAGGTTGTTGAGCAGCAACGTGCCGTTCGGGCCGGAGAAGTCGAGCAGCCGCTCGAACTGGGGCCGCAGCACGGCGATGTTGGCTTCGAGCTCGTCGCGGGTCAGGAGCTTCCGCTCGCTGGACCGGCCGGACGGGTCGCCGATCATCCCCGTGCCACCGCCCATCAGCGCGACCGGCCGGCCGCCATGGCGCTGGAAATGGATGAGGCCGAAGATCGGGACCAGATGGCCGATGTGGAGCCACGGGCCCGAGGGATCGAAGCCGTTGTAGCCGCTGATGGCCTGGCCGGCGGCGAGCCTCGCTTCGAAGCCGTCCGAGGCTGCGTGGAACATGCCACGCCAGCGCAGCTCCGGGATGAGGCCCGCCAGGCCGGGCTCGAATGACGTCATCGACCGAGGTCCCCGGGCTCCGTGTGAAGAAGGCGTAACGATCGGAGGACGGCCGTCACAGGCCTACACGACAGGGCGTCGTGACCGCACCCGATGGGGGGAAATGACCCGCACGGGCCCTATGGTATCGTCGCCGCGGCCATGCAAACGAGCCTCCAGCGGCGCCAGCGCCACCGCCGCAACGGCGCCGCGAGGCGTGGTCGGGGAGGTAGCGCGGCCCGCAAGGTCGCCCTCGCGATCCCGCTCCTGCTGTTCTCCAGCTTCCTCGTGCTGGGCGCGGTCGGGTTCGTCGCCGCCGTCAGCGCGTACGCCTACTACAGCCGGGACCTGCCCGATCCCCAGCAGGCCTTCAACAACCTGACCTTCGACTCCCCGACGACCGTGTTCGATCGGACCGGCCAGGTCCAGCTGGCAACCTTCGGCGAGCACCGCCGCGAGGTCATGGCGTTCGCCGACATCCCGCCCGAGATGATCGACGCCACGACCTCGATCGAGGACAAGGACTTCTGGACGAACCCGGGCTTCGACCTCGGTGGCTTCATCTCGGCCACCATCGACACCCTGACGGGCCACCCCCGCGGCGGCTCGACGATCACCCAGCAGCTCGTCCGGGCGAGGCTCCTGCCCGACAGCGCCTTCAGCGGCTCGGTCTACGACCGGAAGATCAAGGAGATCATCCAGTCGATCCGGCTGACCCAGGAGGATTCCGGGGTCGAGGGCAAGCAGCGGATCATCGAGGCCTACCTCAACCAGAACTTCTACGGCAACCAGGCCTATGGCATCCAGGCCGCGGCGCAGAGCTACTTCGGCAAGGACGTCAAGGACCTGACGATCGCCCAGATGGCGATCCTGGCCGCGATTCCCCAGTCCCCGACGGACTTCGACCTCGTCCGAAACGCCCAGCAGGCCTGCACGGTCACCGTCGCCGCGGGCGCGGAGTGCCCGGCGGACAAGACCCAGCTCGTCGTTCCGGCCAGCGCGCCGATCGTCCAGCGCCGCAACCAGGTCCTGCAGCTCATGGAGACGCGCAGCGTCCTCTCCGCCGGCAAGCACACCACAGCCGAGTTCGAGGCGGCGATGTCCGAGCCGGTCGTCCTGGCTCCCCAGGTCCTGCCCCAGTGGAAGGCGCCCCACTTCGTGTGGCAGGTCCGGGAGCAGCTCGGGGCGCTGCTCTGCGGCGTCGAGTCGAAGGACGCCTGCGAGCAGGTCGACACCGGCGGCTACCAGGTCACGACGACGCTCAACTACGACATGCAGCAGCAGGTCGAGAAGTGGCTGTACGTCGCGGCCCGCATCCCCCAGGCGGCGACCCTCAACCAGGCCAAGGCGCTGTTGAAGCAGCAGGGCGTCCCGACCTCGGACTGGGGCTGGATCCTGGCCTTCCGGGGCAAGAACATCAACAACGACGCCGGCGTCGCCCTGGACTACCGGACCGGCCAGATCCTGGCCTACGGCGGCAGCGCCGGCTACTACCTCCCCGCGACCAGCAAGTTCCAGCCGCAGTACGACATCCTGTCGGACGCCTTCCGCCAGATGGGGTCCGCGGTCAAGCCGATCAACTACGTCAGCGCCATCGACGACCACGCCATCACCGCGGCGAGCGTGTTCATGGACGTCGTGACGGACTTCGGGCGCGGGTTCACGCCGGCCGATGCCGACAAGAACGAGCGCGGCCCGGTCCGGGCCCGGTCGGCCCTGCAGTTCTCGCTGAACATCCCGGCAATCAAGCTGAGCATGATCCAGGGGCTCAACCACCTGTACCAGCGGACCCTGGACTTCGGCTTCGTGTACCCGCCGACCGTGACCGGGCCGGTGACGTCGATGGCCATCGGCACGCTCGAGATGCACGCCATCGACCTCACGAGCGCGTTCGGCGCGATCGCCGACAGCGGCATGCTCATGCCGCGCACGACGATCCTCGAGGTCAAGGACCGCAACGGCACGGTCATCTACCCGACCCCCAACGCGCCGGCCGTGCAGGGCAAGCAGGTCGTCAGCCCGCAGGCTGCCTACATCGTGACCGACATCCTCCAGGGCAATACCCTCAAGAGCCAGAACGCCTACTGGGCCCGCTGGACGGTGTACGAGAAGGGCGTCCGGCGGCCCGCGACGGTCAAGACCGGGACGACCGACGACAACAAGGACATCACGGCCTTCGGCTACGTCGCCCCGCCGGCCGACCCGAAGGCGCCCGCGATCGTGGTGGGGATCTGGATGGGCAACTCCGATTCGTCGGCCGCCGGGGAGGTGACCTCCGTCGGCAGCTCCGAGGCCCTCTGGAACCACATCATGACCGCGGTCACCAAGGGCATGCCCATCGCCGACTTCAAGCGGCCGAGCGGCCTCGTGACCGAGACGGTCGACGCCTTCAGCGGCCAGCTCCCGGGCCCCTACACGGTCAAGACCGTGAGCGAGAACTTCATCAAGGGCACGGAGAACGTCGGCAAGGACACCCTCCACGTCGACACCCAGATCGACAGCGCCACGGGCAAGCTGTGGCAGGACGGCTGCACCGGCCCCGAGGTCACGAAGGGCTACCTCGACTTCAGCAACATGGAGCAGGCCTTCCCGGCCTGGCAGTCGTTCACCCAGGACTGGGCCCAGCGGGCGGCCAAGGGCCCGGGCGTCCGGGGCGGCCCCCGGAGCACGCCGACCCAGTATTTCTTCGACGGCTTCCTCGTGCCGTTCGGGCGGACGTGGGGTGGCTCCTTCGCCCCGACGGACGTCTGCTCCGCGGTCGTCAACCAATGCGGGCCCGGCCCGGGCGGCGGCCCGCCGGATGCCTCACCGACGCCCTGCATCTCCGCGCCGCCGGGTCCGACGCCGGGCCCGACGCCGACGCACGGTGGTGGCGGCGGCAAGCCGACACCGACGCCGAAGCCCCAGCCATCGCCCAGTCCCGGGTCGACGTGACGCCGGGCGCCGGCGCCGGGCAACCGGCGTTGGGCGCCCGACTCAGCCGAGGGTGACGACCGTGGCTCCGTCGCCGCCTTCGCCGCGCTCGCCCGGACGCACGCTCTTCACGAGCGGATGCGCCGCGGACGCGGACCGCACCGCGTCGCGCAACGCGCCGGTGCCCAGGCCGTGGATGACCGTGACCTGGCCGAGCCCCGACAACGACGCATCCTCGATGTAGCGCTCCAGGCCGGCGAGCGCCTCGTCGACCCGGGCCCCGCGCAGGTCCAGCGACAGCGGGACCGCTCGCGCCCGGGCCAGCCGGAGCGCCTCGACGTTCGACCCGCCCCCCTCCCCGATCGTGGGGCCGCGTGATGAGGTCGCCTCGGATTCCAGGGGCTCCAGGTCCGACAGCTCCGCCGAGATCCGCATCGAGCCGGCCTCGAGCGTCGCCCGGCGACCCGACCGATCGACGGCCACGATCCGGCCTTCCCAGCCGCCCGACCGGCTGCGCACCCGATCGCCCAGGCCTGGTGGGCTCGGCTCCTGCGGTGGACGTGTTCGCCCGCGGCCCGCGCGGCGCGCGGACGCCGAGGTCGGCGCGGAGGGATCTCCAGCCGCGGTCGGGTCGGCGGCACCGTCGGGCACGGGCCCGTCGCCCGCCTCGCCATCGGCCGCCAACCGCTCCGCCAGCGCCTCGCTCCGCTCGAGGACCGCATCCATGCCGGGCGCCGTCAGTGAGCCGCGCTCGAGCGCCACGCGCGCGGCCAGCAGCTCGTCGCGCAGCTCGGCGACGATCCGGTCGGCCTCGTCCCTCGCCTGACGAGCGACGTCATCGCGCTCGCGGCGGGCGCGGCGACGCTCCTCGTCCGCGGCCCGCAGCGCCTCGGCGGCTCGTGCCTCGGCGTCGCGTGTCCGGGCCAGGTTCTCCGTCGATTGGCCCTCGGCCTCCCGGATGCTGGCGAGCGTCGCCTCGAAGGCACGCTCGTTCTCGGACAGCCGCGAGCGCGCGTCGGCCACGATCGCGGCGGGCAGCCCGAGCCGGTCCGCGATGGCAAACGCCTGCGAGCCGCCAGGCAGGCCGATCGACAGGTGGTAGGTCGGGCTGAGCGTCTCGAGGTCGAAGTCCACGGCGGCGTTCATCGCCCGCTGCGTCGTGTGCGCGTAGGCCTTCAGCTCGGCGTAGTGGGTCGTCGCCGCGACGAGCGCGCCGCTCCGGATGAAGTGGTCCAGCAGGGCCTGGGCGAGGGCCGAACCTTCCGTCGGGTCCGTGCCGGCGCCCAGCTCATCGAGGAGGACGAGGGTGCCGGGGCCCGCCGCTTCGACGATCGCGATGATCCGGCGCATGTGCCCCGAGAATGTCGACAGCGATTGCGCGACGGACTGCTCGTCGCCGATGTCAGCCACGACGTCACGGAAGACCGGCAACCGGCTGCCCGGAGCGGCCGGCACGTGGAGGCCGGCCTGGTGCATCAGCGACAGGAGCCCGAGCGTGCGGAGCGTGACCGTTTTTCCGCCGGTGTTCGGGCCGGTCACGACGAGCGCCGTGAAGCCATCGCCGAGGCGGATGTCGATCGGGACGACGCGACCGCTCAGGCCGGGGTGGCGCGCCGACAGGAGGACGACCTCCGGCGGGTCCTTGGCCGGGACCGTCTCGGCGCGGCTGGCGTCCATGTCGGCCGCGAGCTGGGCCTTGGCCTGCCACAGGTCGAAGCGGGCCAGGGCCGCGAGGGTCTCACGCAGCTGGACGGCATTGGCGCCGACCAGTGCCGACAGCTCGTCGAGGATGCGTTCGACCTCCTCCTGCTCCGCGAGCTGGGCCTCGCGCCAGGCGTTGCCGAGCTCCACGACGACCAGTGGCTCGATGAACAGCGTCGCGCCACTGCCGGAAGCGTCATGGACGATGCCCTTGACCCGCGACCGGGCTTCGGCCTTGACCGGCACGACGTAGCGGCCGTTCCGGAGCGTGATGAGCGGCTCCTGGAGGGCGTTGCCGAGCTCGGAGCCGACGAGGGTGTCGAGGCGGCGACGGAGGCGATCGAAGGCGATCCGCACGGCGGCCCGGAGGCCGCCGAGCCGGGGCGAGGCCGTGTCGAGCAGCTCCCCCACCGGATCGAACGAGCGGGCCAGGGTGGATCGCAGGGCCGGGATCGGATGGAGGTCGCGGGCGAGATCGCGCAGGAGCGGACGGCGCGTGCCGGCGAGCGCCGCCTCGAGGCGGGACGTCGCCTCCAGGGTCGCGGCGAGATCCACGAACTGCTGGGCCTCGAGGCGGCCGGCTCTCGCGGCGCGCTCGATCGCGGGCCCGATGTCGCGCGCGCCGGCGATGCCGACGCCGGGCCGCTCCTGGAGGAGCTCGCGGGCCTCGTCCGTCTCGTCGAGGCCGCGCGTCACGAGGATCGGATCCGGCTCGGGCGTCAGGGCCTCGGCGAGGCGCCGGCTCGGACCGAAGGCGGTGTGCTCCGCCAGGCGCGCCCGGACGAGCGGGAACTCCAGGATGTCGATCGAGCGCGCGTCCATGCGGTCGGCCAGGTCAGGCAGGTCAGGCAGGTCAGGCCCGCCGGCCGGACACCGCGTCGCTGGCACGGTCGACGAACCGCCACGGCTGGCCGCGCCAGGGCTCCGGGGCGTAGTCGATGCCGATCCGGGGCGTGACCCCGATCCGCTCGTCGGGCAGCGGCGACGCCGCGATCTCGATTCGAAGGCCGCTGGCCGGATCGAGCAGGTCGGTGCCCGTGTCCTCGCGGGTGATCCCGAACACGGCGCACAGGAGGCCGGGTCCGCTCGCGATTCGCGCGGCCGCGGCGGTGGCGCGCGGCGTCCGGACGCGGGCTCGCGCGGCGCGCATCGCGGCCAGGCCCTGGACCGGCTCGACGGCGCGAATCAGGATCGCCGCGGCTCGGCCCTCGGGCTCCGTGACGACGTTGAGGCAGTGGTACATCCCGTAGACAAGGTACACGTAGGCCATGCCCGGAGGCCCGAACATGACGCCGTTGCGGGCCGTGCGACCGAAGCGCGCGTGGGAGGCCAGGTCATCCGTGCCGATGTAGGCCTCGACCTCGACCACGCGCCCGGTGCGCGTCGGCTCGGGGCTCGGCCCATCGCGAACGAGCCTCGCGCCCAGGAGGCGCCGAGCCGCATCCAGCGTGGGCCCGCGGAGGATGCTCCGGGCCGCGTCCGGATCGAGGGTTGCCGGAGTCCCCGCGGCCGTCCTCAGGCGAATCGCTGCGCGACCGCCGAGAACGCGTCGACGACCGAGCGCGGGAACAGGAAGCCGAGGATCGCCAGGAGGTTCGGGATGATCCGATCGCGCAGGTAGCCCGCGGTCAGGGAGTCGTTGAGGAAGTCGTGGAGGGCCCGGAAGACCGGGAACTCGCCGATGGCTGCCGTCGTCCCGGCCGAGCCGCGAAAGTACGGATCGGTCACGAGCAGGACCACGACCAGGAGGATCGCCCCCTCGAGGATCCCCAGCAGGCCGCCCAGGATCTCGTCGACCGCGGGGTACTTCGGGAAGATCGGCGCTGGGCGGTAGGCCCACTGGATCCCGAGGCTGATCGCGATCCAGATCGCCAGGAAGAGCGCCCCGAAGGCGACCATGGAGCTGTAGGCCGGTGGCGCGGTCGTCCACTCGGTGGCGAGGTAGCTGCCCAGCGGGTCGGTCAGCTGCGCGGCCACGAGCAGCGCGAACACCAGGGCGATGATCCCGAACACGCGTCGAGCCGCGCCCTGGACGTAGCCGAGGATGAACCAGCCCAACAGGAAGAGGAACGCCACGACGTCGAACGGCGTCATGTCCTGCATCCCCCGTCACCTCCCGCAGTGCAAGCGCCCGTGCGACGCGATCGCGCTCGCGGCGGAACCATAGCAGCGGCTCGAACGGCGCTGCAATGGACCGTTCAGCTGCGGATCCGGCCGCCGTTCGCCTCGACGGCCGCGACGACCGATGCGACGGCACCGTCGACCTCGGCCTCGGTCAGCGTCCGATCAGCCGAGCCGAACCGGAGCCGGAAGGCCAGGCTGCGGTCGTCCGCGCCGAGCGGTCGCCCGCGATAGACGTCGAACAGCCGGACGTCCTGCAGCAGCGGGCCCGCCGCGGCCCGAATGACCGCATCCATCGCCGCAGCTTCGATCGGCTCCGCGATCACCACGGCCAGGTCGCGCTCGACCGCGGGGACGCGCGCCGGCGGGATGGCAGGGCGCGTCGCCAGCTGGCCGCCGCCGAGGCCGGCGATGGACAGCTCGGCCACGATGAGGTGCGTCGGCCGCAGGCCGGCCTCCTCGAGGACCCTGGGATGGAG
>DASXQE010000077.1:0-11054 GCA_036493155.1 Candidatus Limnocylindrales bacterium | reverse complement strand
GATGCCGTAGATGCAGCTGACGCTCGCCACGACGATGACGTCGCGCCGCTCGAACAGGGCGTGGGTCGCCGCGTGGCGCAAGCGGTCGATCTCGTCGTTGCGCGACGAGTCCTTCTCGATGTAGGTGTCCGAGCGCGGCAGATACGCCTCGGGCTGGTAGTAGTCGAAGTAGCTGACGAAGTACTCGACGGCGTTGTCCGGGAAGAAATCCCGGAATTCGGCGTACAGCTGGGCCGCGAGCGTCTTGTTGTGCGACAGCACGAGCGTCGGGCGGTTGATCTGCTCGATGACCTTCGCCAAGGTGAAGGTCTTGCCGGTCCCCGTGGCCCCGAGGAGGGTCTGGTGCCGGAGGCCGCGGCGGACACCGTCGGCCAGGCGATCGATCGCAGCGGGCTGGTCGCCGGTGGGCTCGAACGGGGCAACGAGGCGGAAGTCGGGCACGCTCGAATGCTACCAGCCCGGGCACCATATCGAACGGCTGTTCGACTTGGCCGATCGGACGCGGCCGCGGCCCGTGCCCGGACCGATGGCGGTGCGTCCTGGTACCACCCGCCCATATCTCGCACCGGACCCTCCCGGGGAGACTGGCCCAGCCAGTTCGATGGACCGCCGGGCCTCGGTGCCCGCGGCCACCCACCTGCGACCGCCCGGAGGCACGCGCGATCTCGATGGAGATGGAGTACAAGGACACGAGCCGACGGGGCAAGATGATCATCGTCCTCGGTGTCATCCTCGCCCTCGTTGCGGGTGGCACCTCGTTCTATCTGCTGAGCCAGTCCGCCCAGTCGGCCGGACAGGGTCCCCTCCAGAAGATCACGGTCGTCGTGGCGGCCAAGGACATCGCCGCGCGCACGCCCGTGCTCGCCGGTGACGTCGCCCTCCGCGAGGTCCCCCTCGACGCGACGACCCAGCAGGGCGTCATGACCAAGGTCGAGCAGGTCGTCGGCAAGGTTCTCGCGGTGCCGGTCCTGACGGGCCAGCCGATCTACACCACGATGATCTCGTCCTCGACCGCCGGCTCGGGCTTCTCGATCCTGGGGCCGACCGAGACCGTCGGGCCCGATTCGGAGAATTGGCGGGCCGTGTCGATCACGATCCCGGACGACCGAGCCGTCGGCGGCCTGCTCCAGCCCGGCCAGACGATCGACATCATCATGACCGCGCTCATCAAGGTCCCGGATGCGTACTCGTCGGCCGGCTACTACGCCGACCAGTCGACGAAGGTCACCTACCAGAACGTCGTCATCCTGGCCAAGTCCGGCAGCCAGTACATCATCCGCTGCTCCCTGGCCGTGGCCGAGGAGATCGACGAGATGATGGCCAGCGCGAGTGCCGTCTTCAGCGCCGCGCTCCGGCCCGACCAGGACGTCCGCTACGTCGACGTGGCCGATCTCGGCGCGACGACGAACCGGATCCTGCAGAAGTACGGCCTGCCGTGGCCGGTCGTCTATCCGGCCCCCAGCGGCGCAATCCCGCATCAGCCACCGCTCATGACCCCGACGCCGCCCCCGAGCCCGGCCCCGCCGGCCTCCCCGGCGCCGTCGACGGCGCCCTAGCTCGGCGGCCCCACCCGGGGCAGCCTTCGCAACACCCGAGGCCGGTCCCCATGGACCGGCCTCGCCGATTCGGCGGGGTGCGGATCAGTGGGCCAGGCCCGCTCCCCCGCCGGGTGAGAGGCTCCGTTCGATCGCCGCGTACACCGCCGCCTTCCAGGCATCCTCGACAGCCACGCGCGTGGCCTCGAGGGAGCCACTGGTGTCGAGGAGCCGCGTGGCGGCCGGCCGCAACCGGTCCGCGATGTCCCCCTGGGCGTCGATGCGCTGCCGTGCCGTCGTGTCGTCGACGCCGCGCTCGGCCAGCCGCTGGAGCTGCCGCGCCGGATCGCAGACCACCAGCCAGACCTCGTCGCACATCGTGGCCAGCCCGCCCTCGACGAGCTTGATGGCCTCGATGACGACGCCCGGCGCGCCGTCCGTGTCCGCGTCGATGGCGCGCTCCAGGATCTTGGGGCGCACCAGCGGATGGACGATTCGCTCGAGACGCCGAAGCGCCTCCGGATCGGCGAACACGACCCGACCCAGCGCGGCGCGATCGAGGGAGCCGTCGGCCGTCACGAGCTCGCGCCCGAACGCCGCCACGACGGCGTCGAAGCCGGTGCTGCCGGGCTCGACCACCTCGCGAGCGACGTCATCGGCATCGACGAGGACGAGGCCATAGCCCCCGAGCTGCGCCGCGACGGTCGATTTGCCACAGCCGATCGGGCCGGTCAGCCCGATCCGGATCGCCCTCATGGCGCCCGCTCCTCGACGGCCAGCCAGGCGTCCTCCGCGGCGGCGAGCGCCGTCTCGACGTCGGCCAGCTCGCTGGTGACGCGCCGCAGCTCGATGAAGTTGGCCTGGACTGTCGGCTTGCCCATCTCCAGCTCGAGGTGGTTCTTGCGCAGGCCGAGCCGCGTCAGCTCGGCGTCGGCGGCCTCGCGCTGGCGACGGTACGCGTCCTTGGACAGCTTCGGGCCCCTGGCCCGCGGCCCGGTCCGGGCGACCGCCGGGCTCGGTCCATGGCCGTTCCGGGCCGACGCCTCGCCCGCCCCGGGCAGGAGCGCGCCGGCGCGCTCCAGTGCGTGCCCGCTCTTGGCAGCAGCGGCCGCGCCCGCCCCCGGCAGCCCGGCGCTCGATCGCAGGCGCGCAGCCTCCTGGGCCCGCGCGGTCGCGACGGACCAGCCCCCGGCGACGGCCTCGCGCCAGGCGCGATAGCCGCCGTCGAACGGCACGACGAGGCCGTCGTCGACGACCCACAGCCGCTCGCACACGGTCTCCAGGAATCGCCGGTCATGCGAGACGACGAGCATCGTCGCCGGCGTCGACAGCAGGAACGCCTCGATCGCCTCGCGGGCGACGATGTCGAGGTGGTTGGTGGGCTCGTCCAGGAGGTACAGGTTCGACGGCATGATGCCCAGCAGCGCCAGCTCGAGGCGCGACCGCTCGCCGCCGGACAGGAGCCGGACCTCCTTCAGGACGTCGTCCCCCCGGAACAGGAACCGGGCCAGGTACGACCGGGCTTCGCCCGCCGTGACCGGCACGGTGTCGAGCAGGACGTCGAGGACCGTCTCTCCCGGGAATGCCGCGGCGCGGAGCTGGGCGAGGTAGCCGAGCTGGATGCCGCTGCCGAAGGTCACCGCGCCATCGAGGGGTGGCAGCTCGCCGGCGATCGTCCGCAGCAGCGTCGTCTTGCCCGCGCCGTTCGGGCCCACGATGCCGATCCGCTCGCCCCGCCGCGCCGCGACGAAGTCCGCGTGTGCGACGGCCTTCGGGGCGTCCGGTGGCCGGAGATACCCGACGTCGAGGTCGTCGAGCCGCACGACCGTCTCGCCGGACCGGGCTGGACCGGCGCTGGTGACGAGCCCGTCGCTCGGGAGGCGCAGCTTGCGGCTCGCCCTGGGCGCCTCGACGCGCTCCGCCTGGAGCCGTTCGAGCCGGGCCTCGTGCTCGTGCATCTTCGCGAACTTCCGGTGGCTCCGGTAGTTCTGGACGAGCTCCTGCTCCCGGGCGACCTGATCGGCGTGCGAGCCAGCGTCCTTCGTCGCCCGCTCGTCGCGCTCGACGCGCTGGCGGTGGTAGGCGCTGTAGTCGCCGCGAAAGACCGTCAACCGCCGATCGCGCAGCTCCCAGATCCGCGTCACGGTCGCGTCGAGGAAGGCCCGGTCGTGGGATGCCACGAGCAGCGATCCGGAACGACGACGGAGGTGCTCTTCGAGCCACTCCAGCGCGCCGATGTCGAGATGGTTCGTGGGCTCGTCCAGCAGCAGCAGATCGGGCTGGGCCACGACGAGGCGGGCGAGCGCCGCGCGGGTCTGCTCGCCGCCCGACAGTGATGTCGGCGGGCGCCGGCGGTCCTCGATCGAGAAGCCGAGGCCCGAGAGCGCCTCGTCGACCCGGAGGTCCAGGGTGTAGCCGCCGGCTGCCTCGTAGCGGTGCTGGAGCTCGGCATAGGCCGACTCGGCCGCCTGGCCGGCGTGCTCCATCGCGGCCAGCTCACGGCCGATCGCCTCCAGCGCCGCTGCGCCCTGGCGGACCGCGGCATGGATGTCCGGCGCGGCCATGAACGTCGCGTCGAAGTGGGCCTCCTGCGCCAGCAGCCCGATGGTCAGGCCGCGCTTGCGGGCGACGACGCCGGCGTCCGGCTCGTCCTGACCGGAGGCGATTCGCAGCATGGTCGTCTTGCCGGCGCCGTTCGGGCCCACCAGCCCGATCCGGTCGCCCAGCGCGATCGCCGCCTCGATCCGATCGAGGATCACGAACGTGCCGACCTCGCGGGTGACGGCCTGGAGGCGGAGGATCGACATCAGCCGGCCTCGGCGGCGGCGTCGGCGCCACGGCGGTCCTGGCCGTGCGACGCAGGCTGGCCCGCCCCGGTTGGGCTTTCGGGACCGGCGCTCGCCCGCGCGGCGGCGCGCCGAGCCGCGGCAGCACGCCGCGTCCGCTCCGCCCGGGCCTGGGCGGAGCCATCCGGGCGACGCCCGACCTCGCCCCCGAGCTCGCGCCCGATGTCGGTCCAGCGGTTCCCGGGTCGCCCGGGCTCCCGGCCGGCGCCCGGCCGCGGCACCATGGCCCGCAGGATCGTGGCCGCGCTCGCCCGGTCGCTGCCCGGCAGGCGCTGGCACCACGAGCAGAAATGGGTCGCCCGGCCGCCCACCACGATCCGCCGGATCGGCCGGCCGCAGCGGCCGCACGGCTCGCCCGCCCGCTGGTAGACGAGCAGCCGCTCCTGCATCGAGCCATCGCCCTCGGGCGCGGTGTAGTCGTCCACGGAGGAGCCGCGGCGGTCCACGGCCTCGGCCAGGATCCGCCGCAGCTCGCGATAGAGGCGGCCGCCGTCGCCGGCCTTGAGGGAGCGCGAGGAGCGAAGCGGATGCAGCCGCGCCGCCCACAGCGCCTCGTCGGCATAGATGTTCCCGACGCCCGCCAGGAACGACTGGTCCATGAGCAGCGGCTTGAGCCGGCCCGTGCGGGCCCGGAGGCGCCGGTTGAAGGCCCGCACCGTGAAGCCCGCCTCGAGCGGCTCCGGGCCGAAGCCCTTGAAGGTCTTGGGTCCACCGAGCTCGCCTCGAAGATCGCCGCCCGCCCCGGCGACGTCTCGGCGGGCGAGGCCCACCCGGCCGAACTTGCGGATGTCCCGGAATCGCAGCTCGCGGCCGTCATCGAAGACCAGCACCAGCCGGACGTACGCATCGACCGCCTGCGCGCCCGGCACGACGAAGAGCTGGCCCGTCATCTTGAGGTGAATCGTGATCGCCCCGCCGTCGTCGAGGTCGAGGACGACCAGCTTGGCTCGGCGGGAGGTGGCCACGATCGTCCGGCCGACCACGGCCGCGGCGAACGCATCCGGGTCCTGCGATCGGAGCGTCCGCAGCCACGACACCCGAACGCCGGCGATGACCGCGCCGACGACCAGCCCGCGGAGATCGCGGGCGACGGTTTCGACCTCGGGCAGCTCCGGCATCTCGGGATCGTGCGGTGCGGGCTGGGTTCAGCCGGCCGCCGGCGCGACCGCCTCGGGCGGCGCCTCGTCGGCTTCGGCCAGGATCGCGTCGCGCCGTGACAGGGGCGCCATCGACTCCCAGTCCGAGCCGACCTTGACGTCGACGGTCAGCGGGACGTCGAGCGGCAGGGCGCTCTCCATCGTGTCCCGCAGGACGGGCACCAGGCGGTCGACCTCGTCGCGCGGCACTTCGAGCAGCAGCTCGTCGTGGACCTGGAGCAGGGCCCGCGCCCGGAGGCCCTCGGCGGTCAGCCGGTCGGCGAGCCGGATCATCGCGATCTTGACGATGTCGGCGGCCGTGCCCTGGATCGGCATGTTGATGGCCATCCGCTCGCCGGCCCCGCGCAGCGCCGCGTTCGCGGCGTGGAGCTCCGGGATCTGGCGCTTCCGGCCGAGGAGCGTCTGGACGTAGCCCTGACGACGGGCCTGGTCCTTGATGTGGAGCATGTAGTAGCTGATGCCCGAGTACGCCGCGAAGTACGAGTTGATGAACGCCTGGGCGTCCTCGCGGGAGATCCCGGCCCGCGTCGACAGCCCGTAGTCGCTCATCCCGTAGGCCAGGCCGAAGTTGACCATCTTGGCCATCGATCGCTCGCCGACCGTGATGTCCTCGGGCGGCTTGCCGAGGACCCGCGAGGCCGTGGCCCGGTGGATGTCCTCCTGGCGCTCGAAGGCCTGCTTGAGGTGTTCGTCGCCCGAGACGTGGGCGATGATCCGGAGCTCGATCTGCGAGTAGTCCGCGGCGACCAGCACGGTGTCCGGGGACCCGGCCACGAACGCGCCGCGGATCCGGCGGCCGAGCGGCGTCCGGATCGGGATGTTCTGGAGGTTCGGGTCGGAGGACGACAGCCGGCCCGTGGCCGCGACCGCCTGGTGGAACGTCGTGTGGACCCGGCCGTCGTCCGCGATCAGTGTCGGCAGGGCCTCGACATAGGTCGAGCGGAGCTTGGTGTAGACCCGCCAGTCGAGGATCGGCTGGATGACCGGGTGGACGCCCACGAGCTCCTCGAGGACGGACGCGTCGGTCGAGTAGCCCGTCTTCGTTCGCTTGCCCTTCGGCAGCTGCAGCTCGACGAACAGGATGTCGCCGAGCTGCTTCGGTGAGCCGATCGTGAACTCGTGCCCGACGGCGCCGTAGATCTCGCCTTCGAGCCGGGCGATCTCGACGCCGAACTCGCGATCCAGCTCGGCCAGGGCCGCCAGGTCGACCGCGATGCCGTCGGCCTCCATCCTCGCCAGGACGGGCACGAGCGGCAGCTCGATCTCGCGGTAGAGGCGGTCGAGGCCGCTGTTCTCCTGCAGCGCCCGGGCGAGGCTGTCCCGGACCGCCAGCGCGCTGAGGGCCTCGAGGCCCGCGCGATGCACGGGCTCCAGCTCCTTCGGGGGCGGCAGGACGAGGCTGAGCCGCTCGGCGACGACGTCGGCGATGGTCTGGCTGCGGAGCGCCGCGTTGAGCACGTACGCCGCGATCTGCGTATCGAAGTCGACCCGGGTGGCGGGGCCATCGCGGTCTTCGGCGAATCGGGCGACCAGGATCGGCTTGACCTCGTGGCCGACCAGCGGGACGTCGCGCTCCTCGAGCAGGTGCCGGAGCGCCACGGCGTCGTCGGGGCCGGTGGCGGCGAGGACGCGGCCATCCGCGCCGGCGAGGGCGAACGCCTGCGGCTGGCCCCGGCGCGGGCGCGGGTCGTCGAACACGATCGCGGCGCCGACCGCCGCATGGGTGGCGAGCCAGGCGGCCACTGCCTCGAGATCGGCCGCGCCGACGAGCTCGATCCGCCCGGGGTCCGCGATCGTCGCGCCGAGGGCGCTCGGCAGGTCATCGAAGCGCTCCGGCTGCCCGGTCGGCGCGGCGCCGGCACCACCCGGCTGGCCCGGCCCGGCGGCCGCGACCGGCCGCCCCACGTGGTCGAAGTCGAGCGACAGCTGCAGCCCGTCGCCGCCCATCGAGCCGGTCCGGATCGGCCGCCCGCTGCCCCAGCCCACGGGCCGGTCCGTGCCGACCCGCGCCGCCGGGATGTCGCCGCTCGTGGCGACGCTCCGGAGCGCCTGGGCCTTGTCCGCGGGGCTCTCGCCGGTCATGGCCGGGAGGCGCTCGATGAGCGTCCGGAACTCGTACTCGCGGAACAGCCGCAGGACCGTGTCGCGGTCGTAGTCGCCCAGGCGCGCCGCATCCAGGTCGAGCGTCATCGGCAGGTCGCGAATGATCCGCGACAGCTCCCGGCCCTCGAACACGTGGTCCCGGTGCTCCACGAGCTTGTCCCGAAGCTTGTCGGGCTTGACGTCCCCGATCTGCTCGTACAGGGCCTCGAGCGTGCCGAACGTGCCGATGAGCTTGGCAGCGGTCTTCTCGCCGACCCCGGGGACGCCCGGGATGTTGTCGGTCGGGTCGCCCTTGAGGGACTTGTAGTCGATCATCTGATCGGGCCGCAGGGCGAACCGCTCCCAGATCCGGGCCGGGTCGTAGATGACCGTGTTCTCGACGCCGGATCGGGTGGTCATCAGGCGGGTCTTGTCGGACACCAGCTGGAGCATGTCGAGGTCGACCGACACGATCGTGGTCTCGACCTCGGCCGCCTCGGCCTGGAGGGTCAGCGTCCCGATCGCATCGTCGGCCTCGTAGCCGGCCTGCTCGTAGACGGGAATCCGGAGGGCCTTCACCACCTCCCGAACCTTCGGGAACTGGGCCGCCAGGTCGTCCGGCATCCGCGTCCGGGTGGCCTTGTACTCGGCGTACTGCTCGTGCCGGAACGTCGGGCCCGACAGGTCGAACGCGACCGCGACGTAGTCGGGCCGGAGATCGGCGATCCCACGCAGGACGATGCTCGCGAACCCGAAGACGCCGTTGACCAGCTCGCCCTTCGACGTCGTCAGCGGCGGCAGCGCGAAGTAGCCCCGATACACGAGCCCGAAGCCGTCGATCAGCATCAGGCGGTCCATGCGGCCAGTGTACCGGCGGCCTCCGGCCCGACCGGCTAGTCGATGCGCCGGGCGACCACGCGCAGCAGGACGAGCGCGAGGCCGATGGCGAGGACCGCGATCGACAGCAGCATCGCCGGCGGGATCATGGGGAACGCCGATGCCTCGGGCCCGTGGGCCACGACCACGGGCGCCCCGTTGCCCGCCTCGCTGCCGGTCCCCGCCGATGGATGCGAGCCGCCGAGCGCCGTATCGGTACCGCTCGACTGTGGCGGCGTCACGGTCTCGACACTTGGCGCCGGCGAGTCCGTCTTGGTCCCGGGGCCGGCGTTCGCGCCGGATGAAGCGGTCACGGCCTGGGGCACGGTGCTCGGGGCGGCGGCGCCGTAGGCCCCGGCGCCGGACACGCTGCGGTCCTCGTTCTGAGCGGGCGCCGCCGCCGGTCCCGCACCGAGCTGCAGGCCCGCGGGCAGGCTGGTCAGGAGGATCCCGGCGAGGCCGACGACGGTCAAGGCGCCGGCGAGGGGCCGCAGCGCGGGCAGCCCGTCGGCGCCGAAGGGCCGCAGGAGCCGGCGGAGCAGCCCGCCCTGGCGGAGGCGTGCCGCCTGGACGTCCGTGATCCGGAAGTCACGCGGGGCCGGCACCTCCGGCGGGAGATCCGCCAGCCGGCTGGCCAGGGAACGCAGGTCGGCCGCCAGGGCCGCGCATTCGGGGCATCTGGCCGTCATCCGGTCGACGACGGCGAGCGTCGCCGGGTCCGGGTCGTGGTCGGCCGCGGCGGCGAGGATCAGGACGTCGTGGCCAGCGTGGGCCGCGTTGGGAGTGGGCATCTCCGCGGTCGGACGGCCGGAGCCCGGCAGCGGTTCCCTGCCAGCCGAGCCAGTGCGCTCAGCCACGGAACAGCTCCATCCGGTCCACCAGCATCGCCCGAAGGGCCAGCCGGCCACGGTGGATCCGCGACTTGACCGTCCCGAGCGAGACGCCGGTCAGCCGGGCGATCTCCGGATAGTCGTAGCCCTCGACGTCGTACAGCACGATTGCCATCCGCTGGTCGTCCGTGATCCGCGCCAGCGCTGCCTGGAGCACCGTCTGGCGCTCGATGGCCAGCGACGTCGTCACGGGATCCGAGGACGCGTCGGCCGGGGGCTGCCAGTTGTCGTCCTCCAGCTCCGGGTAGGGATCGGCCGGCCGGCGCTTCCGGGCGCGCTGGATGTCCATCGCGGCGTTCACGGCGATCCGGCTGAGCCACGACCGGACGAGGCCGCCGCGAAAGGCGTCGATGTGGCGGAAGGCGTGCAGGAAGGCCTCCTGGACGGCGTCGGCTGCCTGGTCCCGATCCGGGACCATCCGGACCACCAGCCCGAACAGTCGATCCTGGTAGCAGGTCACGAGGTCGTTGAAGGCGGCGAGGTCGCCGGACCGGGCTCGGTCGAGGAGCAGCAGGTCGCGGCGCTGGACGGGATCGTCCGCGACCGTCGTCGCGCGCGGGTCCTCCACGGCAGGGGGCGCCCTCCGGACGGCGATCAGGCCCGGCGTGACCGGGCCGAGGCTGGGCGAGTCTAGCATCGGGCTCGCGTCCGACGGCCACCCGGGCCGATCGGTTCCGACGGCTCGACCCCGGGTGCTCGGCTCATCGTGGTGCGCCACGGCGGCTCGGACGCCGACGGCCGGCGCGGCGTGATGGGGACGGCGAGCCATCGCGCATGCTCGGCGGCCGCGGGCGCCGCGCTACGATGATCGGCCGCCGGAGTGGCGAAATGGCATACGCAATCGACTCAAAATCGATCGAGGGCAACCTCATGTGGGTTCGAATCCCACCTCCGGCACCATCGGCCCCCGGACGCCGCCCCGTCGGCTAGGCCAGCGACAGGTCGACCAGGCCGTGGCCGAGGCGGCGATGGATCTCCGCCAGCAGCTCGGCGTCGTACGCAACCGGCGTGCGCAGCGGCATCGGCAGCAGGGCCCCGCCCGGGCCGGGGACGTGGACCACGACCGAGGTCTCGCCCGGACGCTCCCGGATGACCTGACGCAGCGACTCCATGGCCGGGACCAGCTGGACCGATGGTCCGCGACTGAAGCGGACGTGCAGGATCTGCCGATCGCTTGCGACCTCCAGGGGGATCGTCGGGCTCGTCGCGACGGACGCTGCCCGGTCGCGGGCCTCGTCCGGCAGCGCCGGTTCGACGTCGCGCTCGGCGGCGGCTTGGTCAGGCGCGTCGTCCGCGTGGGTGAGCACCGGCTCCGGCGGGGCGATCTGGGGCAGGTCCGCGATGGGCGCGATGCGGGTTGCCGGCGCGGCGACGGCCACGGCGGCGCGAGCGTCGGCGGCGCGAGCGTCGGCGGCGGGGGCGGCGCCGGCCGGGTCCGCGCCGGCCGGGCCGGCGCCGGGCGGCGCGGCGGCCGCCGTGCCAGGGAGCTCGAGCGGTCCGGTGGCCGGCAGCCGGCCACCGCGGAGTGGCGAGACGTACGGGATCTCGGGGCGGCGGCCGAGCCCGAACGGTCCCGGACGCCCGGAGCTGCCGTTGCTGCTTCCGTTGCCATGGCCGTTGCCATGGCCGTTGCCGGCGTCGGACGACCGTGGCTCGTCCGCGGCGGGG
>DASXQE010000076.1:0-2974 GCA_036493155.1 Candidatus Limnocylindrales bacterium | reverse complement strand
CAGCTCGAAGCCAGCGAACGGGCGTCCCGGGCCCGTCATCCCGCCGTTGGGCGCGGCATCGAGCCAGACCGCGGTCCAGCGGACAGCACCGAAGGGCTGGTCGACGGGGACGTACGTCACGACGCTGTCCACGCGCACCGGCACCGTGTCGCCCCCGATCAGCAGGACCGCGAACGAGAAGGGCTCATATGGCTTCGCAGTCTCGTAGTAGAGGCTTTCCTCGGCACCCGGCGGCATGACGGCCTCGACGATGCTGATCCCGGGTCCCCAGCCGGTGATGCCGATATCCAGCGGGACGAAGGTCCCGAACAGCGCCCAGGCGACGGGCGCCGCGGCGGCGATGAGCCACGCGATCCTGCGCCAGCCGGTCGAGCCGATCGCCCACACGACCAGCACGATCGACAGGACGATGACGGCTGCGATGTGGACGCTCGTGTCGGCGGGGGCTGCCAAGCCCGGACCGACAAGCGTTGGATCGAACACCTCGGTCGGCCCGGGCGTCGCCCCGGCCCCCAGGCCCGCTGGCAGCAAACCGGGGCCCTGCGAAACGAGGACCGCGAGCACGGCGGCAGCCGCGAGGCCCGCCGCCGGGAGCGCGAACCGCGCCCAGCCGATGCCCGGCTGGCGATCGACGTTGGACGGCACCGCGGCCACGGCGGTGCGCAGCCCGAGCGAGGCTGAGCCGGGGTTCGCGGCCCCGAACCGTCGCCGCAGTTCGGCCTCGGTCATCGCGTCGCGTTGGTCGGTCATGGCTCACGCTCCAGCTCGATCCGCGCCCTGCGCAGCGCCCGGTGGAGGCGTGACTTGACGGTTCCCTCGCGCGTCCCGAGCACCGCCGCGATGGCCGGCACCGTGAGGTCGAGGCCGTAGCGCAGCGTGAGGAGGACCCGCTCGTCGACGTCCAGCCGGGCCAGGAGCCGCTGGAGCGCATCCCGGTCGTGGATCAGCTGCGACCCGTCGGCCACGATCGGATGCCGGCCGCCTCCGACCTCCAGGCCACCCGGGAGCAGACGGACGCGGGCATTTGCTCGGATTCGATCGCGGCAGGCGTTCACGACGATCCGCCGGAACCAGGCCTCGGTCCTCGCCGGGTCGCGGCGGTCGGGCCAATGACGCCACGCCGCGATCGCGGCATCGTGGACTGCATCCTCCGCGTCGGCGGGCACGCCGAGGATGTGCGTGGCGAGGCGGTACGCCTCATCGAGGTGGGCCTCCACGAACGCGCGGAAGGCGTCTGCGGGCGCGACACCGGTGTCGTGGAGCGACCTGGGCTCGATCCCTTCCCGCACGAGGCTCCCGATCATCTTCACCGCCCCTCGCCCGACAGACGATTTCGGGCATAGGAATCGTTCTCGGCGACTCTACGGGCGCGATGGGCCGTCGATGCAACGCTTGGCCATCGGCGCGCTCCTACCCTGCCGCCATGCAGACACCACCGATCATCCTCGTGCCGGGGTTCTGGCTCGGGGCGTGGGCCTGGGACGAGGTCGCCGGGCTCCTCCGCAGCGACGGCTTCGACGTCACGCCGATCACCCTGCCCGGGCTCGAGTCGAAGGACGCCGACCGATCGAAGGTCCATTTCGAGGACCACGTCCAGGCGATCGTCAAGGCGATCGAGTCGAAGGATCGGCCTGTCGTCCTGGCGCTCCACAGCGCGACAGGCTTCTCCGGCTATGCCGCGACCGACCGGGTGCCCGACAAGATCGCCGCGGTCGTCTACGTCGACACCGCGCCGGGAATCGGTCCCCTCGATCCGAGCTTCGAGGATGCCGAGCGGCCGATGGTCTGGGCCGACATCGAGGCCGAGGAGAACCTCGATGGGCTGTCCGAGGCGCAGCAGGAGACGTTCCGCCAGCGCGCCGTGCCGGTGCCGGGGAGCCTGATCCGCGAGGGCCTCGAGCTCACCAACGATGCCCGCAAGGACGTCCCGAGCACCCTGATCGCGACCGGCTTCACGGCTGCCGACTATCGCAAGTACGCCGAGACCGAGAAACCCGCCTGGCTGGCAGGCCTGCCCGAGCTCCGGGACATCACCTACATCGACCTGCCGACGAGCCACTGGCCGATGTGGTCGAAGCCGAAGGAGCTCGCGGCGATCATCGCCGACGTCACTCGGGCCCACGCGACGCCTGACTGACGCGGCGGAGCCCGCCACACTGCAACGCGTGCCCCACCGCGCGTGTTCAGGAGATTGATGGAACCCGACGTCGCGCTCGCCGCCCAGCTCGCGCGCAACCTCGACGCCGCGTTCCCGGCGCTCGTCGCCGCCCACACCGATCGCCTCTACACGATCGCGCTGCGGCTGCTCGGCGACCGGCGCGACGCCGAGGAGGTCGCCCAGGACGCGCTCGTCCGCGCCTACCGCGCGATGGCCGAGTACCCGGCGGCCCGCGTATCCGAGCTCCGGCTCCGCCCATGGCTGGCCCAGATCACGGTGAACCTCGCGCGCAACCGTCGACGCAACCTCGCCGATCGAATGCCGCCCGAGACGCTCGATGGGATGGTCGAGGTGGGCTTCGACCCGGCCGATGGCGCCGTTCCCCAGCCAGCCGCCGCGGCCGAGGCACGGGCCGAGGCCGACGAGCTGGCGGCGCTGCTGCTCCGGCTCCCATCGACCCTCCGGGCGGCCGTGATCCTCCGGCATGTCGATGGGCTGTCCGTCGCGGAGACCGCGGAGGCGCTCGGGCGACCGGAGGGCACGATCAAGGCCCAGGTGTCCCGCGGGCTCGAGCGCCTGCGCGGGCTGCTCCTGAGCGCGGACGGCGCGGACGGCGTTGGCGTTGGCGAGACGCCGCTGCCGGCGGCGCGGACCCGCGCGACGACCTCGATTCACGGTCCGCCGCCGGTGGCCTCGATCACGCCCGTCCTGCCCCGCCGCGCCAGCGCGGCCCCCGAGGTCCTCCGATGAACATCCCCGACGCCCTCACGAACCTGCAGACCACCGCTCCCCCATCCGTGGCCGCCAACGCACTCG
>DASXQE010000075.1:0-6216 GCA_036493155.1 Candidatus Limnocylindrales bacterium | reverse complement strand
GATCATGAGGGTTCGCTTCGGGCCGATCCGCTCGACGAGATTGCCCCAGCCGAAGCTCGCGATGACGGCGGCGACCGTCAGGCCGAGGAGCACGAGGTTCGCCTCTCGGTCGGTGAAGCCGATGGCGTGGGTCGCGAAGGTCGCCATGACGACGATCACCGTGTTCACGGGATCCGTGTAGAAGAACCGCGCGAGAAGGAACCGTCGCAGCCCAGGGACCTCCGCGGCATCGGCCAGCGTGGTGCGAAGCTGGGCCCAGGAGCCCAAGGCCGCCCGAACCCGGAATGGCGGCGCGCTCCGGCCAGGCTCGCGCACGGCGAGGAAGATCGGGATCGCGAAGATCGCGAAGAGCACCGCGGTCATGAGGAACGTCAGGCTGCCCGTGCCCGAATCGACGACGAGGATCAGGAGCGCGATGAGGATCGTGCCCAGGTAGCCCACCGCGACCCCGATTCCCGAGACGCGGCCGCGACTCTCCGGCTTCGAGACCAGCGGCAGGGTCGCGTCGTAGTAGATGAGCGCGGCCTGGTAGCCGAAGTTCGCGAGCGCGAACAGCACCAGGCCGAGCGCCGCCGGGCCGCTGCCGCTGCCGCCGGCGACGAAGCCGATGGCGGCCGTGCAGATGATCGTCTGGGCCGTGAAGAACAGCAGGTACGGCAGCCGGCGGCCGCCCCGATCCGACATCGCGCCGAGGACCGGCGAGACGAGGGCGTTGAGCCCGACGGAGACCGCGTTCGCGACCCCGAACCAGAACTGCCCGTCGGCGGCGCCCAGGCGACCGTCCTCGGTGACCCACAGGCCCATCGCGTAGGACACGATCGCGTAGCTGTAGATGGTGTTGGCGAAGTCGTACAGCGACCACGCCACCGGGACGCCGGCTCGGCCCGAGGGCGTCAGGCCGGCGAGGCGCTCCAGGAGTCGCAGGCCGCGGGAGCGGGTGACGGCGGCGGTTGCCATCGAACCCGCCGATCATAAGCACGGGTAGGATGGATTGGTGAGCCTCCTCCGCAGCGCCCGGTCCACGCCCCAGGTCAGCGCCGTGTCGCGCGACGACCCCACGACGTGGCGCCCGATGGCCTTCTCGCCGCGCGAGGCCAAGCACATCCGCAATGCCGTGTGCGAGCCACTGTGGGCGGGCCGCCGGGCGATGGCCCACGTCGATCGCGGCCAGGTCACGATCCGCGACGAGGAGGCCGCCGAAGTGGACGGCTTCGAGGACCTGCGGGTGGCCCTGGCCGGCGCCAACCTCGCGGTCGACCTCGTGGTCGACGGCTACCTGATTCCGGGCACGCTGCGCAGCAACCCGACGTCGGCCGAGGTGCCCGGCTCGGAGTCGATGGTCACGCCGGGCCAGCTCACCCGCCAGATGTTCCTGGGCGGCGGTGGCAGCAACAAGCGCAGGGAGGCGCTGGAGCGTGCCGAGGCGCGCCGGGTCGCGCTGCCGCCGGACGGACCGACGACCTTCGTCGCCATCGACCTGCTCCGCCTCGACGGCCAGCACCTCCTGGACGTGCCGCTGCTGGAACGCCGCCGCCTGCTCGAGTCGGCGCTCCAGGAGGCGGACCACGTCCGCCGCAGCGTGGCCGTCCGGCCGCCGGTCGAGGCGTGGTACGCCCAGTGGAAGACCCTCGGGATCCTCGAGATCGCGGTGAAGGACGCCAACAGCCGCTACCGGCCGGGTGACGTGAGCGAGGACTGGGCAACCGCACCGATCCCGCGCCGCTGACGCTCCGCCGCGGAAGGCTGGCCGCGCGCCCTTGAGGCCCGACCGGGTCCGTCGGTGGTAGGGTCCGGGCGTGGCTGAGACGGTGCTGACACCGGCGATCCGCGACGAGATCGCGCGGCTCGAGCGCGCCGACATCATGGTCGGGATCCCGAGCTTCAAGAACGCGGCCACGATCGGCTACGTGGTCCGGGCGGCGCAGGCCGGCCTCGTCCAGTACTTCCCCGACCTTCGGCCGGTCGTCGTCAACTCCGATGCCGGCTCGCCCGACGGGACGCAGCGGGTCGTGGTCGACACCGAGCCGCCCGAGTACATCGAGCGCATCCTCCTCGTTCGGCCCACGAACAAGCTGGCCCGGGTCTCGCTGACCTACCCCGAGGTCGACGGCGTCGGCGGCAAGGGCGCGGCCCTGCGCACGATCTTCGAGATGGCCGCGGCGCTGGAGGTCCAGGCCCTGGTCGTCGTCGACTCCGACCTGCGCAGCATCGTGCCGGAGTGGATCGAGCTCCTGGCCGGTCCGATCCTCAAGGGCGGCTATGACTTCGTCGCGCCGCTCTACGCCCGGCACAAGCACGACGGCACGATCACCAACACGGTCACCTACCCGCTGACCCGGGCCCTCTACGGGCTCCGGATCCGGCAGCCCATCGGGGGCGACTTCGGCGTCTCGGGCGACCTCGTCCGGCAATATCTCAAGTCCCCGGGCTGGACCGACGAGGTGTCGCGCTTCGGGATCGACATCTGGATGACGACGCAGGCCCTGACCGGCGGCTACGCGGTCTGCCAGACGCGCCTCGGGGCCAAGGTCCACGATCCCAAGGATCCCGGCGCCGACCTCGGGCCGATGTTCCGGCAGGTCGTCACGACGATCCTCCGGGCCGCGGTCGCCAACGTCGATCGCTGGCGCGCGATCCACGGCAGCCACGACGTCCCGGCCTACGGCTTCGAGCGCGTCATCGAGCCGCCACCCCTCGAGGTCAACGTCCTGCGGCTGCTGTCCGAGTTCCATGCCGGCTCGCTGACCATGGCGGACACCTGGCGCGCCATGCTGGCGCCGGACACCGCCGCCACCGTGATCCACCTGGCCACGGAGGCCGGCGCCATCGCCGACACCGTTCGATCGCGGCTGGAGATGGACGCGCCCGGTGCCGCGACCCCCTCGACGGCAGCCATGGCCGAGGCGGCCAACGGATTCGCGTTCTCGGACGAGACCTGGGCCCGCGTCGTCTACGACCTGGTCGTCACCGCGCGCGACGAGCCGGCCCGCCTGGATGCCTTCGTGGCGGCGCTCGTGCCGGTGTACTTCGGGCGCGTGGCGAGCTTCGTCATCGAGAACCGCGACCTGCCCACGGATCGGGCCGAGGACCAGGTGGAGCGCCAGGCGCGCGAGTTCGAGCGGCTGAAGCCGTACCTGCTCGAGCGCTGGGACGCGGCCGCGATCCACGGCGATGGCAAGGCCCGGCGGTCGCGGCCGGTTGCGGGCGCGGGTGCCCGCGGGTGACGGAGCCACTGCCGATCCGGATCGTCATCCCCGTCGCGAACCCATCCACCGCCGAGGAGCTCGTGCGCCTCGGGGCCGACCTCCTGGAGCCGCGGGGCGGCGAGCTGACCGCCCTGGGGATCGTCGAGGTCCCCGAGGGCATGCCGCTGTCCGAGGGCGCGACCCGCGCCCGCCACGCCCGCCGGCTGCTGCAGCGGGTCCTGGACTTCGTGCCCCAGGGCACCCCGATCCATCCCATCGTCCGGATCGGTCGCCACGCCGCCGAGGGCATCGTGGAGGCCGCCGCCGAGCTCGATGCCGACCTCATCGTGTTCGGCTGGGGCGGGAAGTCGCCGGTCGGCCGCGACGCGCTGGCGACCCCCTTCTCGACGACGATCGACGTCGTCATCCGCGAGGCCCCGTGCGACGTCGCGGTCGTCAAGCAGCGCGGCGTCCGCGAGGTCCGGCGGGTCGTGGTGCCCGTTCGCGGCGGCCCTCACGCGGAGCTCGCGCTGCGCTTCGCCGACGCGATCGCCCGCCGCCACGGCGCGACGCTCGTCGCGCTCCACATCGTGCCACCTGGCATCACGCTCGCGGTCCGCGCCCAGGCCGAGCGAGCCCTGCAGGGCTTCGTCCGGCAGCACGTCGGCAGCGGGACGGAGATGCTCGTCCGCGAGGCGTCCAACGTCCGAGCCGCGATCCTGCGGGAGGCCGAGCGCTCGGACGTCGTCGTCATGGGCGCCGCGGCACCGACGTCCGCGGGTGACGGCTCCACGCACTCGCTCGGCGCGATGCCCGAGGCCATCGCCACGCGGGCCAAGACCACTGTCGTCGTCGTGAAGACCCACGAGGTCATCGGGCGCCAGACGTTCGAGCAGCTGGCGTCGCGCGCGGAGACGCTCGCCGCAGCCGACCGCGCCGCCGAGGAATCGCGCGCCGTGCCGGCTCGGGTCGAGCGGTGGTTCGGCGAGTCGAACTTCCACCATGCCGAGTTCGCCGACCTCCGGCGCCTGACCCAGCTCAAGGAGAAGCAGGGCCTGACCGTGAGCCTCGTGCTCCCGACGCTCAACGAGGAGGAGACGATCGGGCCGATCGTCCGCCGCGCGATCCGCGAGATGGTCGGCCGCGTGCCGCTGCTGGACGAGGTCGTGGTCATCGACTCGGCGTCCACGGACCGGACCCGCGAGATCGCCGAGGCCGAGGGCGCGCGCGTCATCCAGCACCACGAGATCCTGTCCCGCTACGGCTCGTTCCGGGGCAAGGGCGAGGCGCTCTGGAAGTCGCTCTACGAAACGTCGGGCGACCTCGTCGTCTGGGCCGACACCGATGTCCGCAACTGGCACCCGCGGATGGTCTACGGCACGCTCGGGCCGCTGCTCCACGAGCCTCGGCTGCAGTACGTCAAGGGCTACTACCAGCGGCCCATCGTCCAGGCCGGCGTCATGCGCGAGGGCGGTGGCGGGCGGGTCACGGAGCTCGTCGCGCGGCCGCTGATCAACCTGTTCTTCCCCGAGCTGTCGGGCTTCATCCAGCCGCTCGCAGGCGAATACGCCGGCCGGCGGAGCCTCCTCGAGCAGATCCCGTTCTTCACCGGCTACGCCGTCGAGATCGGGCACTTGATCGACGTCTCCGAACGGGTCGGCGTCGAGGGCCTCGGTCAGGTCGACCTCGAGCGCCGCATCCATCGCAACCAGGAGCTCGAGGGCCTGTCGCGGATGTCGTTCGTCATCCTCCAGGCCGTCATGAAGCGGCTCGAGGAGCGGCGCAAGGTCCGGCTGTTCGCCGAGCTGGGTTCGACGATGAAGCTCCCCCGCTCGGGTCACGGCCGGCTGTCTCTCGAGGTCCAGGAGCTGGCCGACCTCGAGCGACCGCCGATGGTCCGGATCCCGGAGTACCTCGAGCGCCGCCAGTCCGCCGCGCTGGGCATCGCGACGCTGGACGCGATCGTCGGCGGGTGAGCGACCGCGGCTCCGACGCCTCCACCCCGAGCCCGAGCCCGAGCCCGAGCCCGAGCCCGAGCCCGAGCCCGCTGACGGTCGTCGTCGCGCCGGATTCGTACAAGGGCACGCTGTCGTCGGTGCAGGTCGCGCGCGCCCTGGCCGATGGCTGGCTCCGAGCCAGGCCCGCGGACCGCGTGGAGCTGGCGCCGCTCGCCGACGGTGGCGAGGGGACCGTCGACGCGATCGAGGCGGCGGGCGGCTGGACACATCGGACGACCATGGCCTCGGATCCCATCGGCCGGCCGATCGAGGCCGCCTGGCTCCTGAGCGCGGACGACCCACCGAGCGCCGTGGTCGAGATGGCCGCGGCCTCGGGCCTGTCGCGATTGACCGCCGACGAGCGGGATCCCTACGCGGCCTCCAGCCGCGGGACCGGCGAGCTGCTGCTCGCCGCCGTCGAAGCCGGCGCCGGCCACGTCATCCTCGGGATCGGTGGCAGCGCCACGACCGACGGCGGCCGCGGCCTGCTCGAGGCCCTCGGCGCGACGGTCATCGGGCCGGGGCTCGAGGACCGTGACTGGTCGGCCATCGAGGTGGACCTCGCGTCCCTGGACGACCGCCTCGCGGGTGTCGCGATCGAGGTCGCGTGCGACGTCGACAACCCGCTCCTCGGACCGCACGGCGCGGCGGCGACGTACGGCCCGCAGAAGGGCGCGACGCGGGACGACGTCCCGGTGCTGGATCGACGCAACGGCGCCTGGGCCGATGCGCTCGAAGCCGCGACCGGCCGGCACGAGCGCGAGACGGCCGGCGCCGGCGCCGCTGGCGGCGTCGGGTTCGCCCTCCTCTCGATCGCCGATCGTTGCCGGTCGTTTGCCCTGCGGCCCGGCGTGGAGCTGGTCATGGCCGCGACCGGCTTCGACGCCAAGCTCGCCGACGCTGACGTCGTCGTGACCGGCGAGGGCCGGATCGACGCCCAGACCGCGCACGGCAAGACCGCCCTCGGGGTCGCGAAGCGCGCTCAGGCGGCGGGTATCCGGTGCTACGCGGTCGGCGGGACGGTCGAGCCGGAC
>DASXQE010000074.1:0-12494 GCA_036493155.1 Candidatus Limnocylindrales bacterium | reverse complement strand
GACATCAGCGGCCAGGGCGTCCACACCCTCGACTGCACCGTCCAGGACGCCGCTGGCAACACCAGCTCGTCCGCGGGCGACACGATGAAGATCGACTCGGTGAAGCCGTCGGCGAGCATCGCCGTCTCCGCTGGCACGCTTGGGAACAACGGTTGGTACACGAGCGACGTGACCATCCAGACGAGCGGCACTGACGCGACCAGCGGCATCGCCTCGTGCACGACTGACCAATCTCAGACTACGGACACAACTGGGGCCGACTTCTTCGGCTCCTGCACGGACAGCGCTGGAAACGTCGGCGACGCCTCGCCGTCGCCGTTGACGATCAAGCGCGACGCCACGGCGCCGACGCTGTCCCTCAGCCACACGGCTGACGGCGCCAACGGTTGGAACGTCACCGACCCGGCGGCCGAGGCCCTGACCGCGGCTGACACCACGAGCGGCGTCGACGTCTCGACGTTCAACTGCACCGACAGCCTGTCGGGCTTCGGCGCGGTGACCGGATCGAGCTCACCCTACGCGGCCGACATCAGCGGCCAGGGCGTCCACACCCTCGACTGCACCGTCCAGGACGCCGCTGGCAACACCAGCTCGTCCGCGGGCGACACGATGAAGATCGACTCGGTGAAGCCATCGGCGAGCATCGTGACGCCAGCGAACAACGCGTCTTACATCCTGAACGCCCTGGTCGTGGCTAGCTACACGTGTTCTGATGCAACCTCCGGGGTGGCCGGCGGGTCGTGCAATGGCCCGGTCGTGAATGGCGGCGACATCGACACCACGATCGGCGCCCATGTCTTCACCGTCACCGTGACCGACAACGCCGGCAACACGAACGCTGCAACCAGCAATTACACGGTCAAGTACGCGGCCTGCTACCTGTACGATCCAACGAAGTCGTACAAGGCCGGCAGCACGGCGCCGATCAAGTTCTTCCTTTGCGACGCGAACGGCCTCGATGTCTCGAGTGCCGGCACGGTCGTTCAGGCCGTGTCCCTGACCCGACAGGACAACAGCGCTGCCGGAAGCCTCGAGGACTCGGGGTACGCCAATCCGGACAACAACTTCCGCTTCGACACGACGCTCGGTCCACTGGGCGGATACATCTTCAATCTCAGCACGAAGTCCCCGTCGCCGGCGCTCGGCCAGAAGACCTCGCTCGCCACGGGCACCTGGCTGCTGAACTTCACCGTCGGTGGGGTTAGTGGCTACAGCGTCCGCTTCGACGTGAGGTGACCTTCACTTCGACGGCAAGCAGACGCGGGGCCGAGCCGGCAGGCTCGGCCCCGCGCTTGTGATCGACGCCTGCGGCCAGCCTCAGCGCCGCCGCGACGACGGCAGCTGCGCGCGGCGCGAGTAGCCGTAGGCGACCCCAATGAGGATCCCGACGACAGCCACCACGATGAGGATGGCGGTCGGGCTGGGGTCTCCGCTCCCGTCGCCCGCGGCGCCGGGAAAGAGCGGAGACCCTGACCGGGCAACCGTCGCCTCCGGCGCGTTGGTGACGTCGATCCCGAGGACCTCGACCCGCCCCTGGAAGCCACCCGCGGTCGAATGGATGTTGAAGGTGCCGACCTCGGTCAGGGTCACGCCCCACTGACCGCCGGGGGCGATCGCGCCACTGTCGAACGTACCGTCGTCGGCGGTGACGGTGTGGGCGACCGCGCCGTCGTTGACCCAGACGACCGACTCGCCGGCGTGGATCGTCACGATCTGGGGGTCGTAGCCGGCGTCGGTGATCCTGGCGGTCTGGTCGGCCAGGGCCACGCCGTTCGCCACGAGGGCCACCGCGGTGCCGATGAGGGCGCCGGCAAGGACGACCCGCAGGGCCAGCCCGACGAGGTGGAAGGTGCGCACGGGCAATGAGCCTAGGCCGCATTGCAAGACCGCTGCAAGCCGGCGTTGCGGCGCCGCGAACGGACGCTTAAGGCCCTGCCAACACGACCGATCTAGCGTCGGGACCGTCCATCTACACGGGAGGTTCGCGATGGTCCCAGCTGCATCGGCCTCTGCCCTTCGGCGCCTCGGAGTGGGCGTCGCCGCGACGGCGCTGGCGGCGTCGGCGCTGGTCGCCGCGCCACTGACTGGACGGCTCGCGGGTGCGAATGTCGCCAGGGCGTCGACGTCCTGCGACCTGCAGTCGGCCGGCGATCACATCCAGCACGTCATCTACATCCAGTTCGACAACACCCACTTCAACCGGGACAACCCCAACGTCCCGTCCGACCTCGAACAGATGCCGAACCTCCTGAACTTCATCGAGGGCAACGGCACCCTGCTGACGAACGACCACACCGCGCTGATCTCGCACACCGCCACCGGCATCCTCACCAGCCTCACGGGGGTCTACCCCGACCGCATGGGGATCCCGGTGTCGAACAGCTTCAAGTACTTCACCCCGACCGGAACGACCAATACCGGGGTCTCGTTCGCCTACTGGACCGCGCCCCTGTTCGATCCAGGGCCGTTCGGCAACACGGTCTTCCCGCCCGCCAGTCAGACCGATTTCTCGCCCGAGATGGTCAACGAGGACGGCAAGATCGCACCGGCGCCCTGGGTGCCCTACACCCGGGCCGGCTGTGACTTCGGCGCCGTCGCGACGGCGAACACCGTCCTCGAGAACACCGGGATCGATGTGCCCACCGTGTTCGGGACCGGCTCGCCGGAGGCGATCCAGGTGACCGCCGACCACCCCGGCAGCACCGGAACGCAGTCCTTCGCCGACTTCGTCGGCATCGGGGTCCACTGCGCGGCGGGCTCGGCCTTGTGCGCGACCGCCAACAATGGCAAGCCGGATCTGCTGCCCGATGAGCCGAACGGCTACTCCGGTTTCAACGGCTTGTTCGGCGCCCGCGACGTCGATGCCCAGATCTTCCCCGGCGGCGTCCCGAAGGACCTCGACGGCAACACGATCGAGGACCAGAACGGGCACGTCGGCTTCCCCGGCTTCGATGGCATGGAAGCCACGAACTCACTGGCGTGGGTCGCCCAGATGCAGGAATCGGGCGTTCCGGTGACGTACGCCTACGTCTCCGATGCGCACGACGGCCACGGCAACTCCGGCGACACCCACTTCGCCTACGGCCCGGGCGAGGCCGACTACAAGGCCCAGCTCCAGGCCTATGACGCGGCCTTCGGCAAGTTCTTCACCCGCCTCGCCAACGACGGCATCAACAAGTCGAACACGCTCTTCGTGTTCACCGTCGACGAGGGCGACCATTTCGTCGGCTCGGCGCCGACGCCGACCGGCTGCGATGGCGTCACGACGGCGTGCACCTACACCAACGTCGGCGAGATCAACGCCAACCTCAGCGCGATGGTCCGCACCCAGTTCAGTGACACGACGGCCTTCACCGTCCACTCCGACGACGCCCCGAACGTCTGGATCACGGGCAACCCCAGCCAGACCGCGACGTCGACACGCACCCTGGAGCGGGAGATGGCCCAGCTCCATTGGACGAATCCCTACACGGGGTCCGATGAGAGCGGGATCATGGTGGCCCAGGCGGACCACACCGAGATGGCGACGCTCCACATGATGGCGTCGGATCCGTTCCGGAACCCGACGTTCACCCCCTTCGCCGATCCGAACTGGTTCTTCTTCGCCTCGAACAGCCCGGCGACGTGCGCGACCGACGCGGCCTGCGCGTTCATCCCGGGGCGGACGAGCCAGAGCTTCGCCTGGAACCACGGCGACATCCAGGACGAGATCGCCTCGACCTGGGTCGGCTACGTGGGCCCGGGCATCCGCCACCTCGGCACCGCCGACCCGTGGACGGACCACACCGACCTGCGACCAACGATCCTGGGCCTCGTCGGCCTGAGTGACGACTACCGCCACGATGGCCGGCCGACCTGGGAGATCATCGACAAGTCGGTGCTGCCGGCCGCGGTCAACCTCCGCAAGGGCCAGCTGACGCAGGTCGGCGCAGCCCTCAAGGCGATCGACGCGCCGTTTGGGCCGTTCTCGATGCAGACCCTCCAGGTCTCGTCGAAGGCACTCGCGAGCAACGCCGCCGGTGACCAGACGTACCTCGACATCGAGGGCCAGATCGCGGATCTCACGGCCCAGCGCGACGCGCTGGCCGTCCAGATGCAGACGGCCCTCGACAACGCGGAGTTCTTCGGCACGACGATCTCGGCCAAGGACGCCGCCAAGCTCATCGCCCAGGCCAACGCCCTGGTCCAGGCAGCCACCGACCTGAACGCGAGCTACTAGCTCGTGCAGCCCGGCGCAGCCGCGTTGCGGCTGCGCCAGCCCCCGACGGCCGGGCCCAGATCGGGCCCGGCCGTAGGATTCACGCGTGACCCTCGCGACCTCGAACTCCGACCTCCAGGCGACCCTTGCCAAGCTGCCCAACCGGCCGGGCGTGTACCTGATGAAGGACGCCCGCGGCCAGGTCATCTACGTCGGCAAGGCCCAGAGCCTGAGGAGCCGCGTCCGGAGCTACTGGCAGAAGGACTCCGGCGGGGGCTACGAGTTCCACCTCATCCGCTCGGTCATCGATCGCGTCGCCGAGGTCGACTACACGATCACCGACTCGGTGTCGGAGGCGCTCCTCCTCGAGGGCAACCTCGTCAAGCGCTTCCAGCCCCAGTACAACGTCCGGCTCAAGGACGACAAGAGCTACCCATACATCAAGGTCACGCTCGGCGACGACTTCCCTCGGATCGAGCGGACCCGGAAGCTCCCGAACGACGGCTCGCGCTACTTCGGCCCGTATGCCTCGGCGTCGTCCGTCGACGAGGCCATGAACCTCGTCCGGCGGCTGTTCCCGTTCCGGACCTGCACGATCGAGATCAAGGACGGCGAGCGGGCACTCCAGCGGCCGTGCCTGCTGTACCACATCAAGCGCTGCCAGGGCCCCTGCATCGAGGCCGTCTCGAAGGCCGCCTACCGGGCCGACATCGCCCAGGTCGAGCTGTTCCTCGAGGGCCGCCAGGAGTCGCTGGTCCGGGCGCTCAAGGCGGACATGGCCGCCGCCAGCGAGCGCCAGGAGTACGAGCGCGCCGGCGCCACCCGGGACAAGATCCGGGCGATCGAGCGGACGATGGAGAGCCAGAAGATGGCGGCCTTCGCCCGGGTCGATCTCGACCTGCTGGGCCTGGCCCGACGCGACAACCAGGCGGCCGTGCAACTGTTCGTCATCCGCGGCGGCAAGGCCATCGGGCGCGACGTGTTCCTGCTGGACGTCCCGCGCGACACGCCCGACGAGGCCGTCATCTCGGGCTTCCTGCTGCAGTACTACGGCCGCGCATCGAACGTCCCCCGGGAGATCGCGGTGCCGGCCGTCCTGCCGGACGCCGCCGACCTCGAGACGTTCCTGGCCGAGCGCCGAGCGGCGGCGCGATCCGGCCCGGACGCGAGCGACGGCCTCGAGGCCACGGATCGCGTCGAGAACCTGACCGTGCCGCGGCCCGATGCGGTGCGCGTCGCCCGGCGGCGGGCCGTGCGCCATGGCGCCGACGGCGAGGCCCACGCACCGGTCCGGCTGGTCGTGCCGCAGCGGGGCGATCGCCGCCAGCTCATGACCCTCGCGACGCGCAACGCCGAGGAGATGCTCGCCCGGGAGCAGGCTCGCTGGCTGGCCGACCAAGGCAAGACGCTCGGGGCGCTGGAGGAGCTGACCGAGGCGCTCGGGCTGCCGACCCTGCCGACGCGGATCGAGTGCTACGACATCTCCAACTTCCAGGGCTCCGAGACGGTCGGTTCGATGGTCGTCTTCGAGGACGGCAAGCCGCGGACGGGGGAGTACCGCCGCTTCCGGATCCGGGAGGTCCAGGGACCCAATGACTTCGCCTCGCACCAGGAGGTCCTGCGGCGGCGCTTCCGGTTCGCCCAGGCCCGCGGCGGCGAGGAGGGCTCGGCCGAGGAGCGCCGCTGGGCCATGCCCGACCTCGTCATCATCGACGGCGGCCGCGGCCAGGTCAGCGCCGCCAAGGAGGTCCTCGACGAGCTCGGCCTGCACGACCTGCCCCTCGCCGGCATCGCCAAGGAGCGCGAGGAGCTGATCCTGCCGGAGCGCGCCGACGCGGTCGTCCTGCCGACGACCTCGCAGGCGCTGTACCTCGTCCAGCGCATCCGCGACGAGGCCCACCGCTTCGCCATCACCTACCACCGGGACCTGCGGCGCAAGGCCGCGGTGCGCTCGAAGTTCGACGACCTGCCCGGGATCGGGCCGCGGCGGCGAGCGGCGCTGCTCCGCGTCTTCGGCTCGATCAAGCGGGTCAAGGACGCGCCGGTCGAGCAGATCGCCGCAGTGCCCGGCATCGGGCCGAACCTCGCGGCCCGGATCAAGTCGCTGCTCGAGGCGCCGACCGGCTGAGGCTCGCCGGCGCGCCTGGCCTCGAAGGACGGCGGCCGCAACGCGCCTGTATCATCCGCGTTCGTGCGTAGAGCCGGACCGATCCTGATCGCCATCGTCGGTCTCCTGGCCCTCGCCGTGGACTTCCTGCCGGGATTGACCGTCCCCGACCTGCAGGGGACCTCCGGCGGGCGGGTCATCGAGACCAAGCTCGGCCTCGACCTGCGCGGCGGCCTGCGCGTCGAATACCGGGTGGATGCCCGCGACGGCAAGCAGCCGAGCCTGGCCGACGTCAATGTCGTCAAGGGCATCATCGAGCGCCGCGTGAACTCGACGGGCGTGTCCGAGCCGCAGGTCCTCACTGCCGGCACGGATCGGATCGTCGTCGAGGTCCCGGGGGTCAGCAACACGGACGAGATCCGGAAGCTCGTCGGCCAGACCGGCGCCCTGTACTTCGTGCCGATCCCGAAGGGCACGGCGACCGTCCAGACCGGCCAGGTCCTGGACCTGACCAAGTTCACGCCGCTGTTCGGCGGGGAGCAGGTGTCGAGCGCCAACCCCGGGTCCGACAGCCATGGCGGGCTGGCCGTCAACTTCAACCTCAAGGCCGACGGCGCGGCGAAGTTCTCGGCCTACACCGCGGCCCACGTGGGCGAGCAGTTCGCGATCGTGCTGGACAGCACCGTCATCTCGGCGCCGAGCATCCAGTCGGCGATCACGGGCGGCACGGTCCAGATCACCAACGAGCAGAACATCGGCGGCCTGCCCCGGGCCGAGGTCGACAACGTCGTCAACGTCCTGCGCTTCGGGTCGCTGCCGTTCCCGGTCGAGGAGGTCGCCAGCGACACGATCGACCCGACGCTGGGCGCGGAGTTCCTGACCCGCAGCCTCCTCGCGGGCGGCATCGCCATCTTCCTGGTGATCCTGTTCATGCTTCTCCACTACCGCCTGCCGGGCGGCGTGGCGAGCTTCGCGCTGATCTATTACGCGCTCATCGTGTACGCCATCTTCCGGCTCATCCCCGTCGTCCTGACCCTGGCCGGCATCGCCGGCTTCGTGCTCTCGGTGGGCATGGCGGTGGACGCCAACATCCTCATCTTCGAGCGGACCAAGGAGGAGCTGCGCCTCGGCAAGTCGCTGCCGCAGGCCATCGAGGCCGGCTTCAACCGCGCCTGGAACTCGATCCTCGACTCGAACGTGTCGAGCCTGATCACGGCGTCGATCCTGTACTTCTTCGGATCGAGCGTCATCCAGGGCTTCGCGCTCGTCCTGATCATCGGCGTCCTGTGCTCGATGTTCACGGCCATCACCGTGACCCGCAACGTCCTGCGTCTCGTGGTGTCCCAGGACTGGGCTCGCAAGGCCTGGCTGTACGGCGTGAGCGAGTCGGAGTTCACTGCGCGCCCGGCGCGGCGACGCGCGCTTCGCGGCGGGGCGCCCAGTGTTTGACCTCATCAGCAAGCGCAACTGGTTCTTCGCGTTCTCGCTGCTGATCACGATCCCGGGGCTCATCTTCATCCTCCTGACGCCCATCACCGGCGGCAAGGACGGCCTGAAGTTCTCGATCGACTACACCGGCGGCACGGAATGGACGATCAAGTTCAAGAATCCCGACGTCACCGCGGACCAGGTGCGATCCGCGCTGGCCGACCTCGGCCAGCCTGAGTCGACCGTCACCCGGACCGGCAGCGGCTTCCTCGAGATCCGGCTGACGAAGCTCGACCTGCGCGAGCAGGCGCCGCTCCCGAGCGCGGCCCCGTCGACCAGTCCGGGCGCCGGATCGCCGGGGGCATCGGCGTCGGCCGGAGCCTCCGCCACGCCGAGCCCGACGCCGTCACCGAGTCCCAGCCCGACCCCGTCCCCGACGGCTGCGACCTCCGCGAGCCCCGGCGCGTCGCCCTCGGCCAGCGAGCCACCGGTCAGCAACAACACCGAGATCCCGCGGACGGGCCCCCTCGGCGAGATCGTGACCGGGCTCGAGGCGCGGTTCGGCCCGATCGACCAGCAGCTGAGCCTGTCGTCGATCGGCGCGATCGTGAGCTCGGACCTCATCCAGCAGGCGGTGGTCCTCATCTTCGTCGGAGCCCTCGGGATCCTCGGCTGGATCACGCTGCGGTTCCGCGACGTGAAGTTCGGCGTCACGGCGCTCGTCGCCCTGCTGCACGACGTCATCGTGGTCATCGGGATCTTCGCGATCCTCGGCACGCTGTTCGACGTCCAGATCGATGGCCTGTTCGTCACCGCGATGCTGACCGTCATCGGGTTCAGCGTGCACGACACGATCGTGGTCTTCGACCGGATCCGCGAGAACCGCGCGCGCCACGCCGGCGAGCCGTTCGCCGAGATCGTGAACCACTCGCTGCTCCAGACCTTCGGCCGGTCGATCACGACGAGCTTCACGGTGGTCCTGACGCTCACCGCGCTGCTGCTCTTCGGCGGGTCGGCCACGCAGGAGTTCGTCCTGGCGCTGCTGATCGGGATCGTCTCCGGGACCTACAGCTCGATCTTCAACGCCAGCCCGCTGCTCGTCGTCTGGACCGAGTGGGAGGAGCAGCGCAAGGGCCGCGTCGCCCCGCCGCGCGCCACTCGACCCGCATCGGCCTGATCCACGGCGCGGACGAAAGCGCCCGTGCAGCCGGGCATGGCATCCTGACCGGGTGCTGGAGCCGCGGGCCCGCTGGGTCTTTCCGAACCCCCTCGACGTCGACCCCGAGCTCCTGGCAGCGGGCCTGGCCCTCGGCCTGAGCGGCCGGGTCGTCGAGCTGCTGGCGCGCCGCGGCGTGGACGGCCCCGAGGCCCTTCGGAGCTTCGTCGGTCCGCCCGCCGCCGCCCTCAACGACCCGCGACGGCTGCCGGATGCCGGGCCGTTCGAGGCTCGCCTGCGCGCGGCTCGCGACCGCGGCGAGCGGGTGATGGTCTTCGGCGACTTCGATGCCGATGGGATCACGGGCCTGGCGATCCTGACGATCGCCCTGCGCCGCCTCGGCATCGATGTCCTGCCGTACGTCCCGTCGCGCCTGGACGAGGGCCATGGGCTGTCGCTGGCCGCGGTCGACGCGGCCGTGGCCGCACAGGCGGTCGTCGTCATCACGGTCGACACCGGGACGTCGAGCCTGGCCGAGGTCGGCGTCGCCCGGGAGCGCGGCCTCGACGTGCTGATCACCGATCACCATCGCGTGCCGGCGCAGCTGCCGCCAGCCCTGGCGATCGTCAATCCCCACCGGCCGGATGCGACCTACCCGGACCGCCGCCTCGCCGGCAGTGGTGTCGCCTTCACCCTGGCGCGGCTCCTGCTCGGCGACGCCGCGCTGGACCTCGCCGACCTCGCCGCGATCGGGTCCGTCGCGGACGTGGCCCCGGTCGTCGGCGAGAACCGCGGCATCGTGCGGCTCGGCCTCGAGCGGATCCGCGGCGCGGCCGGGCCCATCCGGCCCGGGATCGCCGCGCTGCTCGCCGCCGCGAAGCTGGCGCCCGGCGATGCCGACCTCGAGACGCTGTCCTTCGCGATCGCGCCGCGCCTGAATGCCGCCGGGCGGGTGGGGGAGGCGATGGATGCCGCCCGCCTCCTCCTGGCCGAGGACCCCGCCGAGGCCGAGGCGCTCGCGGCCACCCTGCAGGATGCCAATGCGCTCCGGCGCGACCTGACCAAGGCCGCCATGGCCGAGGCGCGGACGTCGGTCGATGCCGTCGACGAGCTCCCCGCGACCATGGTCCGCGGCCCCTGGCCGGTCGGCATCATCGGCCTCGTGGCGTCGCGCCTGGCCGAGGAGCGGCGACGCCCGGCGATCGTCGGGGCCGACCTCGGCAGCGTGATCCGCGGCTCCGCCAGGAGCGACGGCCGGCTGCACCTCGCCGACACGCTGGCCGCCTGCGGCGACCTGCTCATCCGCCATGGCGGCCACGCCGGCGCCGCGGGGTTCGAGATCGAGACGGACCGTTGGGACGCGTTCCGGAGCCGGTTCATGGACCTCGCCGCCGCCGCCGAGCCTGCCGAGCCGGAGGCGTCGCTCGCCATCGACCTCGCCGTGCCCGCGCTGGGCGTCTCGTACGACCTGCTGCGCGAGCTGGCCCGCCTCGAGCCGGTGGGCACCGGCAACCCGGAGCCGCTCGTGGCCATCCTCGGCCTGACGGTCGTGCGGGCGCGCGAGGCCAGTGGCGGGCATACGCAGCTGGTCCTGCGGCGTGATCGCGACGTCCTCGACGGGATCGCGTTCGGCTGGGCGGAGCTCTCGACCGCGCTGGTCGAGGGGGATCGGATCGACGTCGTCGCGCGACTCCAGAGCCGCCGCTTCGGCGGGTTCGAGTCGCTCCAGCTCGACGTGCGCGACGCAGCTCCCCACGGGCTGCGGGCGCCTGCCCGGCCGCTTGCGGCCGTGGGGCCGGGCCTCGCCGCCGCCCCGATCGAAGCGCCGCTGCCGGCGTGAGCATCCG
Organism: Candidatus Limnocylindrales bacterium; assembly: GCA_036493155.1. Taxonomy (GTDB): domain Bacteria; phylum Chloroflexota; class Limnocylindria; order Limnocylindrales; family CSP1-4; genus UBA5189. The sequence goes on along the minus strand of DASXQE010000074.1, from coordinate 1,758 downwards.
GAGCGGGGCGCCGCCGCGCGGCCGGGACGAGCTGCCGCGGCCGCCCAGCCGGCCACCGTCCCGGCCGTCGCTGCCGGAACTCCCGGGACTGCCGCGCCTGCCGCGCCTGCCCGAGCTCGCCGCCGGCCTCGTCGCGGTCCTCGGGCCGCTGCTGGCGGTGGTCGCCCTCGCCGGGATCGGCCTCGTCAGCCTCTCGATCCTCAACGGCCAGCTGCCGGGCGCCGGCAATGGCGGCCCCCAGGGCCCGATCAAGACACCCACGCCCTCGAACGTCATCAATGCCGGCCAGAACGTGCTCGGGACGCTGCTGTACGTGAAGGACGGCAATCTCTGGCAGCAGTCGGGCGGGACGGCCAGGCAGCTGACGACCGGCGGTGCCGATGCGATGCCGAGCTGGTCGGCCGACGGCCAGTGGATCTACTTCATCCGCACGACCAACCTGCTCGGCCGCTGGCCGGCCGACGGCGTGCTCCGCACCTTCGACCTCGACATCCCGGCCATCGTCCGGATGCATCCCGACGGCAGCGGTCTCGAGACCGTGCTGTCCGGCAAGGTCGTCCGGAACGGCAACACCTGGCAGTCGTTCCTCCGCCAGCCGGTCCCAAATCCCGCCGGCACCAAGGTCGCGGTGATCACCGACGCACCGACCCCGGACAGCAGCGACGTGGTCCTCAAGATCCTGGATCTCGCGACCGGCGCCCTGTCGAATCCGGGCATCAGCGAGGTGCCGCCGCTGGGCCACCAGGATCCCGCGTGGTCGCCGGACGGCCGCACGATCCTGTTCGTCAAGGACGCGCGCTCGGGCACCCGCGGCACGCCGACGATCGAGCGCTACGACGTCGTGACGAAGCGCGTCGCCGACTTCACGGGCCCGGGCTACCTCGCGCCGGCGTGGTCGCCCGACGGCCGGTTCGTCGCCGCGACGAAGACCGGATCGTTCGGGACGGATGTCGTCATCCTGGATTCTCGAACCGGCGCGGAGCTCCTGCGCCTGACCAACGACGAGCTGTCGTTCGATCCGGTGTGGTCGCCCGCGGGCGACGCGATCGCGTTCTTCCGGGTCGATCACGGCGTCGTCGACCTCGAGCTGGCGAAGCTCGACGGCACGGCCGGCGCGTGGACCGTCGGCGACGTCATCCCGCTGACACTCTCCGCCGGCCTCGATGCCGCGTCGCGCGCGTCATGGTTCATCCCGCCGAGCGAGCTCCCGACCGCGCCGCCGAGCGTCGCCCCCAGCCAGCAGCCATTCCCGACGCTGCACGCCCCGACGCCGGGTCCCACGTGAGCGACACCTACCTCGCGCGACTGGCCGAACGGACCGCGGCCGTGGGCACGGTCCTGTGCCTGGGCATCGATCCCGATCCGTCGACGCTGCCGGACGGCTTCGGCCGTGACGTCGCGGGCATCGAGGCGTTTGCGCGGCTGCTCGTCGATGCCGCCGCGCCGTTCGCCGCGGCGGTCAAGCCGAACCTCGCCTTCTTCGAGGCCTTCGGCTCGCCGGGCCTGGCGGCGCTCGAGCGGATCCGCGCGGCCGTGCCGCCGGGCGTGCCCGTCGTGCTCGACGCCAAGCGCGGCGACATCGGTACGACCTCCTCGCGGCACGCGGTCGCGCTCTACGACGTGCTCGGCGCCGACGCGGTCACGATCAGCCCGTACGTCGGCGAGGAGGGGCTGCGGGCGCACCTCGACCGGCCGGATCGCCTGGCCTACGTCCTCTGCCGGACCTCGAACCCGGGCGCCGGCGAGCTGCAGGACCTG
>DASXQE010000073.1:0-5102 GCA_036493155.1 Candidatus Limnocylindrales bacterium | reverse complement strand
AGCGCGGCTACGCGGCGCCGGCGGGCGGCGCGACCAAGCGATCGTGAGCACCGCGGGCCTCCGCGAGCTCAGGCCCGCGAGCTGGCGGGCCTCCGAGCACGACCGCGGCGCTCGAACCGTCGCGTTGTGCCACCCTCGGAGTCCGTGACCACAGGCCGTCCCCGACTCGTCGATCCCGACCACAGCGCGTATCGCTGGTGGCTGCTGGCCGTGACCAGCCTCGGCGCGCTCCTTGCCTCGATCACTTCCGGCACGCTGGTCATCGCCCTGCCGGATATCCTGCGCGACCTTCACACGGACCTGTTCGCCCTGCTCTGGATCGTGGTCGGCTACACGCTGGTCGTGACGGTCCTGGTGCTGAACGCGGGCCGTGTCGCGGACCGCTACGGCCGGGCCCGGACCTTCACGATCGGCCTCGCCATCTTCACGGCCGCCTCGGCGTTCTGCGCCATCGCGCCCGACGCCGTGACGCTCATCGGCGGCCGGGTCGTGCAGGGCCTCGGGGGCGCCTTCATGTTCGCGAACTCGTCGGCGCTCGTGACCGATGCGTTTCCGCGACGCGAGCTCGGCCGGGCCCTCGGGATCAACGCCATGGTCGTCGGCGCGGGCCTGATGCTCGGCCCGATCCTGGGTGGCTGGTTGACCGGCTTCGGCTGGCGGATGGTGTTCTGGTTCAACGTGCCGCTCGGGCTGCTCGGGGTCGTGGCTGCGTGGCTCATCCTCGTCGAGCGCGTCCCGGCCCAGCGCGAGGTCCAGATCGACTGGGTCGGGTCGGGGGTCTACCTCGTCGCGCTCATGGCCCTGATGACGTCGTTGGCGTTCGGCGGCATCTACGGCTGGACGACGTGGTGGGTCATCGGCGGCTTCGTGCTGTTCGTCGCCCTGCTGCCCGTGCTGGCCGTCATCGAGCGGCGGGTGAGCCACCCGATCATCGACCTGTCGCTGTTCCAGGACCGGCTGTTCGCGATGGGCAACCTCACCGGCCTGCTCAACGGCATCGCCCGGAACGGCGTGCTGTTCCTGCTGGTCTTCTACCTCCAGGGCGTCAAGGGCGAGGATCCCGTGACCGCCGGGATCCAGCTCGCGCCCCTGGCCGTCGGGCTCCTGGTCCTGTCGCCGATCAGCGGCGCCCTGGCTGACCGCTTCGGGTCGCGCGGCATCGCGACCGCGGGGATGCTGGTCACGGCGGTCGGCCTCGCGGGCCTGCTCACGATCGAGGTCGACACGCCCTTCTGGCAGCTGGTCATCTGGCAGCTCGTCATCGGCGCCGGATCGGGCCTGTTCAACGCGCCCAACACCAGCGCCGTCATGGGCGTCGTGCCGCCGGCCAAGCGGGGCATCGGGGCCGGGATGCGGGCGATGCTCGTCAACACCGGCTTCGTGGTCAGCATCGCGCTGGCCATCGGGCTGATGACCTCGGCGATGGACCCGCAGGTCATGGTCGCGGTCTTCTCCGGCACGCAGAGCGGATCGACCGGGATCGACCTCCAGCCGTTCATCTCGGCGCTGCACCTGGCGTTCGGGGCGGGCGTCGTCGCCAGCATCATCGGGGCCGGCCTGTCGCTGCTGCGCGGCGGCCATCGGTCGTGGGAGGGCCACGGGACTCCGGCCTGATGTCGCACCTGGATCCGCCCTCGCCGCACCAGGCCCACAACTGGTCCGTCGTCCAGGCCGATTCGGTGTTCGTCGGGATCGTCACCGCGGCAGGCACGTACCTGCCGGTGTTCCTGGTCCGGCTCGGCGGCAGCGGCACCGACGTCGCCTTCCTGACGGCGATCCCGGCACTGACGGCGTTCGCCCTCGCGATCCCATTCGGGCGGTGGCTCCAGGGCCGCCGGAGCATCGTGCCGTGGTACAGCCGGCTGCGGCTCGTGGCGTGGTGCTCGTATGCCGTCATGGGCATCGCCGGGCTGCTGCTGCCGCCCGCCCAGGCCGTGCCAGCGATCCTCCTGATCTGGACCGTGGCGTCACTGCCATCGACGGCCGGGCTCGTGGCCTTCCCGATCGTCATGGACGGCGCCGCCGGGCCGGCGGGCCGGTTCGATCTGCTGGGCCGCCGCTGGGCCATCGCCGGCGTCGCGACGACGATCTCGGTGGCGCTCGGCGGCCAGCTCCTGGACCTGCTGCCGTTCCCGGGCAACTTCGCGGTCCTGTTCGCGGCGATCAGCCTGGCGGGCTTCGCGAGCTTCTCGCTGTCGCGGACGATCGTCATCGACGACCGGGCCCGGGTCAGGCCCCCGGCGGGCGAGCCCTTCGCGACGATGCTCCGCGGGATCAGCGACCTGGTCCGGGGCCATCGGTCGTTCGTGCGGTACGAGCTGCGGGCCCTGGTCTACTCGGCGGGGGTGGGCATCACGGCGCCGCTCCTGCCGCTGTTCTACGTCCACGAGGTCGGTGCGCCGGACGCCTGGATCGGGATCATCGGTGCGGCCCAGGCCGCCGGCGGCGTCCTCGGCTACGTCTTCGCGCGGCGCGTCTCGCTCCGCCGGAGTGGCGCCACGGTCCTGCTGCCGTCGCTGCTCGCCGTCGCCCTCGTGCCGGCGGGCCAGGCGGCGCTCGGCTGGCTGCCGGCGGTGGCCACGCTGGCGTTCGTGAGCGGGCTCGGGGCCGCCGGGACGCAGCTGGCCCTGTTCGACCGGCTGCTGAGCGCGATCCCGCGGGCCCACGGCGTCACGTTCAGCTCGGTCGACCAGAGCCTCCAGAACCTGGGCCTGGTCCTCGCGCCGAACGTCGGCGGCGTGCTGGCCGCCACGATCGGGGTTCGGCAGGGCCTCGTCGTGGCCGCGGTGGTCATCGGGCTGGCCTTCGCGCTGTTCGCGATCGACCTCGGGGCGTGGACCCTGCCGGCCTTCGCGCGGCGCTCGTCACACAACGCCCGCCCGGGCGCTCGGCAGCCCGACGGTCAGCGGCTGGCCGAGGGTGAGCCGCGGCGCGTGACGGCCGAGGGTCAGCCGCGGGCCGCGATGGCCGACGCCTCGACGTCTTCGGGCGAGCCTGCCTCCGGCTGAGCCAGCTCGTCGTCCTCGGCCACGTGGACGGCCAGGGCGAAGCCGAACTCGCTGCCGCCGCCCGGCCGGTTCGCGACCCAGGTCCGGCCACCCATCGCCCGGGCCAGCTGCGCGCACACGAACAGCCCGATGCCCGCACCGGGCGCCTTCTTCGCGGTCAGGGGCGAGCGGTAGAACAGCTGGAACAGCTGATCGAGGTCGTCCTCGCCGATGCCCGGGCCCTCGTCGAGGACCCGGACGGCGACCTGGCTGTCGCCCTCGGGCGCGACGACCACCCGGATGGTCGAGCCGGCGGGCGCGTACTTGGCGGCGTTGCCGACGAGGTTCCGGACGAGCTGCTCCACGTAGGTCGCGTCGCCGGACACGATCGGCACGTCGGGATGGGCCTCGACCTCGATCCGGTGGCCAGCCCAGCGGCCCCGCTCGTTGGCCACGACGCGCTCCACGAGGATCGGCACGACGAGCGGTTCCGTCCCGATCTCCAGGCCGCCGCGCTCGACCCGCGTCAGGACGAGCAGGTCCTCGGTCAGGCGGTAGAGCCGGTCGGCCTCGGCCTCGATGTCGGCGGTCAGGTCGTCGAGCCGCTCGTCGCCGGTCCGGCCGGTCATCCGGCGCAGGAGCTTGGTGCCGGCATAGATCGACGTGATCGGCGTTCGGAGCTCGTGCGACACGACGCCGATGAAGGCCTGCCCGAGCTCGCTCGCCTGGCGCTCCGCATCCACGAGGCGCTCCAGCCGCTGCTCCACCGTGCGGCGCCCGATGGCGCTGCCCAGGACCGTCGCCACGGCATCGAGGAAGACGACCTCGTCGGCATCGAACTGGCTGGCCCTGGCGCTGTAGACGCCGAGCGCGCCCCAGGCCCCGCGCGTGCTGCGGATCGGCGTCGCCATGCCGGAACGGGCCTCGTGGTCGAGGATCAGGGGTGACGGCCGGAAGCGGCGCTCCCGCTCGTAGTCGAAGCTCACGACGGGTGCGTCGGTCGCGATTGCATAGCCCGCCTGGGACCGCGTGCTGGCCGGAATCTCGGCCGAGCCCACGATGCCGGGACGCCAGCCGTGACCACCGACGATGCGAAGCATGGGCCGATCGGGCTGGAGCTCGTGGATGGCCACGATGTCGGCCTGGAGGACCTCGGCCAGCTCGCGGCTGGCCAGGGAGAACAGGTCGGCCAGGTCGGGCCGTTCCAGGGCCTGCTGGCCGATCCGGGCGATCGACTGCTCGCGCCGGAGGCGATCGCGGATCCGGGCGTTGAGCCGGACCGTGTCCAGCGCCGCCCCGACGCGCCGGCCGAGCTCCTCGCCGAACTGCCGATCCGCCTCGGTGAGGGTCCGCTCGCCGACCGTCGCCAGGGTGACGGTCCCGAACGTCGTGCCCTCCCCGATCAGCGGACAGTGCATGACGCTCCGCAGGCGCAGCCGATCGAACACGGCTCGAGCCTCCGAGCCGGGCTCCATCGCCTCGACCATCGGCGCGTAGTCGGCGACGAGCTGGGCGCGACCCGCGATCATCGCCGCGCCGACGCCAGCGTCCTTGCTGGCCGAAGGCGGCTGGGCGAGGAGCAGCGCGCGGACCGACTCGAGCTCGGCGGCGTCACGGTGCTCGATGGCGACCGGCTCCAGGTCGTCGCCATCGCGCAGGAACACGGCCGCCCAATCGGCCATCTCGGGGACCGCGAACTCGGTGATCCGGCGCATCGCGGTCCGGACGTCGGGCGCATCGGCGAGGGCTTCGCCCACCCGGGCGAGGAACGCGATCCGCTCCTGGCCGTGGCGGGCCTCCTCCCAGGCCGCGGCCTGGGCCTCGAACAAGCGGGCGCGCTCCATGGCCAGGGTGCACTGGGCGGCGAGCGACTCGAAGTACGGCCGGTCGTCGTCGGCCAGGACCGTGGGCTTGTCGAACCGGAAGTACAGCGCCCCGATCGCCCGCCGCTCGTGGAGCAGCGGCAGCACGACCGCGGGACCGCCGGCGCCGGCGTTGATCGGCAGGTCCGGGTAGCGCACGGCCAGATCCGCGGCGCTGTGGATGAGGACCGGCTCGGCTCCGCGCATCGCCTCCGCGATCGGCAGGTGATCGCCGATGTCGAAGGTTGGGAAG
>DASXQE010000072.1:0-10928 GCA_036493155.1 Candidatus Limnocylindrales bacterium | reverse complement strand
CTCTTCCAGCGGTTCCACGCGATGCACGGCGCGGATGAGCGCTGGCAGAACGGCTTCGACTGCCAGGGCCTGTGGGTCGAGGTCAACGTCGAGCGCGACCTCGGGTTCACGAGCAAGCGCGACATCGAGGACTACGGCATCGCGGAGTTCGTCTCGCTCTGCAAGCAGCGCGTCCTGACGTTCGCGGCGCGCCAGACCGAGCAGTCGATCCGGCTCGGGATGTGGATGAACTGGGACGACCCCGACGAGCTGCGGCGCCTCCGCGACGCGCTGGCCGCCGATCCCCAGCAGGCCGTCACCATCCAGGGCCCGGATGGGCCCCTCACGGACACCGCCGAGATGCTCGTGGGGCGGCTCGGCCATCCGGAGCTGGGCGGCAGCTACTTCACCTTCAGCAACGAGAACAACGACCTGATCTGGGGCTTCCTCAAGGAGTGCCACCGGCGCGGCTGGATCTACAAGGGCCACGACTCGATGCCGTGGTGCCCGCGTTGCGGAACCGGGCTGTCGCAGATGGAGATGAACGAGGGCTACGCCGATCGGGAGGATCCCGGCCTGACGGTCCGCTTTCCGCTGGTGGACCGGCCGGGTGAGGCGCTGCTCGTCTGGACGACCACCCCGTGGACGCTCGCGGCCAACGTCGCGGCGGCCGTCGGCGAGGACCTCGAGTACGTCAGGATCCGGCAGGGCAGCGACACGTTCTGGGTCGGCAAGGGCGTCCTGAAGACGGCCGTCAAGGGCCGCTTCGAGGTCCTCGAGTCCAAGCCCGGCCGGGACCTCGTGGGCTGGCGCTACGAAGGGCCGTTCGACGAGCTGCCGGCACCGCAGGCGGCGTTCGCCAAGGGCACCCGCGACGAGCCCGGGACGCCGTACGAGCACCGCGTCGTGGCCTGGGAGCTGGTCGGCGAGGCCGAGGGCACGGGCATCGTCCACATCGCGCCGGGGGCCGGCGCGGAGGACTTCCAGCTCGGCAAGGCCCTCGGGCTGCCGGTCATCGGCCCGATCGACGAGGACGGCCGCTACCACGACGGCTTCGGCTGGCTGAGCCGCCGCTACGCCCCCGAGGTCGCGGCCGAGGTCGTGGACGACCTCGAGCGACGGGGCCGGTTCTACCACCTGGAGCCGTACCACCACCGCTATCCGCATTGCTGGCGCTGCCAGACGCCGCTGCTGTTCCGGCTGGTGGACGAGTGGTTCATCTCGATGGGCCCGGTCTACGACCAGCCGCGCGAATCGCTGACCAGCGAGCAGGTCGACGCGAGCCTCCGCTACCAGATCATGGAGGTCGTCGACCAGATCCGGTGGATCCCGGCGTTCGGGCACGACCGGGAGCTCGACTGGCTCCTGAACATGCACGACTGGATGATCAGCAAGAAGCGCTACTGGGGCCTGGCGCTGCCGATCTACGACTGCCCGAGCTGCGGCTCGTTCGACGTCATCGGCGGGCGATCGGAGCTGCGGGAGCGCGCGATCGAGGGCTGGGACACCTTCGAGGGCCACACGCCCCACCGGCCCTACGTGGACGCGGTGGTCATCCGATGCGAGCACTGCGGGGAGCCCGTCCGGCGCATCCCCGACGTCGGCAATCCCTGGCTGGACGCGGGCATCGTGCCGTTCTCGACGATGCACTACCGCGAGGAGCCGGACTACTGGGCCAAGTGGTTCCCGGCGGACTTCATCACCGAGAGCTTCCCGGGCCAGTTCCGGAACTGGTTCTACGCGATGCTGGCGATGTCCACCGTCCTGCGGCGGGAGCCGCCGTTCAAGCGGATCTTCGGCTACGCCACGCTGTTCGGCGAGGACGGCCGGCCGATGCACAAGAGCTGGGGCAACTCGATCGAGTTCGACGAAGCCGCCGAGCGGATGGGCGTGGACGTCATGCGCTGGATGTACGCCCGGGCCCGACCCGAGGACAACATCCTGTTCGGCTGGCACGCCGCGGACGAGGCCCGTCGCGGCCTGCTCGTGCTCTGGAACGTGTACGCGTTCCTGGTGACCTACGCCCGCCTCGCCGGCTGGCAGCCGCCGGCCGGCACGGACACCACGGCGTGGCCGGCCGGGCCGGCGGGCGACGAGGCGCCGCTGGATCGCTGGATCCGCTCGCGCCTGGCGGGCGTGGCGGCCGCGGTCGAGGAGCGCCTCGAGGACACCGACCCGCAGGCCGCCAGCCGGCTGCTCGAGACGTTCATCGACGACCTCTCGACCTGGTACCTGCGCCTGTCGCGGAAGCGCTTCTCGCGCAACCCCGACCTCGCCGATCGCGATGCCGCCTTCCAGACACTGCATGCGGTCCTCGTCGGTCTGGCCCAGCTCCTGGCGCCGATCCTGCCGTTCCTGGCGGAGGATGTCTTCCGGAACCTCGCGAGCGACGATCCGGACGCCTCCGTCCACTTGAGCCGCTGGCCGACGGAGCGGCTCGCCGCCGCGCGCGATGAGGGCATCGAGGCGTCGATGGCCATCGCCCGACGCGCGGTCGAGCTGGCACGGACGCTCCGGGGCACGGCCGGCCTGCGGGTCCGCCAGCCCCTCGCGCGGATGTGGCTGGCGCTGCCCGGCGGCGACCTCCTCGAGCGTGAGGCGCTCCTGGGGCTCATCGCCGAGGAAGTCAACGTCAAGGTCGTCGAGCTCATCGGTGACGAGTCGGCCCTCGTGGAACGGCGCGTGAAGCCGCTCCTCCCGAAGATCGGCAAGCGCCTCGGCGCAGCGATCCCGGCCGTGATGGCCGCCGCCCGCGCCGGCGACGCCGTGATCCGGCCCGACGGGTCGGCCGAGCTGGCCGGCCTGGTCCTCGCCGCGGACGAGGTCGAGATCCTCGCCACCCCGCGGCCGGGAACCGCGGTGGCCCATGACGATGGCCTGGTCGTCGTGATCGACACGGCGCTGACCGACGAGCTCGTGGCCGAAGGCGACGCGCGCGAGCTCCAGCGGGCCATCCAGGACCTCCGCAAGGACAGCGGCCTGGCCCTCGACGCGCGGATCGAGCTCTGGGCCGATCCGCTGCCACCGGCCATCGAGCCGTACCTCGCCTCGGTCCTCGAGGAGACGCTGGCCGACGGCCTCCAGCGGGCCAGCCCGCCGGCCGATGTCGCCGGATCCGCCACGGCGGAGGTCGGCGGGGCCGCAGTCAGCCTCGGCATCAAGGTCACGTCGGCCGGCAGCGCCGCGGCGTGACGATGCCGTCCGGCCGGCCCGCCTGGCCCGTGTTCGTCGGGCTCGCGGCCGGGGTCGTTGTCGCCGACCAGGTCACCAAGGCGTGGCTCACGAGCGCCCTCGCACCGGGTCAGGCGGTCGACGTCGTCGGTGATCTCCTGCGCCTCGTCTACTCCCAGAACCGCGGCGGCCTGTTCGGCCTGCTGCAGGGCCAGGCCCTCGTGTTCGCCGGCCTGTCGATGATCGTGGTCGCGCTGATCGTGGCCTACCACGCTCGCGCTGGCCGCGACGTCTGGCTCAGCGTCGCGCTCGGGCTGCTCCTGGGCGGCGCGCTCGGCAACCTCCTGGATCGCCTGACCCGGGGCTTCGTCGTCGACTTCGTCGATGCCGGGATCGGCGACCTGCGGTGGTACACCTTCAACGTGGCCGATGCGGCGATCAGCTGCGCGATCGTGCTGCTCGTGGTGCTGGCCATCCGGCCGGAGGGCCGGGAGCCGGCGGCGAGCTCGGGATGATGGCTGGCGGACCGCCGGACATTCGCCACGTGGTGGTGCCGCCCGGGCGCGCGGGCCGAGCCGATCGCTTCGCCGCGGACCTGACCGGGTTGTCGCGGAGCTTCGTGCAGCGGCTCATGGCCGACGGCCACGTCACGGCCGGCGGGCTCCGACTCAAGGCCAACACGATCGTCGAGCCGGGCACCGCGCTGCAGGTCGAGGTCCCGCCGGCGGCGCCGGCCGAGCCGGTTGGCGACGCCTCGATCGATGTGCCGGTCGTCTACGAGGACGACGACCTGCTGATCGTCGACAAGCCCGCTGGCCTCGTGGTCCACCCGGCGCCCGGACACGCCGACGGGACCCTCGTCAACGCGCTGCTCGGCCGCCATGGCGACACGTTCGGCGGGATCGCCGGGGTCAAGCGGCCGGGGATCGTCCATCGACTCGACCGCGACACCAGCGGCCTGCTCATCGTCGCCCGGACCGATGCGGCCCAGGCCTCGCTGATGGCCCAGCTCCAGGCCCGGCGGATCAAGAAGACCTACCTGGCGCTCGTGCACGGCGCCGTCAACGCCGCCGTGGGCCGGATCGAGGCACCGATCGGGCGGGACCCGGGCCACCGCACCCGGATGGCCGTCGTCGCCGGCGGGCGCGAGGCCACCACGGGCTACCGCGTCCGCGAGCGGTTCGACGGCTGGACGCTGCTGGAGCTCGACCTCATCACCGGCCGGACCCATCAGATCCGCGTCCATCTGGCGGCGATCGGCCACCCGGTCGCCGGCGACCCGCTGTACGGCACGGCGACGTCACGGCGTGGCCCGGACGGCCTCGACCGGCTGTTCCTGCATGCCTGGCGGCTCGAGCTGACGTCGCCGTCGAGCGGCCGCCTGCTGCGGGCCGAGGCAGCGTTGCCAGCCGAGCTGGCAAGCGTCGTGGACAGTCTTCGTCCAGGCCTCGGCGCGACCGGAGGCCACGATGGCGCCGGCCGCTGAGCCGGGCCGCGAGCGGACGGCCGTGGGCCGACCGGGAGCGATGCTCGTCATCGTGTCCGGGCCGTCCGGGGTCGGGAAGGACACGGTCATCGATGCGCTCAAGGCCCTGCCGGACGGTGACACCCGCCACTACGTCGTGACCTGCACGACCCGCCCGCGGCGGCCCTACGAGGTCGACGGCGTCCACTACCAGTTCCTCGACGCGGACGGCTTCCTGCAGCTTCGCGATGCGGGTGGGCTGCTCGAGGCCAACGAGGTCCACGGCCACTGGTACGGCACGCCGCGCCGCCAGGTCCGCCGGGCGCTCCAGGAGGGCCGCGACGCGATCCTGAAGATCGACGTCCAGGGTGCCGCCGAGGTGAAGCAGAAGGTGCCCGAGGCGCTCCTCGTGTTCCTCGTCCCGCCGTCGCTGGAGGACCTGTTCGGGCGCCTCCAGCAGCGCGCCACCGAGAGCGCCGACGAGCTCGACCTCCGCCAGCGCAACGCCGCGCTGGAGCTGGCTCGCCAGGAGGACTACGACTACGTCGTGGTCAACGAGACCGGCCAGGTGGAGCGCACCGCCGCGCGGGTCGACGAGATCATCCGGGACGAGAAGTCGGCCCACGGCGATCGCCGCACGCGGGTCTGACGGCATGCCCGGCGAGGCGCGGCCCGCGCTCGTCGCCGTGGCCATCGACGCGGCCGGGGCGGCCGGCTCGCGAACCTACACGTATCACGTGCCCGCGGCGGTCGGCCCGGTCGGGAGTGGCGACGCGGTGCTCGCGGAGTTCGGCCGGCGGCAAGCCCTCGGGATCGTCGTCGGGCCGGGCCAGGCGTCCGATGGGTTCGAGACCAAGCCCATCGCGGGCCTCGTCCGCGCCGACGGGCCGTTGCTGCCACCGCTGTCGATGGCCCTGGCGAGCTGGATCTCGGCCCACTACCTGGCGCCGCCGGCGCTGACCCTCCGGGCGATGCTCCCGCCCGGCCTGCTCGAGCGCCTGGAGCTCGTCGCGGAGGCCCGCCCGATGAGCGCGCCGCCGGTGGGCGACGGAACCCCGGCGACGACGGCCGATGGCGCCGGCGAGCTCGACGGCGCCGATCGGCGACTGCTCGAGCACCTGGCCAGCGGGCCGCGGGTCGTGCGTAGGCTGGACGCGCCCGATGGCCGGCCCGCGCTGCTCCGCCGCCTCCGCCGCCTCGAGGCCGAGGGCCGGATCGACCTCGACTGGACGCTGCTCGAGGCGGCCGCGGGCCCTCGCTACGTGCGGCTCACCCGGCGTACCGCGACGGCCAGGCCAGGGCGGCTCGGGCCGCGCCAGGTCGCCGCCCTGGACGAGCTCGATGCCGCCGGCGGCGAGGCCATCCCGGCGCCCGAGCTGGCGGCGCGCCACGGGAGCGGGACCGTGGCGTCGCTGGTCCGTCGGGGCCTGGCGGCGATCGAGGCGACCGAGCAGCCCCGGCGGCCCCTCGCCGCCCGACCCGCTGGCCCGAGCGGCAGCCGGCCGTCCGCGTCGGCGCTGCGGCCGGAGCAGCTCGAGGCCCTCGCCGCGATCGACGATGCGCTCGCCGGCCGCGACGCCAGGCCCGTCCTCCTGGATGGGGCCACCGGCGCCGGCAAGACCGCCATCTACAGCGAGGCGCTGCGAACGGTGCTGGAGGGGGGCCGCCGGGGTCTCGTGCTCGTGCCCGAGATCGCGCTGGCGCTGCCGCTCATCGACCGGCTCCGTGCCGACCTCGGGGCTCGCGTCGCGATCCTCCACAGCGGGCTGGGGGAGGGGGAGCGGGCCGACGAGTGGCGGCGGATCCGCCGGGGGGACGTCGACATCGTCGTCGGGACCCGCCTGGCCGTGCTCGCTCCGCTCGGGGAGGTCGGCCTCGTCGTCGTCGACGAGGAGCACGACCCCGCCTACAAGAGCGACCGCACGCCGCGACTGCAGGCCCGCGACACGGCCATCGAGCTGGCGCGCCTCGCCGGGGCCGCGGTCGTGCTCGGATCGGCGACGCCCTCGGTCGAGTCGGAGGGCCGGGCCCGCGAGGGCGCGTACCGCCGGGTTCGCCTCCCGGCACGCGCCAGCGGCGCGGCTCCGACGATCGAGGTCGTGGACCTGCGAGCCGAGCTCGCCGGCGGCAACACGGGGATGCTGTCGCGCGCCCTGGTGGCGGCGCTCGACGCCCTGCGGCCGCCGGACCAGGCCATCCTCGTGATCAATCGCCGCGGGACGGCGTCGGTCGTCCTGTGCCGCGACTGCGGGCACGTCCAGCGCTGCCCCGATTGCGATCGACCCCTCGTCTACCACCAGGCCGGCGGCACGCTCCGATGTCACCACTGCGGCCGCGCGTGGCCCCTCGCCAGCCGCTGCCCGAGCTGCGGCTCGGCACGGATCCGCTACCTCGGTGGCGGCACGGAGCGGCTCGAGCGCGAGCTCCGCGATCGCTGGCCGGCGCTTCGCATCGGTCGCCTGGACCGCGACGTCGTCGAGCGCCGCGGCGCGGCGGCGCGGGTCATCGATGCCTTCGCCGACGGGCGGCTCGACGTCCTGGTCGGCACGAGCCTCGTGACGAAGGGCCTCGACATGCCGGCCGTGACGCTCGTGGGCGTCGTGTCGGCGGACGTCGCACTCAACCTGCCCGACGAGCGCGCCGCGGAGCGGACCTACCAGCTCCTCGTCCAGGCCGTGGGTCGTGCCGGGCGTGGCGATCGCCCGGGTCACGCGATCATCCAGACCTACCAGCCCGATCACCCCGCGATCCTGGCGGTCGAAGCCGGCCAAGCCGAGCCGTTCTACGACGCGGAGCTCGACCTCCGCCGCCAGTTCGCGTCGCCGCCGTTCGCGCGGCTGCTCAAGCTGACCGTGGCCCTGCCGGATCGCGACGCAGCCGAAGCGGCCGGCCGCGACCTGGTCCGTGACCTGCGGGCCCGGGCGGCCGCGCGCAACCTCTCCGGAACGACCGTGTCCGGCCCCGCACCGGCCTTCATCGCGAGGCGGGCCGATCGATGGCGCTACAACGTCGTCGTGCGCGGTGCCGCGCCAGCCGAGCTGTTCGAGGAGCTGCCCGGGCCGCCCTGGAGCATCGACGTCGATCCGGACAGCCTGCTCTGACCCGGCCGGCGCCGGCTGGGCCCCGCGTGTCAGCGACGAGCGCCTCCCGGCGGCGCCGTACCCGGCGGCGCCGTACCCGGTGGCGCCGTCCCACATGGCGCCGTTCCGGCCCGATTCGGCCGCGCGGGCTAGGATCGCCGGACCACATCGAGGAGATCACCATGACCCAGGACCCAAGCAGCCACGGCACCGAGGGCGCCGACAGCAGCGGCAGCGCTGCCGGCAGCACACCCGGCGAGCAGAGCTACTGGGACGAGCCCAGCACCAGCAAGCGCGGCGAGTGGATGGCCCAGCTCCAGACCATGATCGAGCAGGTTGCGACCCAGGCCGGGCCGGTCATGCGCGAGGTCGGGGCGAAAGCCGCCGAGCTCGCCGCGGTCGCGGGCGAGAAGGCCGGACCCGTTGCCCATCGCGCCGCCGAGCTGACGTCCGAGGCTGGCGTCAAGCTGGCCGAGCGCTCGCGAACGCTGGCCGCCGAGATCCGGCGTGACCAGGCCGCCCGCGGCGAGGGTGCCGCAGCAGCCAACGGCAGCGAGCCCGGGACGGCCGCCACAGGCGCCGATGCGGACGCCGCCGACGAGCCGACCACGACCGGGGTCGGCTGACCGCAGCCAACCCGGGCCGTCGCGGCGAGCTCGCCGCAGCAAGCGCGTCTCGCCACCGCCCGTCGCGGCAAGGCCGTCTTGCCGCAGCCGCCCTCGCGTGGCCGGCCCTGGCCAGGCCGTCTTGCCGCGGCCGCCCTCGCGCGGCCGTCCCTGGCCAGGCCGTCTTGCCGCGGCCGCCCGCGCGCGGCCGGCCACACGCGCGGGCCTGACGCCTCTCGGCCTGCCTCGCTGAGCCAGCGGGGTGGCCCTCTATACTCCCCGCCGTGAGCATCCGCCCGATTCTCGTCCTCGGCGACCCGCGCCTGCGGCTGCGCGGCGAGCCCGTGACGAGCTTCGGCAAGCCGCTCCACGGCCTGCTCGATGACCTGACCGCCACGATGCGCGATGCGCCGGGCGTCGGGCTCGCGGCGCCGCAGGTTGGTGAGGCCCTGTCGGTCTGCGTCATCGAGGTCGGTGACCGGCTGATCGAGCTGGTGAATCCCGAGATCGTCCGGACCGCCGGCGACGATCGCGACCTCGAGGGCTGCCTCTCCATCCCGGGGTACGCCGCGTACGTGACCCGCCGCGAGAAGGTCTGGGTCGTGGCCCAGGATCGCAGGGGCCGGAAGCTCAAGGTCGCCGGCTCGGGGCTGCTGGGCCGTGCGCTCCAGCACGAGCTCGACCATCTCCAGGGCAAGCTCTACATCGACTATCTCGACTCGCTCGACGAGCTCATTCCGGTCGGACGCGGCGGCGAGGACGACGACGAGGCCGCGGACGATCGAGCCGAGGAGCCCGATCGGAGGGTCAAGACCCCGGCCCTGGCATGACGGCGGAGCGTCAGGCCGGCCCGCGGATCGCGTTCTTCGGATCAGGCCCGTTCGCCGTGCCGATCCTCGATGCCTTGGCTTCGGTGCCGGGCGCGGCCATCTCGACCGTCGTCACCGTCCCCGATCGACCCGCTGGCCGCTCCGGACGGCTCACGGCGCCGCCCGTCGCCGAGCGGGCGCGCGAGCTCGACCTGATGGTCCTCCAGCCACGCCGCCTCGCGGACCTCGAGGTGCTCGAGGCCGTCGGCGCGCTCAACCTGGACGCCGCGGTCCTGGCCGACTACGGCCGGCTCGTCCCGCCGGCGCTGCTGGCGTTGCCGCGCCGCGGCTTCCTCAACGTGCATCCCTCTGCCCTGCCGCGGCACCGCGGCGCGACTCCCATCCAGGCGACCATCGCCGCGGGCGATCCCGAGGCCGCGGTCACGCTGTTCGAGATGGACGCGACGTTGGACACGGGCCCGATCGTGGCCCAGGAGGCATGGCGGCTTTCCGGTCGCGAGACCGCCCCGGAGCTGGAGGTTGACGCAGCCGCTCGCGGCGCCGCGCTGCTCCAGCGGGAGCTCGAGCCGTGGCTGGCCGGACGCCGTCCGTCGCGGCCCCAATCGACCGCCGGCGCCTCGCTCACGCGGCCGCTGGCCCGCGAGGATGGCCGCCTCGACCCGACAGAGGCCGCGGTGGTCCTGGAGCGACGGGTTCGGGCGCTGCTTCCATGGCCCGGGACATTCATCGAGACGGGTCCGGAGCGGCTGCTGGTCATCCGCGCCGCCGTGGCACCGGCGCAGCCCGGCGACCGGCCGGGTCGCCTCGTCGCCGATGACGGTGGCCTGGCGCTGGCGACCGTCGATGGCCGGCTGCGCCTGCTCGAGGTGCGCCCGGCGGGCGGCCGCTCGATGTCCGGTGACGACCTGCGGCGCGGCCGCCCCGGCCTCGCGGGCAGCGCCGTGGCCGGCCGGCCCGAGCTGGCAGTGGCGCCGCGATGACGACGCCGGACACCACCACGAGCCCGGCCACCGGTTCGAGCGCCGCAATCAGCGCGACCGGCCCGACCGGCCCGACGGACGGGACCCGCCCGACCGGCTCCATCGGCCGAGCGCGTCCCCGGCCCGACACCCCCGCCAAGACCCGGGGCGCGCTCCGCTACGGCGCGGATCGGCGGGTCGATCGGCTGCTCCACGCGCGCCTCGTGGCCGCGACCCGGGCCCACGCCCGCGTCCTGGAGGTCGACGGCGCAGCCGCGCTGGCCCTTCCCGGCGTCGTGGCCGTGCTCACCGCCGCCGACCTGCCGATCACGGCCAAGGTGCCGGCCCGGCTGGCCCACCCCCTGGCGGGCGACGAGGTGCTCTTCGCGGGCCAGCCCGTGGCCGTCGTCGTGGCCCGCACGCCAGAGGCTGCGGCCGACGGCGCGGAGCTCGTGCGCGTGCGCCTCGAGCCGTTGCCGGTCGTGCTCGACCCCGAGGCGGCGATGGCACCCGATTCGGCGCTGACGCGGGGCGACATCGAGCCCGACGCCGGTGGTGCGGCCATGGACGCGTCGACCCATGCCGGTGTCGGCGGGGAAGGCGACGCCTCCATCGAATCCGAGCAGCTGTCGGGCAACGTCTCCGGCCGGACGCGGTATCGGTCGGGCGACGCCGCCACCGCCCTCGCGGGCGCGACAGCCGTGGTCAACGGGCGATTCGAGACGAGCTGGGTTCACCAGGGCTACCTCGAGCCGCAGGTCGCGACCGCGTGGCAGGAACCCGACGGGCGGCTCGTCGTCGAGACCGCCACGCAGGGCACGTTCGCCGCTCGGTCCGAT
>DASXQE010000071.1:0-23378 GCA_036493155.1 Candidatus Limnocylindrales bacterium | reverse complement strand
GTGGCCGCCGCGCCCCGCGGCCGCGCTGCGGCTCCATCACTGGACCAGCACGACCGACGCGGCCGTCCGGCCGCCGCGGGGCCGCGTGGTCCCGCTGCCGGACGGCCGGGCCGTGGCCGTCCTGGCCCTGGCCGAGCCCATCGCCACGATGGCCGGCGCCTCGGCCGTGCTGCGTGATCCGGGTTCCGCTCGAGCCGTCGCCGGCGTGACGGTCCTCGATCCCCGGCCGCCGCGTGGCGCCGCCCGCCGCCGGATGACCAACGAGCGGCTGGCGGCGCTCGCCACGGCAGGCGAGCCCGAGCTGGCAGCCCGGCTCCTGGATCTCCACGGCGCCCGGACCGACGGCGGGCGCTTGCTGCTCGCCGGCGACGTCCGGTCGGCGCTCGCCGGGGCCGGCGCGGCCTTCGCCTCATCCGCCGAGACGCCGTCGTCGGGTGCGTCGGCGGCGGCGCTGCGAACGGAGCTGCTGCGGACCGCGCGGCGGCTCGTCACGCTGGATCGCGCCTCCGAGCCCGCGACGGTCGCGGCGATCGACGGCGTGATCGACGACCTGGTCGCGTCGGGTCAACTCATGCGCGACGGCGATCGCGTCCGGCCCGCGGGCAGCCCCGAGGCCGATGCCGGCACCGCGGCGCGGGAAGCGGCCATGGCGCGCCTCGAACGAGCCCTGGACGTCGACGTCCCGCCGTCCCTGGCGGACGCCGTTCGCGCCGCGGGCTGCGCGCCGGATGCGGTCGTGGCGCTGGAGCGAGCCGGCCGGATCGTGCGCGTCGAGGATGACCTCGCCTGGACGGCCCCGCGCTACGCGGCCCTGCGCGAGCGCGCCGTCGCGCTGGCTCGCCAGGGACCGCTGGCACCGGCGGCGTTCCGGGACGCGATCGGCGGGAATCGCCGGATCGTCATGCCGCTGCTCGAGGACTTCGATCGCAAGGGCTTCCTGCGTCGGACGCCCGCCGGCCACCTCCCGGGCCCCAAGGCGTGAGCGGTTCGCCGCCACCCGCGGCGTCGCCGGCTCCGGCGGCGACCGGGATCGTCCTGGCCGGCGGGGCTTCCTCCCGGTTCGCCGCTTCGGACGGCAGCTCCAAGCTGGACGCGGCCCTCGCCGGTCGATCCGTGCTCGACTGGACCATCCGGGCGGTGGCCGCGGCCTGCCAGCACGTCGTCGTCGCCGGCCGGACCGGACCGAGCGACGCGTCCGTGAGCTACGTGGCGGATCCGGCGCCGGGCGGCCAGGGTCCCCTCGCTGGTCTGCGGGCGGGCCTGGCGACGGCCGGCGGCGAGCTCGTGGTCGTGGCCGGCGGCGACATGCCGCTGCTGTCCGCGCCGGTCCTGCGGCTCCTCGTCGATCGGCTGGCGGCGAACCCGGACGCGACGGCGGCGGCCGTGCGGGACGGGGACGTGCTGCGACCGCTGCCGCTCGCCCTTCGGCGCGAGCCGGCACTCGAGGCGATCGGCCAGGTCGCGGCCGCCGGGCAGCGCGCGCTGCGGGACGTCGTGGCGGCGCTGTCGGTCGTGATCGTCGAGGAGGCCGAGTGGCGACCGCTCGATCCGGGCGGCCAGTGGCGCTTCGACATCGATCGTCGGGAGGACCTCGCCGAGGCAGCTCGCCGCCTCGCGTCGAGCGAGTAGCCATTCAGCCGACGGCGGCGGGACCCTCCGTGGACGGCTCGGGGACATGGGCCGACTCGGTCCCGCGGATGCCATACCAATTGACCAGGGCGCCGAGGATCAGCAGCGCCGCCGCGACCAGGATCGCCAGGTGGAACGCGTCGGTCGAGGCCGCCCGTGCGGCGGCCACCAGCGCGGCCGAGGCATCGCTCGGTGGCGGGTTCAGTGGCTGGATCTGCTGGCGCAGCGTCGCGTCGTTCGGATCGGTGCCGGGCACGGCCGCCGCGAGCGTCCCGTAGAACGAGCCGGTGATGGCGATGAAGACCGCCGCGATGACCAGCGGCTGGCCGACCCGCGAGATGGCGTTGTTGATGGCCGAGCCGAGCCCGGCCCGATCGACCGGCACGGACGACATGAGCACCGTGGTCAGCGGCGCGACGACCATCGAGATGCCCGCGCCGAAGACCATCCCGGCGAGCAGCGGCCCGACGATCGTCGCCAGCGGCGGCACGAGGGTCGCCGGATCCGTGATCGAGGCCAGCCAGGCGGTCGACGTGGGGCCGACCGTCAGCCAGATGCTCGTGCCGGCCGCCATGAGCAGTGGCCCGCCGACGAGGAACGGCCGGGGGCCCATGCGGGCCGCGAGCTCGCCCGCCCGGGCCGACACGAAGATCAGGAACAGGGTGCCGGGCAGGCCGACCAGCGCCGACGCCAGCGGCGTGTAGCCGAGCGTCCCCTGGAGGAACAGGCTCTGGAGCGCGAACTGGGTGTACAGCGCGCCGTAGATCAGGAAGGTCGAGGCGTTGATCGCCGAGAACCGCCGGTTGCGGAACAGCTCCAGCGGCACGAGCGGGTTGCGGCGCCGGGCCATGACGAACGGGAACGCGATCGCCGCGATCGCCCCGACCACGAGGATCCCGATGGCGACCGGGTCGCGCCAGCTCTCCTCATTGCTGCGGATGGCCCCGAACGACAGGCCCGCCACGGCCACGCCCGCGACCGCGGCCCCGAGCCAGTCGAGCCTCGCCTCGCCTTCGCGCTTGCTCTCGGGCACGGCGCGGAGGGTCAGCCAGATCGCCACCAGGCCGATCGGCAGGTTGATCAGGAACGCGACCCGCCACGAGATCGTGGACACGAGGATCCCGCCGAGGACCGGTCCAAGGAGGTTGAGCGCCGCCGTCGCCGACGCCCACAGCCCGAAGGCTCGGCCACGAGCGGGCCCCTCGAAGGTTGCCGTCAGGATCGCCAGCGAACCGGGCACCAGGAGCGCGCCGCCGATGCCCTGCAGGATCCGGGCCAGGATCAGGATCTCGAGGCTCGGCGCGATCCCGCACAGCACGGACGCGGCGGTGAACCAGGCGAGGCCGATGAGGAACGTCCGGCGGCGGCCGTAGTGGTCGCCCAGCGCGCCGGCGAGGATCAGGAGCGCGGACAGGGTCGCCATGTAGCCCGCGACGACGTAGGTCTGGCCTTCGAGGACGCCGACGAGGCTCGCCGGCAGCTCCGCGCCGATGCGCTGGAGCGCGACGTTCACGATCGTCCCGTCGAGGAACACCATCGCCGAACCGGCGATGGTCGCGCCCAGGATCAGACGTTCGCGGCGGTCCACCGCGGGGAGTGTAGAGACGCGACGCCAGCCGGGCGGCCCGTCACCGGCGGCCCGTCAGTGGCGGCCAGTGCCCGCGGCGGTCAGTCGGGGTGGATCTTCCGGAAGCAGTCGGAGCAGTAGACCGGTCGATCCATGCGCGGCTTAAAGGGCACCTGCGCCTGGTTGCCGCACTCGGAGCAGAGGACGGCGAAGTACTCCCGGGTCGGCGCCGACCGCTCGTAGCCGCGCGGGCCGCCGAGCTCGGACGCGCTGTAGCCCCCGTCGCGGGCCGCGCGCCGGCTGGCGCGGCAGCTGACGCAGCGCTTGGGATCGGACGAGAAGCCCTTCTCCGCGTAGTACTGCTGGTCGTCAGCCGAGTGGATGAACGTGGAGCCGCAGTCCACGCAGGTGATGTCCCGATCGACGTAGGTCACGAGTGCCTCCCGAGCGCGAGGATGGAGCCGCGTGCGTCCGCCGCGGCGCGAGCGAGGGGAGACGCGGCGGCACCAGATGGGAACGCCGGCTGAGCCGGTGCCGCGACCCTGCTGGTGCCGATGTCGGAGTCCCTGTCGGGGCGCACCGGGTGAATGCCGATCGAGGATACATCGGGTTGCCCGATCGGTCCGTCAACGAGTGGGCGATGGGCCGCGGGCGCGATGTCACGGCCCCGGCCTAGCCGTGCCAGACGACCTGTCACAATGCCTCGCGACGATCCGGGGAGGCGAGCGGGGAGCAATTGGGGGCGCCTCGCTCGCCCGATGTCCTCGGGCACGGCGAGGAGGTCCACACGCCCGGGATGCTGCGGCTGGTCCACACGGCGGACGTCCACCTCGGGGCTCGGCACACGGACCTCGGTGACAGAGCCGTCGCCCTGCGGGAGCGCCAGTTCGCGGCCTTCGGCGCGGCCATCGACCTCGCGATCGCCGAGAAGGTCGACCTGTTCCTGATCGCGGGCGACCTGTTCGACTCGAACGTCCAGCCACGCCGGACCGTGGATCGAGCTGCCGCGCAGCTCCGCCGGCTCGTCGAGGCCAAGATCCGGACCGTCCTCGTCCCGGGCACCCATGACGTCTACGACCGGGCCTCGATCTACCGCGCCTACGACCTCGCGTCGCTGGCTGGCGCGGTGGGGTCCGACTTCCTGACCGTGCTGACGCCGGACCGCCCGGACGTCGTCCTGCCGGCCCTCGACGTCGTCGTCCACGGACGGTGCTTCGCCACGAAGCGCGCGCCGACCTCGCCGCTCGAGGGCGTCGATGCGGCATCGGACGATCGCGCCGCGTGGCACGTCGGCCTCCTCCATGCCGCGATCGCGATCCCTGACAAGACCGAGCATGACGACGTCGTCATCACGACAGACGAGATCGCGGCGAGCCACCTCGACTACCTCGCGCTCGGCCACTGGCACTCGTTCAGCCAGGGCAAGGCCGGCCGGACCAGCTACGCCTACAGCGGTGCGCCGGAGGCGGTCGCGATCGACCAGGATCGGGCCGGCCAGGTCTGCCTCGTCACGCTGGACCAGACCGGCAGCAAGAAGCAGGTGACGATCGAGCCGCGGAGCGTCGGGACGACGCGCTTCGAGCGGCTGGACCTCGATGCCGCGACGATCGCCACGCAGCCCGGCCTGATCGAGCAGCTCGCCGCGAAAGGCTCGCCGGACCTCGTGCTCGACGTCCGGCTGATCGGCGTTCGCCCGGAGGCGCTGGACCTGGACCTCGACGAGGTCGAGGCCGCGCTCGCCGACCGATTCCTTCGGGTGCGCATCCGCGACCGCTCCGTCGCGCCGCTCACGGACGGCATCCTGCCGCCGGCCGACACCGTCCTGGGTGCGTTCATCCGGGACCTGGAGGGCCGGATCGCCGAGACGGAGGCCGCCGTCCCCGAGGGACAGGCCGCGACCGCGACCGGCAGCGCCAGCGCTGACGATCCCGGGGACGCCGTGGGTCCCGCCGACGAGCTCCGCGACGCCCTCCGCCTCGGGCGGCTGCTGCTGCAGGGCGAGGAGGTGACCCTGTGAGGATCACCCGCCTCCAGGTCCGGAATCTCCGCCGCCATCGCGACCTCGACCTCGAGCTGGCCCCCGGCCTGACGGTCATCCGGGGCCCGAATGAATCCGGCAAGACGACCATCCAGCGGGCGCTCGAGCTCGGGCTGACGCGGCGGGTGACCTCCTCGGCGGGCGACCTCGACGGCCTGCGCTCGTGGGGCGCCGGGGATGACGAGCGGCCCTGGATCCGCCTCGAGTTCGAGCAGGACGACGCCGACGGCAACGTCCTGCACGGGTCGGTCGAGAAGGCCTTCCGCGGCCAGCGAGGCACCGTCACCGTCGACGACGGCGTCGGGTCCACGAGCGATCCGGCCGAGGCGGATGTGGCCCTCGCCGAGATCACCGGCATCCCGTCGGAGGCATTCTTCCGATCCACGGCCTCCATCCGCCACCACGAGCTGGACAGCCTCCAGCGCGATGAGGCGACCCTCCGCGACCGGCTCCAGGCGTCGATCTCGGGCGCCGATCGCGGCACGAGCCGCGCCAAGAAGAAGCTCGAGAAGGCGATCTACGACCTGACCAAGCAGGGCGACAAGAACCCCGGGCGCATCAAGGCCACGGAAGCCCTCCTCGCCCAGGAGCAGGCGGCCCTCCGCAACGGCGAAGCCGGGCTGGCCCAGCTGGAGCGGGATCGGGATTCGCTGTCGGGTGCCCGCGATCGCCGGACCGAGGCGGACGGCGACCTCCAGGAGCGCCGCAGCCTGCTCGAGAAGGCCCGCATGGCCGAGCGCCTCCTGGCCGAGCGGACCGCGGCGCAGGAGCGCTTCGAGCGTTACCGCACGGCCGTCGCGGTCACCGACGAGATCACCGCCATGGAGGCGAGCCATCCCTCGAAGACGCCGCTGCCCGAGCTGCGCGCCATCGTCGCCAAGCTCCGCGAGACGGCGATCCGGATCCGCGAGATCAACGCCGCCCTGGAGCACGAGGTCAAGGTCCAGTTCGAGGTCGAGCCGCCGACCCCACGGGCGTGGCGCCCGACCGCGATCGCCGCGTTCGTCCTGATCCTGTTCGCCGTCCTGACGGCCATCGGCGGCGCCGCGGATGTGCTGCCCGGCGTCCTCAGCGACGTCCGGATCTCGGCCCTGGGCGATCAGCCGTGGCCCGGCTGGGCGGTCCTCGCCGTGCTGCTCCTCGTCGCCGCGCTGGTCCTCGGGTTCATCGGACGACGGCAGCGCATCCGGGCCCTCGATTGGCATCGCGAGAAGGAGATGCGCGATGCCGAGATCGAGCGCCGCCTGCGCGGCCGCTCGCAGCTCGAGCAGGAGCTGCAGATGGCCGAGGTTCTCCTCCAGGACCAGCTCAGCGCGATCGAGCTGCCGGACGTCGCGGCCGTCGAGGACCTGGCCAATGTCGAAGAGGCGCACGTCTCGACGATCCTCCAGAAGCGCGCCCAGCTGGAGGGGCTGGTCGGGCGCGAGCCGGTCGAGACGCTGCCCCAGCTCCGCGATGCCGCCGCGGCCGAGATCGAGCAGAAGACCTCGGCGCTCGAGCACCTCGGGCCCATCGCCAAGGAAGCCCGGGCCCGGGAGCGCCTCGAGAGCGAGGTCGCGGATGCGGAGCGAGCCGCGGATCGGGCCCGCGACGACGAGGCCCAGGCCCGCGCCCGCGTCGACCAGAACCCCACCGACGCGGAGGTCGTGTCCGGGCACGCCGAGCAGGCTGCGGCGCTGGCCGAGCAGCTGGCTGCCTACCAGCGCCGGGCGCGCGTCTACGACAGCACGCTGCGCGCCATCGAGGCCGCGGAGACGGCCACCCTGCGAACCGCCACGCGGTACCTGGAGCGGCGCATGGTCGGCGACCTCGATCGCGTCACCGAGGGCCGCTACCGCCGCGTCGCCGTGGATGACGCGGACCTCGGGATCCGCGTGTTCGCCCCGGAGCGGGGCGACTGGGTCGACGTCAGCGTCCTCAGCCAGGGCACGCTCGACCTCGTCTACCTCGCGGCTCGGCTGGGCCTGGTGCGCCTCGTGACCGGCGACCGCCGGCCGCCGCTCGTGCTCGACGATCCGTTCGTGACCCTCGACGACGCCCGGGCCAAGCGGGCCCTGGCGTTGCTCAAGGAGATCAGTCGCGACTTCCAGGTCATCTACCTGACCACGTCGGATCGCTACGACAAGACGGCCGACGCCGTCCGGGCCCTGCCCGCGCCCACCGAGACGACGCCCGACGACGCGTCGTCGGCGGCAGAGCCGATGGCCGTCGGCGCCGCTCCCCGGGCCCAGGAGCGCGGCTGACCCACGCCGCCCTCGGGCGCGCGGCCAGCCTCGAGGAGCTCGCGGATGTCGGTCGTCGTGCTCGGCATCCTGTCCGCCATCTCGTGGGGCCTCGGTGACTTCGGTGGCGGCTGGACGAGCCGTCGGGTGCCCGTGGCCGGGGTGCTCCTGTTCAGCCAGGTGGGCGGCGCCGCGCTGTCGCTGGTCCTCGCCAGCTGGCTGGGCGAGGGCTTCCCGCAGCCATCGGACATCGGCTGGGCGATCGTGTCGAGCCTGTTCGGGGGCGTCGGGCTGGCCTGCCTGTACATCGGGCTGGCCCGTGGTCGGATGGGCGTGGTCGCTCCCATCACCGGGGTCATGGTCGCGGCGATTCCCGCGATCGCCGGCATCGTCCTGCAGGGCGTCCCGTCATCGTCCGTGCTGGTCGGGATCGCGCTCGCGATCTCCAGCGTCGTCGTCGTGTCGCGTGTCGGCGACGCGGCCGATGGCCGGCCGAGCGGCTGGCGCTGGGGCCTCGCGGCGGGCGTGACCCTCGGCGCGGTGACGCTGACGCTGTCGCGCATGACGCCGGGCCTGGTCTTCGGGCCGCTCACCGTCATGCGCCTCGGCGAGGCGGGACTGATCGCGCTGGCCCTCGTCCTCGCACCAGTCGTCGCCGGGCCACGGCTCCCCGGCGTGCGCGACGCCCGGCGGGCTCGCCCGGGCTGGCGAATCCCGCGGCGGTTCTGGCTGGCTGTGCTCGCCGTCGGGGCGTGTGACTCGCTGGGGACGGCGTGCTACATCGCCGCCACCCAGGCCGGGTCGCTCGCGATCGCCGGGGTCCTGTCCGCCCTCTACCCGGTCACGACCGTCGTGCTCGCCATCGCGATCCTGCGGGAGCAGCTCGCCCGATGGCACGTGCTCGGCGTGGCGCTGTCCGGCGCGGCCATCGTCCTGATCACCGCCGGCGCGTGACACCGGCGTCACCGTGCGGCGCGCTACCGCCTGGCGCGCCACCGTGCGGCGCGGCAGACGCGACGGCGGCCTCGATCTCGCCGACGAGGTAGGCGCGCTCCAGCTCGATGCCCTCGGCCAGCCGCGCCGCGAGGATCGGCAGCCGCCAGGCGGCCACCAGGGCGAGGTCGAGCGGCCGCCGCGACCGGTAGCTCACCAGCGCCCTGGCTGCGAATCGCTGCCGCGCGAAGCGGGCGATCCGGGCCAGCACGGGATGGCCCGGCAGGCCCATCGGGGTGTCGATGAGGAGGTAGAGCGACCGTGCCACGTCCGCCTCGGGGCTCCCGCGGCGGGCGTTGTCCCAGTCGATGACCGCGGGCCGGGCGCCGAGCAGGACGTTGCCCGGATGCAGGTCGCCGTGGCACACGGCCGAGCCGTTCGGCAGCAGGTCAATGGCGTGGCGGGCGGCCTCGGCGGCGCCGGGCGGGAGGTGATCCGCCGCGCGGTCGATCGCGTCGAGGATCGCCGCCCGCTGGTCCGGCAGGCCCGTGCCGTCGGAGGTGTGCATCCGTGCCTGGAGCTCGCCGAAGGTCCGCGCGAGGCGGCCGAGCTGCCATGGTCGCGAGGCGAGCCGATCCTCCATGGCCACGCCGTCGATCCGCTCGAAGCGCAGCCCGAGCCGGCCGTCGACGCGGACCAGGCCGGCGCATCGCGGCGCGCCCGGGTAGACCGTCGCGACCCGCGTCGCCAGCACGGCCTCGTGCTCCAGGTACCGCTCCGGGAAGCCCGGCCGAAGGAGCTTGATGGCCTCGCCCTCGCCGTACGCGAAGACCTCGGCGGTGCGGCCCTCGCCGAGCCGGCGCCCGATGGCGGTCACGGCCCAACCGTCAGCGCATCGACCTCGTCGGTCGTCCGCAGGTGATGGACCGCCGCGAAGCCCTCCTCGGCGAGCTCCGCCCGCCGCAGCGATCGGGCCAGGTCCCGCAGCTGGCGGTCCACGGCATCGCTCGGGACGATCCGACCGGCGCGCGTGGCGTTGCGCGCGTGGACGAGCGCCGGATCGAGATCGAGCACGAGCGCCAGCGCGGCCACGGCGTGCCTGGCGGCGATGCGGGTCAGGGTCCGGCGCGCGAAGCTCGTGACGTTCGTGGCGTCCACGACGGTCGTGCGGCCTTCGGCGAGCCGCACGTGGAGGTCGTGATGGAGACGCCGGAATGCGGCGCTCGTCGCGGACTGGTCGGCGGCATCGCCCGACAAGGCCTGGCGATACGCATCGGAGGACAGGACCTGGTCGGCGGCGAAGAGGCGTGCTGCCAGCGTGGACTTGCCCGCGCCGGCCGCGCCGACGAGCACGACCAGGCACGGCTGCGACAGGACGAGGACGGTCACCCCGCCATGATCGACCGGCGGCGCCGGCGCCGGAACGCCGCGCCGCGAGGTCAGGACGCCTGCTGGCGCCGAGCCTCCCAGCCACCGCCTTCGCGGGCGCGGACCTCGTAGGCCGGCTGGTCATAGACCGACGGGCCGCGGACGACGTGACCGTCGCTCAGCCGGAAGCGCGAGCCATGGCACGGGCACTGGACCACCGGCGAGGCACTCGCTCCCGACCCGGACGGGCCGACGAGCTCGCCGCCGGCGAGCGAACAGCCGGCGTGGGCGCAGGTGTCATGGAGCGCCAGGATCGTGTCGTCGTTGCGGACCAGGACGAGCGAGTTGATCCCGAGCTTGGCCTTGATGGGTCGGCCCTGGGGGATCGATCCGTCGGGCTCGGTCTCGGTCGGCTCCAGGGTCATCCATTTCGAGCCGCCGCCACGGAAGGCGTGGTGGTCGACCATGTTCCCGAAGACGTACACGATGTCGCCGCCGACGAACGCGGCGCCGGCCATGACGAGCCAGGCGATGAGCGACAGCGCGATGGCCGCGGTGGACACCGCCGCGCCGGAGTCGAGGCCCGGTCGCAGGACCAGCGACACCACGAACAGCACCAGCGCAAGGAGCATGAGGGAGGAATGGAGCGTGCCGCGATCGCGCGCCTTGCCATCGGTCTCGGCGTAGTCGGCGAACCCGGCCAGCGCCGCGCCGAGCATCGCCAGGATCCCGATGACGAGCGTCCACCAGGCCGCGTCGGCCATCGCGAGGACGTCGAACACGATGACGAGGAACAGGATCCCGATCGGCGCATCGGTCAGGACCGCGTGCAGCGGGTGCCCCAGCCAGCGTCCGTTCAGGATGTCCCGGATCGCGGGAATCGGACGAAAGATCGCGTAGACGATCCCATGCAGGACCTTGCCGAACGGCTGGACCCAGACGTTCTGGGCATCCATGAACCAGGTCAGCCAGCGAGCCATGGCGTCTCCTCGCGCAGCCCCATGAACGAGGCCCTCCCGGACCGTCCCCGGACGAATCTAGTCCACTCCACGATGCGAATGTACGTCCGGTAGGCTCCGGCGGATGCCCAAGCCCATCTCGTCGTGGCGTGCGTTGCTGCTTGCGTTCGCCCTGACCTCATGCGTCGAGGGCATCGGCGTCAGCCAGGTCTTCGCCCTCCTGCCATCGCAGCTGACCTCGATGGGCGTCCCCGATGCCGAGCGCCTGTCGTTCATCGGGCTGTTCAGTGCCCTGGTGTTCGTCGTCGGCATGCCCCTCGTCCCGCTGTGGGGCGTCTGGGCCGACAAGTACAGCCGCCGCGCCGTCATCGCGCGGAGCGCCATCGTCGAAGCAGTCGTCTTCGCGGGCATGGCCCTGGCGCGGGAGCCGTGGCAGGTCGCGCTGGTGCTGCTGCTCATCGGCTTCCAGCTCGGGAACACCGGCATCATGCTGGCCGGGATCCGCGACGTGGTGCCGCGCGATCGGCTCGGCACGGCGATCGCCCTGTTCGGCGCCGCCGGTCCCATCGGCTTCGCCCTCGGTCCCGTGATCGCGGGCATCCTGATCGATGGCGCCCACTGGTCGATCTCGGGCGTCTTCGGGCTGTCCGCGCTGCTCTCGATCGGCACCGCCCTGCTGGTGGGCGTGGGGACGCGCGAGATCCGGCCGGCGGTCGTGCCCCAGGGACGGGTGCTGGCGCTGGCGTTCGGGGCCGTGCGCGGCGTGCTGGGCGATGCGGTCGTGCGGCGGATCTTCCTGATCTACGGCGCGGCGTTCTTCGCGAACCAGATGTCACGCCCGTACGTGCCCGTCCTGGTCGAGGGGATCGTCGGCCGCGGCCCCGGCCTGGCCAGCGCGATCGCGCTCGTCGCGGGGACCGCCGCGCTGGCCGGTGCGGTGCTCTCGCCGCTGGGTGGCGCGCTCGGTGACCGCATCGGCTTCCGACCAGTCCTGCTCGGGGCGATGGCCGCCGCGGCCATCGCGGTGGCGCTGATGCCCCTGGCCGCGAGCCTCGGCGGCGTGCCAGCCCTGGCCGGCGCTGCCGTCGTGGTGGCGCTGTCGATCGCGGCCACGGGGGCGATGATCTTCGGCCTGCTCGCCACCGAGGTCCCGCCGGAGCGGCAGTCCACGACGCTGAACCTGGTCTACCTGCCGCTGTACGCCGCGGGGATCGTCGGCCCGGCGGTCGGCGGCGTCGTGGTCCAGGCGGGCCTGCCGGCGCCGTTCATCGTCGGCGGGGTCGTGCTGGCGCTGGGCGTCGTCGGTGTCCTGGCGACGGGCGCGTCAGGCCGTCCGGCCGCTCCTGCCCAGCGCGAGCCGGGCACGGCCTGGTCGACGAGCGAGCCCGAGCTCTAGCGGCCCGGGCCGGCAGCCTGCGCCCTGGGGCGGCGCCGGCGTCAGGCGGGCAGGTCGCGCTCCGCGGGCAGGTCGCGCTCCGCGGGCCCGATGTACCGGTCGGACGGGCGGATGAGCCGGTTCGCGGCGGCCTGCTCGATGATGTGGGCGGTCCAGCCCGCGTGGCGAGCCAGCGCGAACGTCGCCGGGAACAGGTCCGGCGTCAGGCCCACGCCCATGAGGACCGGCGCGGCATAGAACTCGACGTTGGTCTTGAGTGGCCGCTCGGGGTGCTTCTCGGCCAGGACCCGCAGCGCGACGTCCTCGACCGCGATGGCCAGCGCCAGCCACTCCGGCGGGTGCTCCATCGACTCCGCGACCTTCCGCAGCGCGACGGCCCGGGGGTCGTAGGCCCGGTACACCCGGTGGCCGAAGCCCATCAGCCGCTCGCCCTTGGCCAGGGTGTCGCGGACCCACTGCTCGGCCCGCTCGGGCGAGCCGACGGTGTGGATCTGCTCGACGACGTGCGTCGGGGCGCCGCCGTGGAGCGGTCCCTTCAGCGCGCCGATCGCGCCCGCGACGGCGGACGCCATGTCGCTCTGGGTCGAGGTGATCACGCGGGCGGTGAACGTCGAGGCGTTCAGGCCGTGCTCGGCGCCGACCATGAAGTAGGCGTCCAGCGCGCGGGCGGTCGCGGCATCGGGCTGCTCGCCGTTGAGCTGGTAGAGGAAGCCCGGCACGAGATCCAGGGACGGGTCGGGATCGACGGGATCGAGGCCCTTCCGGATCCGCGCGAACGCGGCCAGGGCCGTCGGCGAGAACGAGGTCAGCGCCCGCGCCTGCTCCGGCGTGGGCGGCCACTTCAGGTCCTGCGTCGCGCCCCACGCCGAGACGGCGGTCCGCAGCGCGTCCATCGGCAGCGCGTTCGATGGCAGGGCCCGCAGCGCAGTGAGCACCGCGTCCGGGAGCGGCCCCGTCGCCAGGTGATGGTCGGGCTGCCAGTCGCCGGTCCACAGCAGGTTCGCGACCGCCGGGTACGTGCCACGCTCGACGAGATCGCCGATGCGATACCCGCGGTACAGGAGCCTGCCGCGCTCCCCGTCGACGTAGCCAAGGCTCGTCTCGGCGGCGATGATTCCCTCGAGGCCGGGGGAGTACGGCCGGTCGTCGACCGGCTTGGCCGTGGCAGTGTCCGTCACGAGCCGATGGTAGTCGGGGCAGCCGAACGGCGGCGCCGATCAGCCATCCAGGAAGGCCTCGACCCCGGCGGCGAGCTGGGCGACGTGGGTGTGGTGGGCCGCGTGGGCAGCCTCGGGAATCGTGAGGACCCGGACGTTCGCGAGCCGCTGGCGGAGGGCCTCGGTCGCCGCCCCGAACGGCTCGCGGCTGGCGGAGCCCAGGACGAGCAGCACCGGGTTCGAAACGCGGCCGAGCGCCTCCAGGCCGGCCGGCGACGAGGCCTCGGCCTCGAGCTCGCGCAGGATCGTGTGGGCCGCGGCGGCGCGGACCGGCCACACGGGGTTCGCCCGGTAGGCCTCGATGGCCGCGTCGTCCATGCCGACGATCTCGCGGAAGAACGCCTCCAGGGCGTCGTCGTTGGCGCCGTGCTCGAGGTGGGCCCGGATGCGCCGCTCCACGCCGACCGGGCGATATGGCAGGCGCGGCGTCGATGGCGCGCCCTCGTAGACGACGAGCCGGCGCAGGTCGGTCGATCGGAGCGCCGCCCCAAGGGCCACGCGTCCGCCGTACGAGTGCCCCAGGACGTCGACCGGGCCGCCGCCGAGCGTCGCCAGCGTGTGGGCCACGGCCGCGAGGTCGTCGAACTCGCGCTCGATCGAGTAGCGGCCGTCCGACGTGTCACCCGAGGCGCCTCGACCGCGGCGGTCGATCGCCGCCAGGTGGCGGTGCTCGCCGAGCACGGGGGCGAGGGCTCGGAAGGTGGTGTGATCGGCGGTCGTGCCGTGGACCAGGATCAGGCTCGGATGGCCGCTCGAGCGGATCGGGACGCCGCTCTCGAAGACCGCGATGGGAACGCCGTCCGGGGCCGCGACGATCCGGGTGGGCTCGCCGCCGGCGCTCACGCCCGGAGCTGCGAGTTGGCGCCCTCGTCCAGGATCCAGACCGCGCCCGCCCGCCGGGCCAGCTGGGCCGGCAGGCGCCGGGGGTCGCGCGCGCCCGCGAGGACGTCGTGGACGACCGCGGCCTTGCCGCCGCCGAGGACCACCGCGAGCGGCAGTCGCGCCGCGGTCAGGAAGTGGGGATGGAGGCTCACGCGCCCGACGTGCGGCTCGACGTGCTGCGGCGCCGGCACCGGCGAGACCCACGCCTCGGTGTCGAACAGCGGCGACTCCGGGAACACCGAGAACACATGGCCGTCCGGGCCCACGCCAACCAGCACGACGTCGAGGATCGGGAAGCCATCGCCATCCCGCTCGAGCGGCGCCGCGCGGAGGGCCGACCCGTAGATCGCCGCTGCCTCGCGAGCCGCGGCCTCCTCGGACGTGGAGCGGCCGAGGGCCAGGTCGATCGGCATGCCGTGGATGTTCGACTCGGGGATCGGCACGCCGGGCCAGTCGCCAGACCGGCCGCTGAATCCATCGTCACCCGCGCCGGAGAGGCCAGCGGAGCCGCTGACCCGCAGCAGGACCTGGTCGAATGGCAGGCGGTTCGACAGCGGATGGTCGCGCGGGACGACCCGATCGTCGCCCCACCAGACGTGGACCCGGTCCCATGGCACGCGATCGCGCAAGGGCGGCTGCGCCAGGAAGCGGTAGATCGGCACCGGGGTCGATCCGCCGGTCGTCGCCCAGTCGGCCCGCCCGCGGGCCGTCACCGCGTCGGCGAGGGCGGTCGCCAGACGCGACGCCGCGGCCGCAGCGGCGGCCTCGGCGTCGGGCAGGACCTCGACCTCGGGCTCGTCGCCGGCCGGATCGTGGCGGGCGCCGGTCGCCGTCGTCATGCCGCTCGCATCCCGGCGCGGGTCCCGTGGACCGGCCGGCCGACGATCGCGGCGGCCATCGCCAGCGCCTCGGCCGTGATCGGGTGGGCACCGGCATCCTCGATGGTCTCGGCCAGGAGCTCGCCCTCCTGGCGGCGCGGCACCAGGTAGTGGCGGTCGGGCAGCTGCTCGCCATCGAGCGTCGTGGCGACCGTGATGCCGTCGGCCTGGCCGGTCACGCGAACAAGGAGCATGTGGTTGGTGCGCTCCGCCGCGATCTCGACCTCGAGGGTCGAGCCGGCGGCGGCGGCCTCGATCGGCTCCAGCGCGACGGCGACCTGCCGACGACCCGCCCGCAGGACGCCGTGATAGCCACTCCAGTCGTCCTCCACGGCGGCGAGCGGCGTCTCGACCGTCAGCCCCAGGCGCGAGGCCAGCCAGGCGACGTGGTAGATGGGCTTGATGACGTTGGTCACGCCCGGCGCGCCGTCGCGGGCTGCGTAGCGGACGGTGATCGCCCGGATCGCGCCCAGGAACGGGGTCAGCCGCGGCAGGTCGAAGGACGACGCGATCGCCTCGCGCCAGCGCGACTGGCGGAGGAGCGCGAAGTCGGCGATCTCCACCCCGAAGGTGTTGGGCAGCGAGGCGAGCTCCGCCAGGCGCTCCAGGCCGTCGCCGGACCACCCGGCGCCGTCGACGAGGACCCGGTCGGCCATGACCAGGAGGTCCTTCGTGGCGCGGACCTGGAGGTGCGGCTCGCCGGGCCACCAGACGGTGCAAGGCAGGTCGTGGACCAGGAGCGGCGCCACGATCCCGGCGAGATGGCCGCCCGATTCCCCGCCGGCCGTGAGGTAGATGAGCTCGGCGCACGTCTCGGGCGAATCGGCCGTGGGCAGGACGCAGTGGGCCTGGACCTGGGCATCGATCCAGGCCGGGCCGTCCGGGTCAGCCGGCGTGACGATGATCGTCCGCGACGGGTGGCGCCCCGTGAGCCCCTGGATGACCGCGGCGGCGCGCTCGCCGGTCTCGCCGCGGCCGGCCACCACCACGAGGTTCATGACCGAGCTCCGCGCGGCAACGCGCCGCTCCTCGCCGACCGGCGACAGGTCGTCACCCGACGGGACGCCCGGCGTCGTCAGCGAGATCGACCGCCAGATCCGCTCCAGCTCCACCTGGCAGGCCGCGATCGAATGGGCGCGCGACGACCAGCGCAGCATCGGGATCCCGGGCTTGGCCTCCTTGGGCGTCACGAGGCCACCCGTCGCGGGGGTCGCGGCGCCGCCGCTGACCGCGGCCGCGGCCGCCTCGAGCGGCCCACCGGCCTTGGCTTCGTCGCGCGGCCTGGCTTCGTCGCGAGGCCGGGCCTCGGGTCCGGGCATCAGATCCGCCGCCAGCGCCGCCCGGCGCGCTCCATGAGCCGCTCGGCGGCGGGCGGTCCCCACGAGCCGGATTCGTAGTTCGGGAAGGGCGGCGCGGCCTCCTCCACCCAGGTGTCGAGGATCGGGTCCACGACGGTCCACGCGGCTTCGACCTCATCGGCTCGGGTGAACAGCGACGCGTCACCGAGCATCGAGTCGAGGATCAGCGTCTCGTACGCCT
Organism: Candidatus Limnocylindrales bacterium; assembly: GCA_036493155.1. Lineage (GTDB taxonomy): Bacteria > Chloroflexota > Limnocylindria > Limnocylindrales > CSP1-4 > UBA5189. Next base: position 6,750 of record DASXQE010000071.1, on the reverse strand, counting down.
CCGGCGCATCGGTCGAGAACGCCGAGCCATAGGTGAAGTCCATGTTCACGGTGCGGATGTCCATGCCCAGGCCCGGGACCTTCGAGCCGAACCGCAGAACGATGCCCTCATCCGGCTGGATCCGGATCGCGAGGAGGTTGGGCTGGGGGTTGGTCTGGGCCTCGGTGAAGAGGCGGTGGGGGACGTCCCGGAACTGGATCGCGATCTCGGTGGCCCGCTTCGGCAGGCGCTTGCCGGTCCGGAGGTAGAACGGGACGCCGGACCAGCGCCAGTCGTCGATCTCGAGCTTCATCGCGACGAACGTCTCGGTCTCCGATTGGGCGTCGACCTCGGGCTCCTGGCGGTAGCCCTGGACGTTCTCGCCGGCCACCCAGCCCGGGCCGTACTGGCCGCGCACCACGTCGGCGTCGATGGCCGTGCCGTCCAGCCGATCGACGGCCCGCAGGACCTTGACCTTCTCGTCGCGGAGGGCATCGGCCTCGAGGGTCGCGGGCGGCTCCATCGCGACCAGCGACAGCAGCTGGAGGAGGTGGTTCTGGACGACGTCGCGGACCGCGCCCGTCTCCTCGTAGAACGAGCCGCGGTCCTCGACCCCGATCGACTCCGCCATCGTGATCTGCACGTGGTCCACGTAGCGGCGGTTCCACAGCGGCTCGAAGATCCCGTTGGCGAACCGGAAGACCAGCAGGTTCCGGACCGTCTCCTTCCCGAGGTAGTGGTCGATGCGGTAGACCTGCGACTCGCGGAAGACCTTGCCGACCTCGCGGTTGAGCCGCTTCGCCGAGTCGAGGTCGCGGCCGAACGGCTTCTCGATGACGATCCGCCGCCAGCCGCCGCCGTGGACCTCGTGATCGAGGCCGCACTTGCCGATCTGGCCGACGATGATCGGGAAGGCCGATGGCTGGGTGGCGAGGTAGAAGAGCCGGTTGCCGCCGGTGGCGTGCTCGGCATCGATCTTGTCCAGCCGCTCGATGAGGCTGGCGTACGTCGCCTCGTCGTCGAAGTCGCCGTGGTGGTAGCTGACGCGCTGGAGGAACTGCTTCTCGACCGCGGGATCCAGCGCCACTCGGGCATTGGCCCGGAGCGTCGTCCGGAGCTCGTCGCGGAACGTCTCGTCGTCGTACGGCCGGCGCCCGATCGCCACCAGCATCCAGTCCTGGGGCAGGAGGTTGGTCCGCCACAGCTGGGCCAGGGCCGGGATGACCTTGCGATGGGACAGGTCGCCGGTCGCCCCGAAGAGGACCATGACGTGGGGGTCGGGCACGCGCTCCAGGCGGAGGCCCTTGCGCAGCGGGTTGGCGTCGGTGGCCTTGGCCGGCTTGCGGCGCTTGCCGTCGTGGGCCAGGCGCTCGTCCTTGATCGTCTGGCCACCCGGCGCCGGCGCGGCGGTATGCGGGCCGCGCTCGGTCGTATCGGTCCGGAGCGGGGTCTTGGGGCCCGTCCGGGTCGTGGTCCGCGGCGGCGGTGGCGCCTTGGTGGCCATGCCTAGCGCGCGGCTCCGGTCATTCGGTCTTGACCTCGTGGCCACCGAACTCGTTGCGCAAGGCGGCCAGGACCTTGGCCCCGTAGGACTCGGGCTGGCGGGAGCGGAAGCGGTTGAGCAGCGACAGGGTGATGACCGGCGCCGGGACGTCGTGGTCGATGGCGTCCTGGACGGTCCAGCGGCCTTCGCCCGAGTCCGCGACCCAGCCCTTGATGTGATCGAGGTCCGGGCCGTTGGTGCGGAATGCGTCGGCGGCGAGCTCGAGCAGCCACGACCGGACGACCGACCCGTGACCCCACAGGTCGGCGATGGCGGTGAGGTCGAGGTCGTACTCGTTGGCGTGCATGATCTCGAAGCCCTCGGCGTAGGCCTGCATGAGGCCGTACTCGATGCCGTTGTGGACCATCTTCACGTAGTGGCCGGACCCGGGGCCGCCGGTGTGGAGGTAGCCGTCGGTCGGGGCGAGCGTCCTGAAGATCGGCTCGAGCGGCGTGACCGCGTCGGGATCGCCGCCGACCATCATGCAATAGCCGATCTTGAGGCCCCAGACACCGCCCGAGACGCCGGCATCGACGTACTTCACGCCCTGCTCGGCGAGCATCGCGTGGCGCCGGACGTCGTCGTGGAAGTTGGTGTTGCCGCCGTCGACGATCGTGTCGCCCGGCTCCAGGTGCTCCATCAGCTCCTTGATCTGGGCCTCGGTGGCGTCGCCGGCCGGGACCATGATCCAGACGGTCCGCGGCTTCTCCAGCTTCTGGACGAGCTCGGCGATCGAGAACGCCCCCTCGGCGCCCTCGCCGACGATCTCCTGGGTCTTCTCGGGCGTGCGGTTGTAGGCCACGACCTGGTGCTGGTCGCGGAGGAGGCGGCGAACCATGTTCGAGCCCATCCGCCCGAGCCCGATGAAGCCGATCCGCATGTGGTCCTCCGAGGTGCCGGCCGCGCCGGCGGTCAGGCGAGCGCCCGGTCGAGGGCGGCCGCGAGCGTCTCGATCCCGGCGTCAAGGTCCGGCCCGAGGTCGACATGGATGACGGGCCGATCGTGCGCCTTCAGCGCGTCGCGATCGCCCTTGGCCTGGGCATCGATCAGCTGGCCGAACGTGTACGGCCAGCCCGGGATCGGCCGGTCGATGGGATGGCCCGAGGTGAGCTGCAGGAAGACGCCGGTGGCCGGGCCGCCCTTGTGGAGCTGGCCGGTCGAGTGCAGGAATCGCGGACCGTAGCCCGCGGTCGTGGCGCAGCCGGTCCTGGCGAGGCTGCTCCGCAGGCGATCGATGGCCGTGTCGCGCGTCGCGCCCGGGGCGACGAACGCCTGGATGGCCACGTACGCGGGGGCGCGCTGGCCGGCGAGGGCGTCACGCAGCGCTGGCACGAGCGCGTCCGCGCCCATCGTCGCGTCCAGGGCGCCGGGATCCGTCGCCGCGGCCGCCAGGCTCGATCCGCCATCGCCGTGGCTCGCGCCGGCGAGGACCTGCCGGGTCAGCTCCTTGGCCTCCTCGACGTTCGGCTGGTCGAACGGGTCGATCCCCAGGACGATGCCCGCGAACGCCGTCGCCACCTCCCAGCGGACCATCTCGCCGGCGAGATCGATCGGGTCGTCGACGTCGATGTCGATGACGGGGTGGCCGAGCTTCGCCACGCCGTCCGCCAGCGAGTCGCGCTCGGCGTCGCCCGAGCCGGCCAGGCGGATCCGCACGAAGGCTCGATCGGGGCCGTAGCGCGCAGGGTCGAGGAGCGGCTCGCGGTCGACCGGCAGGATGCCGGTGCCGTGCTTGCCGGTGGACTCCGCGATGAGCTGCTCCAGCCACGCGCCGAAGCTGGCGATGGCCGGATCCGGCAGGAGCGTGAGCTTGTCGCGCCCGGACTTGGCCAGCGCGCCGATCGTGACGCCGAGGTGGAGCCCCGGATTCGCCTCGGGATCGGGCTCGGCGCAGGCCGCGACCATCCGGACGCCGGCGGCAAGCAGCTCGCCCAGGTCCAGGCCGATGAGCGATGCCGGCACGAGCCCGACGTACGTCAGCGCGGAATAGCGCCCGCCGACGGTCGCGAGATTCAGGAACCGCTCGCGGAGATCGTCGTGGTGGGGGATGGCATCGAGGGACTTGCCCGGGTCCGTGATGGCGACGAAGAACTCGCCTGGCTGCTGGTCGGAGCCGCGCTCCCGCAGCGCCCGCTCCACGGCGGCCCAGCGATCCGCCTGGAAGGCCTGGGGCTCGGTCGTGGTCCCGGACTTGCTCGCGACGATCCACAGTGTCTGGAGGGGATCGAGGTCGTCCACGATGGCGGCCACGCCCGCCGGATCGGTCGTGTCGAGGATCCGCAGGTCCAGGTAGCCATCGGTGGTGCCGAAGACCTGGTCGAAGACGTCCGGCGCGAGGCTCGAGCCGCCCATGCCCATGACCACGGCCGTCGTGAAGCCCGTTGCCCGCGCGCCGTCGCCGAAGCCTTCGAGGGCGGCGACCTCGCCGCTGAAATGGCCCGGGGCATCCAGCCAGCCCAGCCGCTCGGCCATCGCGGCGTGGGCTTCGGCATCGCCGGCCCAGAGGCTCGTGTCGCGGTCCATGAGCCGCTGCGCCCAGGTGTCGCTGCGGGCCTGCTCGAGGACGGCGTCGATCCGGGCGGCGTCGTCCGGCGCGAGGCGGAGCTCGAGGCCCGAGACGCTCATCGCGGCGCGACGCGCTCGCCGACGCCCGCGGCTTCGCCGACGCCCGCGGCTTCGCCGACGCCCGCGGCCTCGATCGCGAGGACCTTGCGGAGCCGCCGGACGTGGCGGGCCTCGCCCGAGAACCGTGCGCCCAGGAACGCCACGGCGCACTCGAACGCGGGCTCCGGGCCGATGACCCGGGAGCCGAGCGTCAGGACGTTCATGTCGTCGTGCTCCACGCCCTGGTGCGCCGAGTACGTGTCGTGGCACACGGCGGCGCGGACCCCGGGCATCTTGTTGGCGGCAACGCTCGCCCCCACGCCGGAGCCGCAGATCAGGATCCCGCGGTCGGCGTCGCCGTCCTGGATCGCGTGGCCGAGACGCTCCGCGAAGTCGGGGTAGTCGTCGCCCGGATCGGAGCCGTCGCCACCGAGATCGGTCAGCTCGTGGCCCAGCTCGGCCGCGGCGATGCGCCGGATGAGCCGGGCGGAATCGTGGGATGGTCGTCGGTCGAGCCCGCCGCCCCGTCGTCGTCACCCGTCTCGCCCGGGTGGCCGACGTTGCCGCCCAGCGTCGGGATGACGCCGCGGAGGTCCTCGCGGACCACCCGGCGCGCGACATCGGCCACGCGGTCCGGCGTGAACCCGTAGTGCTCGAAGATCGTGCCCGCGGGCGCCGAGGCGCCGAAGTGATCGATCGAGATGATCGCGCCCTCGTCGCCGACCCAGCGCTCCCAGCCGAACGATGCGCCCGCCTCGATGGAGACGCGCTTCTTGACCGCCCTGGGCAGGACCGAGGCGCGATAGGCGTCGTCCTCGGCCTCGAACAGCGCCCAGCACGGCAGCGAGACGACGCGTGCCGCGATGCCATCCGCCTCGAGCTGGTCCGCCGCGGCCATCGCCAGCTGCAGCTCCGACCCGGTGGCGATCAGGATCACGGCGGGCGCACCGCCGCTGGCCTCGCTGGCCGCCTTGCGCAGCACGTAGCCGCCGCGCCGCACACCCTCGCCGGCCAGCTCCGCCGTGCCCGCGAGCGTCGGCAGCTTCTGGCGCGTCAGCGAAAGCGCGACGGGGCCGCCTTCGGTCCGCTCGACGGCGACCTTCCACGCCTGGGTGGCCTCGTTGGCGTCGCCCGGGCGCATGAACCACAGGTGGGGCATCGCCCGCAGCGCCGCGTAGTGCTCGATCGGCTGGTGGGTCGGCCCGTCCTCGCCGAGCCCCACCGAGTCGTGGGTCCAGACGTAGATGACGTGCAGCCGCGACAGTGCCGCGAGCCGCACGGCGCCGCGCATGTAGTCGCTGAAGTTGAGGAACGTCCCGGCGTAGGGGATGAAGCCGCCGTGGAGGTAGATGCCGTTGACGATGCCGCCCATGGCGTGCTCGCGGACGCCGAACCGCAGGTTCCGGCCGGGCGTGCCGGGCTCGAAGTCGCCGGCGGCCTTGATGTCCGTGAGGTTCGATTCGGACAGGTCGGCGGCGCCGCCGAACAGCTCCGGGACCGGCTCGGCCAGCGCCTGGATCGCAGCCTGGCTCGCCTGCCGCGTGGCGAGCTCCTCGCCCACCGCGTAGGTCTTCAGGCCGGCGAACGCGTCCCCGCGGATGCGCGCCCCGAGGCGGCGCTGGAGCTCCGCGGCCTCCGCCGGATAGGCCTCGCGGTAGCGGCCGAAGACGCCGTCCCACGCCCGAACCAGGTCCTCGCCGCGGGTCGCGTACGCCCCCATCGCCGCGCCGACCTCGTCGGGCACCAGGAAGTGGGCGTCCGGCGGCCAGCCGTAGGCCTCCTTGGTGAGCCGGACCTCGTCCTCGCCGAGCGGCGAGCCGTGGGCCTTCTGGGTGTCGTGCTTGTTCGGGCTGCCGTAGCCGATGTGCGTCCGGACCGCGATGAACGACGGCTTTCCGTCGTCGATCCCGTGCTGGATCGCCGCGGCGATGGCCTCGACGTCGTTGCCGTCCTCGACCCGCTGGGTGCCCCAGCCGTAGGCGTCGAAGCGCTCGACGACGTCCTCGGACCAGGCCCACGACGTCGGGCCGTCCAGCTGGATGTGATTGTCGTCCCAGAGGACCAGCAGCTTCGAGAGCTTGAGGTGGCCGGCGAGCGACGCGGCCTCGGCGCTGATGCCTTCCTGGAGGTCGCCATCGGAGGCGATGACAAACGTCCGGTGGTCGATCAGCGGATGGCCGTCGCGGTTGAACTCGGAGGCGAGGCGCTCCTCGGCGATCGCCATCCCGACGGCGTTGGCGAAGCCCTGGCCGAGCGGCCCCGTCGTCGCCTCGACGCCGGGGGTCAGGCCGTACTCGGGGTGGCCCGGCGTCCGCGAGCCCCACTGCCGGAACGATTCGAGCTCCGACAGCGGCAGGTCGTAGCCGGTCAGGTGCAGGAGCGAGTAGAGGAGCATCGAGGCATGGCCGGCCGACAGGACGAAGCGATCGCGGTTCGGCCAGCCCGGCTCGCGCGGCGCGAAGCGCAGGAACCGGGTCCAGAGGGTGAACGCCATCGGCGCGGCGCCCATCGGCGCCCCGGGATGGCCGGAGTTCGCCTTCTGGACCGCGTCCATCGAGAGCGTCCGGATCGTCGTGATCGCGAGGCGCTCGAGGTCCGGGCTCATCGCCCGCTCGGGACGGGCC
>DASXQE010000070.1:0-11665 GCA_036493155.1 Candidatus Limnocylindrales bacterium | reverse complement strand
GCGGCTTCGGCCACGTCGCCGAGTGCGGCGGCGAGGCGATCCAGGCCGGCGTCGTCGAGACGCCCGAGGATCTTGGCGAGGAGGTCATCCTTGAAGACCTCGGCCCGAGCCAGCGAGGCTCGGCCTTCGGCCGTGGTGCGGACCAGCACGACCCGGCGGTCGTCCGGCACGCGGACCCGCTCGACGAGCGAGCGGTCCTCGAGGCGATCGATGATGCCCGAGGCGTTCGAGAGGGAGACGTCGAGCATGTCCGCCAGGCGGCTCATCGGCATCTCGCCATGGCGGTCCAGCATCGACAGGATGTGGATGGTGGTGTAGCTGAGCTCGGTCTTGCGCATCCGGTCGCCGCTCAGGCAGCGCAGCTCGCGCAGCGCCGACCGGAACTGCGCGATGATCGTGTCGGTCAGCGCCGACCGCTGGGTGGCGGGGGCCGCTGCGTCGGCTGTTCTGGACATTGGAATAGTTCCCATGTGCAGAACTATTCTACGTCACTCAATCGTGATGTCAACCGCAACGATTCGCCGAGACCGGAGGCCACGATGCGCTTCGCGCTGATGCTCGAGCCCCAGCAGGGCCTGACCTACGACGACCAGCTTGCCGCGGCGCGGCTGGCGGAGGACCTGGGCTTCGAGGCCTTCTTCCGGAGCGACCACTACGAGACCTTCCCGGGTGACGGCGACGGCCCCGCGACCGACGCCTGGACGGTCCTCGCCGGCCTGGCCCGCGACACCACGCGGATCCGCCTCGGGACGCTCGTGAGCCCGGTGACCTTCCGCCACCCCGGCAACCTCGTGAAGATCGTGACGACGGTCGATCACATGAGCGGCGGTCGCATCGAGATCGGCGTCGGCGCCGGCTGGAACGACGAGGACCACACCCGCCTCGGCCTGCCATTCCCGCCCATCGAGCAACGGGCCGACCTGCTGGAGGACGAGCTCGCGATCCTGCACGGCCTGCTGACCGAGGACGATGGCTGGTCGTACGACGGCAAGCACCTGACCGTCCGCGACGCCCGGCTGCGACCCCGCGGCGTCGAGGTCGAAGGCCGGCCGGTCGAGCACGGTCGGGCGCGGCCGCGGATCCTCACCGGCGGCGACGGCTCGCCCCGCGGCCTTCGGATCGCGGCTCGCTGGGCGGATGAGTTCAACCTCACGTCATCGTCGCCGGAGCGGACCGCCGAGAAGATGGCGGCGCTGGACGAAGCCTGCCGGGCGATCGGCCGCGAGCCGGCCGCACTGACACGGTCCGCGATGGTCGGCGTGCTGGTCGGGCGCGACGCCGCGTCGCTCAAGGCACGCACCCAGGCCATGCTTCGGACCTTCGCCCAGCCGGACGCCAATGCCGACGAATGGCTCGCGGGCCGTCGCGCCCGCTGGATCGTCGGGTTGCCCGACGAGGCGCGCGCGATGGTCCGACGCTACGCCGACGCGGGGGTCGAGCGGATCATGCTCCAGGACTTCCTGCCGACCGACCACGGGATGCTCGAGGACCTGGGCCGGGAGCTGCTCGGACAGGTGTAGCGGCCTCCCGCGGCGTCACGCCGGCGCGTGCCGGCTCGCGCGTGTGGCCCGGCCCCGGCCGGCCGCGCGGACGGGTCAGGCGGGACCGCTCGCCGCATCAGCCGCGCGGAGGTAGCGCGGCTCGTCCCGCCGGATCGGGTCCGGATCGACGCCGCGCGCTCGAGCCACGCGCTCCGTCAGGAGCTGCAGCGGCGTCGCGCTCGAGAGGAGGGCCGCGGCCACCGGGGGCAGCGTGGGCGCCTCTCCAACCACGATTCGACCGGCCGGCGTCAGGGCCGCGGGGACCGCGCCGCCGGCATCGGCCGCCAGGATCGCGCCGCCCAACGCCCCCACCTCGGCCACGGCGGTCAGGGCCTGGCGCAGCCGCGCGATGCGCGGTCCGCGGCCATCGCGCCCGGTGAGGATCGCGACCACGCCGGTGCGCTCGTCGATGCCCGCCAGGTGGCCATGCAGGAGGGTTTCGAGGTCGCGCATCGCGGCCGGCAGATGGGCGCCTTCCTCGAGCTTCAGGACGAGCTCGCGGGCCGCGATCCGATCGGCGCCGGTGCCGATGACGACGATGTGGCTGCGATCCGCCATGGCGCCCGCGAGGGCCTCCGTCGCATCGATCGCCGCCGGCCGCAAGCCGGCCCCGATCGCGTCCTGGACCGCGGCCGCATCCGGCGCGGTGGCCGTGAGCTCGGCCGCCGCGGCCACCGCGGCGACGATCGGGGAGAGGTAGCCGACGGTGTGGCACCAGCTCTGGTCGAGCTCCACGGTCTCCAGGACCAGCGACGCGAACCGGGCGCCGGGGGAACCGGCCGAGGCGGTCACGAGGGCGACGGTTGCCCCCCGATCGCGGGCCAGGGTGAGGGCGTCGTTCGTGGCCGCCGTCCCGCCCTCGTGGCTGACGCCGATGACCAGGGATCCGGCCGCGCCGAAACCCGGCACGAGCGCCGCCTCGAAGGCCTGGATCGGGATCGGGCCGCCGCCGGCGCCGGGCATCGCCGGGAGGCCCGCCTCGCGCATGGCCTCGCGCAGGACCTCGGCGATGGCCTGGGCGGCGTGCTCGCTGGTGCCGCAGCCGACCGTGACGATCGGACCGCCGGCGCGCGCGGTCTCCCGGATCGCCGCTGCGAGCCGCCGCGCCGAGCCGGCGACGGCCAGGCGATCGAGGATCCGCACGGCGACCCGCGGCTCGGCCTCGATCATCTCGGTCATGTGGAACGGCGGGCCGTCGCGGCGGGATGGCGTGTCGGTGGAGGCCCACGGCGTCGGGGCGGTGGGCAGGGGAGCGGACGGATCGGCGCGAAGGTCCATCACCGGAGCATAAGAGGCCGCGAGGCCGATCAGCCGGTGAGCCGATCAGCCGGTGCGCCGATCGCCGATCAGCCGGACTTCGGCGGGATGCGGCCGATGCGTCCGAGCGGGCCGTACCGGAACCACACGCGGCCGACCAGCTGGCTCGAGGCCACGGGCCCGAAGCGAGTCGAGTCGATCGGCGGCCCGTAGCCGGCCGTGGCCGTGGCCGCGGTCGACGCGTCGGCGATCAGCCAGGCCTCGTCGGGGGCCATCACCAGGAAGCCATCGGCGAAGGCCACGCGCTCGCCACCGCGAGCGGCGACGCGCTTGACCGCGAGGGCGCCACCATCCGGCTCGTGGAAGACGACCACGGAACCAGGCTTCGGCCAGCGCGACGTCGTCGGGTCGACCAGCAGCCAGTCGCCCGGTGCGATGGCCGGCAGCATCGAGCCCTCCTCGACCCGGACCCGCCACGGCCCGGCCAGGCGGTCACGCCGGGCGCGCGTCACGGGGCGACGAGCGCGAGCGCCGACCCGGCCGGGGATCGCCGAGGTGTCAGGCGGGCCGGCCGGCGACGCGGGTCTTCTCGGGGCCGCCCGTCGCCTTCCAGGCGGCGTCGACCTGGTCGATGAGCTCGAGCAGGCGCTTCGCGTCGGCGAGGTCGGTCGAGGCCTTGACCTTGGAGACCTGCTTGTTGGCCTGCCAGAAGAGGTCGTGGAGGTTGGGGACCTTCTCGAGGTGCTCGGGCTTGAAGTAGTCGTGCCACAGGACGTCGAGGTGGTGCTTCACCAGGTCCGCCCGCTCCTCCTTGATGTGGATGCAGCGGGTGCGGTAGGTCGGATCCTCGTTGCCGGCGTACTTCTCGACGATCTTGTAGCAGGACTCGGCCTCGATGCGGGCCTGCTCCGGGTCGTACACGCCGCACGGCAGGTCACAGTGGCCACGGGCGACGACGTTGGGGGCCAGCAGCCGGGACAGGGCACTCAGGCGAATCATCGGGGGCTCCTTCGAGCGGTCTGGAATGACCGGATTCTCGGCGACACGAACCGCCCGTTGAGTGTCGGAAGGTCCGTCAGGGCTGTCAAACCCCTACGATGCGCGCTCGATGGACCCCCACGACCCCACGGCCGAGCCCCGGTCGCTCCTGGCCTGGCGGCCGGCCCGGGCGACGGAGCTGGACGGCCCCGTCTGGCTGGCCCTCGTCGTGGCCCTCGTCCTGCTGATCACGACAGGGAGCCGTCCGGGCGGCGAGACGATCGCGACGCTCGTCGTCGTCGGCGCAGCGCTCGCGATCGCCGTCCGCTGGAGCGCCGCGCCGCTCGCCATCGCGACGCTCCTCATCGTCGGCATCGGCCTGCGCGCCGGGATCCAGATCCACTACGGCTCGGACGTCATCGACGTCGTCGCCGCGGCGATCCGGAACGTCGAGTTCGGCCAGAACCCCTACGGCATCGGCTACGCGGCCTCTCGGCCACCCGGCGCGCCGTACGCCTACGGGCCGCTGGCCCTGCTGTGGTACGCCCCGCTGCAGAACGACGGCTGGGAGCTGGAGCTGCTCATGGCCTGCCTGGTCCTGACGCTGCTGGCGATGCGCGGCAAGCTGCTGGGCCTGGCCTTCTACGCCGTGGCACCGACGCTGGTCGCGATCTCGGGCGACGGCTCGAACGACACCAGCGCCGGGGTGCTGCTCCTCGCCGCCCTCGTCATCGGCGAGCGTCGCCCGAAGATCGGCGCCGTCCTCCTGGCAGTCGCCGTGGCGTTCAAGCCGTATGCCGCGGCCTGGGCGCCGGCGCTGCTCCTGTGGGGCGGCTGGGGCGTGGCCGCGACGTTCGTCGCGAGCTCCGTGGTCCTGTGGTCGCCGGTCCTGTTCCTCTGGGGCATCCCGAGCTTCCTCGTCAGCCTGGACCTGGCCGACAAGACGCACGGCGTCACCTACTGGTCGCTCGGTGAGCTGTACGAGAGCGTCTTCCATCGCGGCGCGATCCGCGACGTCTTCAACGAGCTCCGGATCGTCCTGGGGATCATCACCGCGGTCCTGACCCTGCGCTGGGCCCGGTCGTTCAGCGGGGTCATCCTGGCCGGCACCCTCGTGTACCTCGTCACGCTGTACGCCGGCTTCTGGAGCACCTACGCGTACTTCGCGGCGATCGGGCCGATCCTGGCCTGGAAGATCGATGACTGGCTGGGCCTCCCGACCCGGCCGCTCGTGCCGCTCCCGGACGACCCAACCTTCGATCGCAAGGCGCCTGCGACCTGACGCCCCGCGCCGGAGGACCGCCGGTCCGATGACCGGGCCGATCCTGCCGCCATGGTGACCACGACGGTCCTCGCGCAGGTCCCGGCGACGAAGCTCCCGGAGGCGGCCGAGCGCGCCGCCGCGGCCGGCGCCGGGTTCGAGGCCATCCGAGGCGCTGCGGGCCGCTGCCGCGCCTGCGACCTGTGGGCCCGAGCCACCCAGACCGTCTTCGGCGCCGGGCCCGTGCCCGCGCCGCTGATGCTGGTCGGCGAGCAGCCCGGCGACCACGAGGACCTCCAAGGGCAGCCGTTCGTGGGGCCAGCCGGCCGGATCCTGTCCGAGGGGCTCGAGGCCGCCGGGATCGACCGGGAGACGGCGTTCGTCACGAACGTGGTCAAGCACTTCAAGTGGAAGTCCGCGCCGGGCAGCAAGCGCCGGCTCCACGACCGCCCGAACCGGGTCGAGGTGGGCGCCTGCCTGCCGTGGGTCGAGGCCGAGCTCGAGCTGGTGCGGCCCGCCGCCCTGGTGCTCCTGGGGGCGACGGCCGCCCAGGGCCTCCTCGGCCGGGACGTGGCGGTCCTGCGTGAACGAGGTCGGCCGATCGAGTCGGACCTCGCGCCGCTGGTCCTGGTGACGGTCCACCCGTCATCGATCCTGCGGGCTGGAGCGGGACGGGCCGCGGCCTTCCGGGCGTTCGTCCGTGACCTCGAGGTCGTCGCGCGGCGGATGGCGGCGTCACCCGCGCCGACCTGATCCGGGGGCTCGGCGGGTATCATCCCGGGCGATGACCGAGCGCGGGCTCCCGATCGTCGATGGTGCGCCGGCCTGCCCGTTCGTCGCCTTCGACGACGACCGGGACGAGCGGGCCACCAGTCCCGATCACCGCCACCGCTGCTACGCGGAGAACCCGCCGGCGCCGCGGGCGCTCGCCCACCAGGAGGCCTACTGCCTCTCGTCGGCCTTCCCGGTGTGCCCGATCTTCCAGGACTGGGCCCGACGCGAGGCCGCCCGCGCCACGACGGGTCAAGGCGGCTCCGCGGGTGACCGTGACGACGCACTGCCGCCACTCGTGGCGGAGCCGCCGCCGCGTCGCAGCGGGCCGCACACCTGGGCGGCCCCGCCGCCGTGGCTTCGAGGGGGCCGACCGCCGAGCGACGCCGCAGGCGCGGATGCCGCCGCTGCGCCGCCGCCCGAGCGCGCGCGGACCGACGACACCCCGCAGGGAGGCCCGGGCGGCCCCGCCGCTGCTGGCCTCGCGGGCGCGGCTGGCGGCCTGGCCGGGAGCTATGCCGATCGGCTCGTGAGCCACGACGTGGCCCCACCGAGCCCGTCGGTCTCGGGCCAGCCCGCCCCGAGCGTGTGGGACGAGCGCGATGCCTGGGCAGACGAGGGTGGGGGCGCACCCCAGGCCGGCCGGACCGCTCCCGCCGGCGCCGGGGTCGCGCCCACCGCGGCTGACCCATATGAGGGCGAGCGAGCCGCCGCCATGGAAGACGTGCCGCCACGACGTCGTGGGCACGAGCGCGTCGATGCCGGTCGCGACGCCCCGCCGGACGACCCTCGCAACGATGCCTACGCGCCGGCCTGGGAGCGGCCGCGGCGCCTCGAGGCCTATCCCACGCTGCGCTCACGCCGGCTGTCGAGCGCCATCCTCCCGTCGCTGCTGCTCGCCGTCATCGTGGTCCTGATCGCCGGGGCGGCGCTGTTCTTCGTGCCGTCGTTCCTGGGCCTCGGCAGCGGGCCCGGCGCCGGCGCGTCCCCGTCGTCAAGCCTGCCCGGCGCATCCCTCCCGGCGGCCTCGGTCGTCCCGACCGTCGCGCCCGCGGCGACCCCGACGACCTACGTCGTCCAGGCCGGCGACACGATGTCCAGGATCGCCAAGAAGTTCGGCGTGTCGCTGTCCGACCTCATCGCCGCCAATGCCGACACGCTCCCGAACCCGGACAAGCTCCAGATCGGCGACACGCTGATCATCCCGACGCCGGCGCCAAGCGAGCTGCCGGGCGCCTCGCAGCCCTAGCGGCGCCTCGCAGCCCTGGCGCCGCCTCGCAGCCCTGGCGCCGCCGCCGGCCGCAGCCCGGGCGGCGCTGTCAGCGGGGCGCGAGGTTGATGCTGGTGATCTTGCCGGCCTCGACCCGGAACGACGCGTCGAGGTGCTGGCTCGTGGCCCCGGGCCGGACCGACAGGACGTCGGCCTGGTAGGTGATGCCGAGGTCGCGGACCTCGCCTGGGATCATCTTGAGGCCGGGCTCGGCCCGGAGGAACCAGCCGCCGACCTGCTCCACGCCGCGCAGCGTCCGGGCGTTGTCGCCGACGTGGATCCGCATCTCGACGCGCTCGTCCATGAGCGCGACGGCACCCGCCCGATCGCCGTCGTTGAGCTTCTCGAAGAAGACTTCCATCGTGTCCACGGCACCCATGGCCGGGAAGTGTAGCCGGGGCCTCGGGTCGACCCGATGGCCGCCGATCAGGCCCAGGCGCCGCTCCGAACCCCTCAGCCCAGGGCGGCCCGCGCGCCTCGCCGGCGAGCCAGGCGGAGGGACCCGTCGGCCTCGATGAAGACCTGCGGCGGTCGCGGCCGGCCGTTGTACGCGGAAGCCAGCGAGGCCCCATAGGCGCCGGCGTCGAGGATCGCCACGAGGTCGCCGCGGCGGAGCGCCGGCAGCGCATGCTCCCCCAGGTGGTCGGTCGACTCGCAGATCGGTCCCTCGACGCGGGCCGGCTCCAGCGCGGGATCGAGCCGTGGATCGTGCTGCGAGCCCGGCGCCGATTCGTACGCCCGACCCAGCGACGTCAGCGCGACGATGTCGTGGCGAGCGCCGTAGAGCGCCGGCCGGATGAGCTCGGTCATCCCGGTGTCCAGCACGACCTGGCGGCCGCCGCGCTCGCGGACGTGGAGCACTCGGCCCACGAGGACGCCCGCCCGCGCGACCAGCGCCCGACCGGGCTCGATCGCCAGCCGAGCCGGACGGCGATCCTCCGGCAGGGCGTCCAGCAGGGGCTGGAGCTCCCGCGCGAATCGCTCCGGAGCCGGACCGAGGGCCGCGTCGGCCTCCGGGAGGACCGGGAAGCCGCCGCCGAGATCCAGCGTGTCGAACCGGGGCAGGGAGCCGCCGAGGAGGGCCACGAGCGCCAGCCCGCGCCGGACGGCGTCGCGCCACGCGTCCACCGCCCGCAGCTGCGACCCGACGTGGAGGTGGACGCCACGCGGCGCCAAGCCGGGGGTGTCGGCGGCGATCGACACCGCCTCGGTCAGCTCGTCCGCCGTCAGGCCGAACTTGGACGCGGGCGCGCCGACCGCGAGCGCGGCGATGGTCTCCGGCACCACGTCGGGGTTGAGCCGGAACAGGACGTCGACGGAGCGGCCGCCAGCCGGCGTCGCTCGCCGGAGGATCGAGCGGAGGGCCTCGAGCTCGTCGAGCGATTCGATCGCCAGCCAGCGCAGCGGCTGACCGCGATCGGCCGCCCGCACGGCGGCCGCCAGCTCGGCGTCGGTCTTGCCGACGCCCTCGAATGTGATCCGGGCATTCGGGAACCCAGCCCGCCGGGCGATCGCCCACTCGCCAGCGGAGACGACGTTGGCATCGAAGCCCAGCAGCCCGACCTCGCGGGCGATGGCCGCCACGTCGTTGGCCTTGAGCGAGAACGCTCGGACGATCGGGTCGGGGAAGGCCGATCGCACCGCCGCCGCCGACTCGGCCAGCGTGACCAGGTCGGTCGCGTACAGCGGCGTGCCGAAGCGGCGCGCCGCCTCGCGCAGGGCTGGAGCGAGCCGATCGATCACGACCGGCGGGCTAGGTGATGATCCGGCGACCGCGGTTCAGGAGGCCCAGCGCCACCGACACGATGCTGATGACGATCGAGCCCAGGAGGGCGCCGACGAAGGCGTCGGCGTTGAGGTTCGGCGGGAACGTCCCGATCCTGAAGCCGAGGCTGGCCTGGTCGGAGAGGAAGGCCACGAGCAGCAGCAGCAGCGCGTTCAGGATGAAGGCGAAGAGGCCCATCGAGACGAGCGTGATCGGGAACGACAGGGCCTTCAGGATCGGCTTGAGATAGCTGTTGATCAGCGCCAGGATCAAGGCCACGACGAGGACCTTCCACCAGTCGCCTTCGAGCTTGGCGAGGTGGTCGGCGGCCGGGAACGAGATCTGGGGCACGACCAGCACGGCGACGTACACCCCGACCGCGTTGATCAGGACCTTGACGAGCAGATCGATCACGACGCCCTCCTCCCGGCCGGCGTCGACGCCGGCTCGCTCTCTCGGTGACGCGCGAGGTCAGCCTCGAGGGCGGCCCTGACGCGCGGCCACTCGTCGACGATGACGCTGTAGTAGTTGGAGTGCCGGAGGCGGCCTCCGGGCATGATCATGTGGTTCCGGAAGGTGCCCTCGAACGTCGCCCCGATGCCGAGCAGGCCGGGGTTGGCCTTCTCGTTGAGCGAATCGGTCTTGAACTCCACGCGGTTCGCCCCCAGGACCTCGAAGGCATGGCGCAGCTGGAGGTACTTCGCCTCGCGATTGGCGCCGGTGCGCTGCCATGCGGGTGCGACCCAGGTCCAGCCGATCTCGAGGCGGCGGTGCTCGGGCACGATCGCCATGTAGCGCGTGCTGCCGATGGGCCGGCCGGTCGCGACCTCGATCGTCGCGAACGGCTCGTCGGTGCCGGCGGCACGGGCCGCCAGGGCCGCCTCGAGCCAGGCCTCCATGCCGGCCCGGTCCGCCGGCTGGGCGGTGGTCCAGCGCCAGATCGTGGGGTTCAGGCCGACCTCCACGAGGCCGTCGAGGTGGTGCTCCGCGAGGGGCTCCAGCCGGACGCGGCGGCCCTCGAGCGTGACGGGCTGGACCCAGCGATCGGCCACGCGGGGATGCTACAGGAGCCACGCGGCTAGACTCCGGGCCATCCCACGAACACACGGAGGCCCGGGGGCATGACCCTCTCCGACGCGCCCGCTGCCGCGACCGCCGGCGGCACCACTTCGCTGGAGCCGCTCGTCCGCGACTTCCTGACGGAGTCCTTCCGCCTGGACCCACTCGAGGCGACCAACGCCGGGGTCCACGAGCACGATGCCGTCTGGCCGGACTGGTCCGAGGCCGGCATCGCCGAACGACTGGCATTCGTCGACCGCTGGACGTCGCGCCTCGAGGCCATTCCTCCGGAAGCCCTCTCGGCCGATGACGCGATCGATCGCGACCGCCTCCTCCTGGAGCTCGGCGATCGTCGCTACGAGGCTCGCTTCGCGGCCGACGCGTGGGATCCGATGACGTGGGTCTACCGGCTGGGCGACGGCCTGTTCACGCTGCTGTCCAGGGAGTTCGCTCCGCCGTCCGCTCGACTGGCGTCGTTCCAAGGCCGGCTGGAGGGTCTGCCCGCCGTGCTCGCCGCGGCCAGGCAGCGCCTCGGGGCCGCCGACGCCGGCGTGCCGGTCGCCCGCTTCCACACCGACATCGCCCTCCTGAATCTCGCCGGCGTGGAAGACCTCATCGACGAGGGTCTGGCGCTGGCCACGACAAACGCCGGCGACGAGGCTGTCGCTCGCCTCCGCGCGGGCCTCGACGCGGCGGCGACGCAGGCCAAGACCGCGCTGGAGGATTTCCGGCACCACCTCCGCCACGAGGTCCTGCCCGCCGCCCAGGGCGAGGGCCGACTCGGCCGCGAGCGCTTCGCCGAGCGCCTGACGCACGCCTTCAGCGATCCCGCCATCACGCCGGAGCGCGTCCTGGAGCTCGCAGAGGCGCAGTACCCGCTCGTCCGGGCCGAGATGGCCCGGATCGCCCGCGACATCTGGCCGCAGTGGGGCGGCGGGCGCGAGCTGCCGGCGAAGGACGACGACGTCATCCGCGAGGTCATCGCCGCGATCGCGGTCGATCATCCGGCCGCCCCGGACCTGCTGCAGGCCTGCCGCGACGAGCTCGTCCGGATCGAGGCCTTCTGCCGCGAGCACGACGTCATCGGCCTGGCCGACGAGCCGCTCCAGATCCAGTGGACGCCGAAGTTCCTGCGCAACTTCGGGGGCGCGATGCTCCACTCCCCGGGTCCATTCGATCGTGGCCAGAAGGCGTTCTTCTCGATCACCCCGCCCGGCGACGACTGGCCGCCGGAGCGCGTCGAGTCGATGCTCCGGGAGCACAACGCCCGGCAGCTCACGCTGCTGACCATCCACGAGGCGGTGCCGGGGCACTACCTCCAGGGCGTCTACGCCAACCGCGCCCCGTCGCTGGTCCGCAACGTCTACGGCGACGGCGCCTACGCGGAGGGTTGGGCGGTCTACGTCACCCACGTCATGCTCGATCGGGGCTTCGCCGAGGGCGACCCGGCCCTGTGGCTGATGCATTGGAAGTACTACCTGCGGGCGATCGTCAACGCGATCATCGACGTCCGGATCCACACGCTGGACATGACCCGCGGCGAGGCCATCACGATGATGGTCGACGGGGCCTGGCAGGAAGAGGCGGAGGCCCGCGGCAAGTGGGACCGGGCGCGCCTGTCGTCGACCCAGCTCTCGACCTACTTCATCGGCTCGATGGGCTTCTGGGACATCGAGCTCGAGGCGCGGCGTCGCGCGGCGGCTGCGTCGGGCGATGCCGGTGGGGCGGAGGCGGTCACCTCGGACGCCGTCATCGGCGGCTAC
>DASXQE010000069.1:0-4904 GCA_036493155.1 Candidatus Limnocylindrales bacterium | reverse complement strand
CGGGCTCGGGCATGGCGTGGGCGATCGCCCGGCCCCGCGCGAACACGGCCTCCCAGCTGTCGAAGGGCCGCGCGGCGACGAGGCGCGCCAGGAAGCGCGGGGCGCCTTCGAACAGGGGCGCAAGCCGGGCGGTCGCTGCCTCGGGTGTCAGCTCATCGAGGTCCGCCGCCGAGTCGGCCGTCGAGGCGGCAGCCATCACCAGCCGCCGGCCTCGCGCAGGAGGCGGTGCAGGACCCGCGCCGAGACGGTCCGGCGGTAGTCGGCCGTCGAGCGCACGTCATCGATCGGTGCCAGCTCGTTGGCCAGTGCTTCCGCCGCGCGATCGGCGACCTCCGGCGTTGGATGCGCGCCTTCGAGGACGGCCTCCGTGGCGGGGGCGCGGACCGGTGTCGGGGCCACCGAGCCGAGCGCCAGCCGGACATCGGCCCAGCCCGCATCGCCGACGTCGCGCCAGGCGAGGGCCAGCACGACCTTGCTGATCGCCTGGGCGCGCCGCGTGCCGACCTTCCGGAAGCGGACCTGGCGGCCCTTTGGGAGCGGGACGCGGACCTGGAGGATGAGCTCGTCCGGCGCGAGCGCCGTCTGGCGGTAGCCGGTGAAGAAGTCCGCGGCGGCGATCTCGCGCTCGCCCCGCTGCCCGCCCACCAGCACGATCGCGTCGGCCGCCAGGAGGATCGGCAGCGTGTCACCCGCGGGCGAGGCGTTCGCGACGTTGCCCCCGATCGTGCCGCGGTTCTGGATCTGGGCGGCGCCGATCGTGGCCGCGGCCTCGACGAGGACCGGCAGGTGCTCCCGGACCAGGGCGGAGCGGCGCAGCTCCGTGTAGGTCGTGCGGGCGCCGATGACCAGCGCGCCCTGCTCCAGGGCGATCCCGCGGAGGGCATCGAGGCGCGACAGGTCGAGCAGCCGCGCGGGCGGTTCGCGCAGCTCGCCGGTGATGGCGACCATCAGGTCCGTGCCGCCGGCGATCGGCGTGACCGGCGTCCCGGCCGCCGCCGCGGTCGCGAGGACCTCGTACGCCGCGAACAGGTGCCCGGGCAGCTCGATCGGTGGCTCCGCCGGCATCAGGCCAGGCTCGCCGGGACGGCCCGCGGCTCAGTCGACATGGACCACCGAGCCGATCGCCTCAACGATTTTGGTGTAGCCCGTGCAGCGGCAGAGGTTGCCGGCGATCGCCTCGCGGATCGAGCCGTCGTCGGCCGGTCCGCCGGCGTCGAGGTAGGCCCGCGCCGCCATCAGCATCCCCGGCGTGCAGATCCCGCACTGGGCCGCGCCGCGCGCGAGGAACGCCTCCTGCAGGGCGTCGAGCGCGCCGCGCTCGCGGGCCGCCAGCGACAGGCCCTCGACGGTCCTGACGATGTGGCCGTCGACCTGGCAGACGGGCACGAGGCAGGCATCGACAACCTGGCCGTCCAGGATGACGGAGCAGGCGCCACACTCCCCTTCCCCGCAGCCCTCCTTGGTGCCGGTCAGCCCGAGGTCCTCGCGCAGGACGTCCAGCAGCCGGCGCATGCCCGGCACGTCGACCTCGGCCGGCGCGCCGTTGACGAGGAACCGGAAGCTCATGCCGCAGCCTCGCCCGGCCCGACCGGCCGGGCTCGGGTCGGCACGCCGTGGATCGCGGCAAGGATCTTCTCGGGCGTCGCGGGCAGGTCCGTGATCCAGACGCCGGTCGCGTCGTGGATCGCGGCCACCACGGCCGGCGCCCCGACGTCCATCGGCAGCTCGCCGACGCCCTTCGCACCGTGGGGCGCGCCGCTGAACGGCGCCTCCACCAGGACGGTGTGGATCCGCGGCGCGTCGAGGGCGGTCGGGATCAGGTAGGTCGCGAGCCGGTCGTTGAGGTAGCGGCCGTCGCGGACCTTGATCTCCTCGATCGTCGCGTAGCCGACGGCCTGGAGGGTCCCGCCCTCGACCTGGCCTTCGCACAGGATCGGGTGGATGACGTGGCCGACGTCGTCGACCGCCACCACGTCGTGGACCGTGACCTCGCCGGTGTCGAGGTCGACGTCGACGCTGGCCACGGCGGCGGCCCAGCCGAAGGCCGGGTAGGCATCGCCGGTGTAGGTCGATTCGTCGAACTCCTCGCCCGGGTAGGGCTGGAACCGCTCGTCGATCCGCGTCGCGCCGTGGTCCCGGGCGTCGTCCCGGAAGGCTTCGTGGAATGGCACGCCTGGGTGGCGGGCCTCGACCTCGGCCTTGAGCCGGCGCGCGGCCTTGATGCACAGCCCGCCGACGACCATCGCGGTCCGGCTGGCGACCGTGGGCCCGGAATCCGGGACCTCGGCGGTGTCCTGAGCGGCGTACTCGACCCAGTCCGGCGGGACGCCGAGCTCGCCGCCGACCATGAGCGGGAAGATCGTCTTGGTGCCCTGGCCCATCTCGGTCTGGGCCGTCAGGACGCGGATCCGGCCGTCGGCCGTGAGCTCGACCGACGCGACCGACGCGAGGTGGACCTCGCCCGAGCCGGTGAACCCGGCGCCGTGCCACGCCAGCGCGAGCCCGATGCCGCCGGCGGTCCGCTCCGGCGTCGTCCGCAGCGCACCCACCGGGATCGTGCCCGAGCCCTGGCGTTCGGCGGCCCGCCGGGCCGACAGGGCCCGCCCGGCATCGAAGCCGCTGAAGTCGGTCGCCAGGCGCAGGACCTCCTCGCCGGCCACGCTTTCCTTGAGGACCTGGCCGGTCGGCGTCGTGTCGCCCAGGCGGTAGACGTTGCGCTGCCGGATCTCGGCGGGGCTCAGGCCCAGCTGCTCGGCGAGGCGGTTGAGGTGGGTCTCCGCGGCGAACTCGGTCTGCGGCGCGCCGAAGCCCCGGAACGCGCCGTTCGGCGGGGTGTTGGTGCGGGTGGCCTTCGCCCGGATGCGGACGTTCGGGCAGCGGTAGGGCCCGCCGGCGTGGATCGCGCCGCGCGAGAGCACGACCGGCGTGAGCGTGCAGTACGCGCCGCCGTCCATGACGACCTCGATGTCCTGGGCGACGAGCGTCCCGTCGCGCTTGATGCCGGTGCGGTGGCGGACGACGGCCGGATGGCGCTTCGTCGTCGCGGCGATGTCCTCGTGGCGGTCGTAGATCATCCGGACCGGCCGCCGGCACTTGAGCGCCAGGAGCGCCGCGTGGAGGGCGACCATCGACGGGTACTCCTCCTTGCCGCCGAACCCGCCGCCGGTCTCCTCCTGGATGACACGGGCCTCCACGGAGGTGAGCTTCAACGCTCGCTTCATCGCGTTGTGGATGTAGTACGGGCACTGCATCGAGCCGTGGATGACCACGCCGCCGGCGTCGCCGGGGACGGCGATCATCGCCTGGTTCTCGATGTACAGCTGCTCCTGGTGCCCGACCCGGTACTCCCCCTCGAGGACGACGTCGGCGGCCGCGAAGCCGGTGTCGAGATCGCCGCGGTTGATCTCGATCTTCGAGAACACGTGATCGGACTGCTCTGGGTCGAAGACGGGCGGGAGCGGCTCGGTGCGCACCTGGATCCGGCCCTTCAGTCGACGCAGCGTCTCGCGATCCGGTGCGGCCAGGAGCGCGACTGGCTCGGCGTGATGCTGGATCTCGCCACCGATCGGCACCAGCAGCGGCTGGTCGTCCTTGATGAGGCTCACGACGTTGTCGCCGGGGATGTCAGCCGCGGTGGCGATGACGACCTTGGACCAGTCGATGTCGGGGTCGGGCTCGATCGCGACGAGGCGGGCGTGCGCCTCGGTCGAGCGGATCGTGATGCCGTACCAGGCGCCCGGGAACACGAGGTCGTCGGTGTACTTGGCCGCGCCGGTCAGCTTCCCGGGACCCTCGCGCCGGAGGGGAAACGCCGATGCCCGGCCGACGGTGGTCTCGCCCGGCGCCACCACGAGCGCCGCGGCGGCTCCAGGCTCGATGCCCGGCGTCATGGTCCGAGTCGGCATCCCGGCGGCAGGCTCCCTTCCCTCGCGGGCGCGCCCTCGTGGGGCCCTGGGTCGACTGGCCGCGAGCCTACCAAGTTCGACGCGGCCGAGTTCAGGCGGGCTCGGGCGTGCTGTGCTCGGGCTCGTCGCGCGGGGTGGCGGCGCTCGCCGTCGCCGCCGCCGCGGTCTGGGTGACGCGCAGGCCAGCGAGGACGATCACGGCACCGACGAGCGACACGGCGGTGAGCGGCTCGTTGAGGAAGATGGCGACGAGGACCAGTCCGAAGACCGGGATCAGCACCGAGTACGCGGTCGCTCGCTGCGGGCCGATCAGCTTCACGCCCTCGAGGAACGTGACGAACGACAGCACGGTCCCGATGGACCCGAGATACGCGACGCTGAGGAGCGCTCGCTGCGGCGCGGCGCCGAGCTGGTCGAGGTGGGCGCCGGCGCCACCCACGATCAGGGCCAGCGGCAGCAGGCCGGCCGCCCCGATCGCGACGCCCCAGAACGTCAGGACGGCGCTGTCCAGGCGCGAGGCCCGGCCGATGAGCGTGTACGAGGCCCAGACCCCGGCGGACACGATGAACAGGACGTCACCTTCGAGGACGGTCTCGCTGCCCGTGAGGGCGGGCCCGACCACCAAGGCGAGGCCCACGAGGCTCAGGCCGATGCCGGCGACCTGGCGGCGGACGACCGTCGCGCCGAGCAGGAAGCGTGACAGCGCCAGCGTCGCCAGCGGGATCAGGCCCGGCACCAGGATCGCGCCGTGGTTCGCCGGGGCGAGCGTGACGCCGTACAGGAAGAGGACGTTGTAGCCGATGACCGACGTCAGCGCGACACCGAGGACGATCGGCAGGTCGCGCCGCTCCAGCGCGAGCGAGGCGCCGCGAATCCGGGTCCAGCCCAGCAGCAGCACCGCGGCGAGCGTGAACCGCACGAACGCCACGGTCAGCGGCGCGATGTCCTGGGTCGCCCATGGCGCGGCGACCCAGGTGCCGCCGAAGCCGGCGGCGGTGA
>DASXQE010000068.1:0-7849 GCA_036493155.1 Candidatus Limnocylindrales bacterium | reverse complement strand
CGGCCCGGTGGCGCGCTGGCGTTCGCGCCCGACCTCCGCCGCGAGGGGCTCACGGGTGGGATCGTCTACCACGACGGGGTCGAGGACGATGCCCGCCTGGCGCTGACGGTCCTGCGAACGGCGCTGTCGCTGGATGCCGGTGCGGCCGCCGCCACACGCGTTCGGGCCGAGTCGCCGCTGCTCGAAGCCGGGCGCATCGTCGGGGCCACCGTCCGCGACCTCGAATCGGACGCCACGTTCGAGGTGCGGGCGAGCCGCGTCATCGATGCCACCGGGGTGTGGTCGGCGCGCTCGGACGAGCGCTTCGCCCCGGACCCGTCGGCTCGGCCGGTCGTGCCCAGCCGTGGCTCGCACATCGTCATCCGGCGCTCGCGCCTCACCGCGGCCGGCGGCATGACCCTCCGGATCCCGGGCCGCGTCGTGTTCATCATCCCGTGGCCCGACCACTGGATCATCGGCACGACGGACCACCTCGACGACCGGCCTCCCGAGCGCCTGTCGGCACCCAACGACGACGTCGACGAGCTCCTCTCGACGGTCAACGCGCAGACGCACCTCGACCTCTCCCGATCGGACATCGTGGGCACCTACGCCGGGTTGCGGCCGTTGATCGGCGGCTCCGGTGACTCGACGGTCAAGACCTCGCGCGAGCATCGGGTGACGGCCGATGCCACGGGCCTCGTCCGGATCGGCGGCGGCAAGTACACGACCTACCGGGTCATGGCCCGCGACGTCGTCGACGCGGCACTCGGGCGAGACGCGGCACGGGATCGGCCCTCCCGGACCCACGACCAGCCGCTCCTCGGCGCAGCGCCCGTCAGCGATCTCGATCGATTGGCCGGCGGGATCGGCGGCGGCTCGCTCGCCTCGCTCGACCCGCTGGCGGCCGGCCGGCTCGTGCGTCGCCACGGGACCGAGGCGCCGGAGGTCTTGGAGCTCGGGCGCGAGCTCGGCCTCGTGGCCGGCGACGGTCGCCCGCAGGGCCTCGGCGTCGCCGGGCTCCTCGCTGCCGAGGTCGCCTGGGCGGGGCGCCACGAGCTGGCCCGCTCGCTCGATGACGTCCTTGCCCGTCGCATGCGCCTCGCCCAGGTCCTGCCGGATCGCGGGGCTTCCATCGCGCCGTTCGCGGCGGAGCTCCTCGGTCGCGAGCTGGGCTGGCCGGCCGCTCGACAGGCTGCCGAGGTGGAGCGCTACCTGGCCGGGGCTCGCGCCGAATACGGTGTGCCCTGGCCGGAGTCGTGACGCGGTGGCCGGACCGGACCTGATCCTGGCCCTCGACCAGGGCACGACCTCATCGCGGGCCATCGCCTTCGATCATTCGGCGCACCCGGTGGCGACCGCCCAGCAGGCGTTCGAGCAGCGCTTCCCGACGCCGGGCGACGTCCGGCACGACCCGGAGGCGATCTGGTCCTCGCAGCTCGCGGTCGCGCGGAAGGTCATCGCCGCCGTGGGCGGCGCGGCGCGAATTGCCGCCATCGGCATCGCCAACCAGCGCGAGACGACGATCGTCTGGGATCGCGCCACGGGAGCCCCGATCGCGGACGCGATCGTGTGGCAGAGCCGGATCACGGCGCCGCGCTGCGATGCGCTCCGGGCGGCCGGGCTCGAGCCGCTGTTCCGGGAGCGGACCGGCCTGCCGCTCGATGCGTATTTCAGCGGGCCGAAGATCGCGGAGCTGCTCGACAGCGTGCCCGGTGCGCGCGCCCGAGCCGAGGCGGGGGAGCTCGCCTTCGGCACCGTGGATACGTTCCTGCTGTGGCGCCTGACGGGTGGCCGCGTGCATGCGACCGACCCCTCCAACGCCAGCCGGACGCTCCTCTTCGACATCCGGCGACTGGCCTGGGACGACGAGCTGCTCGGGCACGTGGGCGTGCCTCGCGCGGTGCTGCCCGAGATTCGGCCGACGAGCGCCGATGTCGGCGAGACGGAAGCGTCGCTGTTCGGGCGGCCGATCCCGATCACCGCGTTGGCGGGCGATCAGCAGGCGGCCACGTTCGGCCAGGCGGCCTTCGATGCCGGCGACGCCAAGACCACCTATGGGACGGGCGCGTTCCTGCTCCTCAACACGGGCGAGCGGCCGGTGGCCAGCGATCACGGCCTCCTGGCGACCGTCGGGTGGCAGCTCGGCGGTCCGGGTGGCGCACACGGCGACGGCGCCCGCGTGGCGGGCGCCCTTGCTGCCGCGCGCGTGGCGTACGCGGCCGAGGGCTCGGTGTTCGTGGCCGGCGCGGCCGTCCAGTGGCTGCGCGACGGGCTCCGCGCGATCGCCTCGGCGCCGGACGTCGAGGCGCTCGCGGCCTCGGTCGAGGACACCGGGGGCGTCTACGTCGTGCCCGCGTTCACCGGGCTCGGCGCGCCGCATTGGGACCCGTACGCGCGCGGCGCGATCGTGGGCCTGACTCGCGGCTCCGGCCTCGCCGAGATCGCCCGCGCGACGCTCGAGTCGATCGCGTTCCAGGTCGCCGACGTCGTCGATGCCATGGCCGCCGACGGCGCCCCGCGGCCCAGGGCGTTGCGGGTGGATGGGGGAGCGGCCGCGAACGACCTCCTCCTGCAGCTCCAGGCCGATGTCCTCGACGTGCCGGTCGAGCGCCCGGAGGTGCTCGAGACGACGGCCCTCGGGGCCGCCTACCTGGCCGGCCTCGCGGTCGGGTTCTGGCGCGATCAGGCCGAGCTCAGGGCCAACTGGCGGCTCGATCGGCGGTTCGACCCCGCGATGCCCGCCTCCCGCCGCGCGTCGCTCCTCGACGGCTGGCATCGGGCCCTGGAGCGGGCGAAGGGCTGGGCGACGCCGGGCTGAGCTCGGAACGTCCCGCCGAGCGGCCTGCGGTGTCGATGGGTCCGAAACTGCTGGAATCGGCGCCCAACGGGCCCCCTGCGCCCCGATTTCGGGCGAACTTGACGCCAGCGTAAATCGGGGCTAGTCAAGCGTGCGCGAAGTCCCGTATTCTGAGATCGCCCAACGTCGCGGGATGCGCCCGTGACCGCATACGTGTAGACCACCTCGAAACCGGACTCCTCTCACGGCTGACGCGAGACCCGAGCGGGGATCGCGGCGGCTACCGAGAGGAGTTTCGTTTCTTGTACACGGATAAGACCCTGACCTGCGCGGATTGCGGACAGCAGTTCGTATTCACCGCTTCCGAGCAGGACTTCTACGCGCAGCGTGGCTTCACCGAGCCGCGCCGCTGCCCGACTGACCGCGCCGCCCGCAAGGCTGCCCGCCAGTCGTCCGGGGCCGGCTACTCGTCTGGCTACACCAGCGATGGCGGCTACGGCTCGGGTGGTGGCTACAGCTCCGGCGGTGGCTACAGCTCCGGCGGCGGCGGTGGCTACGGCGGCGGCGGCTACGACCGCGGCCCGCGCGAGATGTTCACCGCGACCTGTTCCAACTGCGGCAACGAGGCCCGCGTCCCGTTCCGCCCGACCACCGGCAAGCCCGTCTATTGCTCGGACTGCTTCCGCACGATGCGGGGCTAGTCTCCAAACTCCTCTCGGCACGGACGCCATGGTGGCGTCCGGAACCCAGAGTCCATTCCAAGGCCCGAGGTGTCAGCCGCCTCGGGTCTTTCGATTCCTGAGCACGACGCGGTGATCGGCGCAACGCAAGCCGCAGTCGCGCGTCTCAGGGGCGCCAACCAGGCGTCGTCAACGAGGTCCCTCCCATGAAGCCCCGTGTTCGCCGCGGAATCGTCGCCGCGCTGGCGGCCTGCTCGCTCGCGCTGGTGGTCATCGCGCCCGCCCTGGCCGCGCCGCTCCGGGCCCGGGTCACCTACGGAGACGTCCGGGCGCTGTTCGAGGCCCGCACGACGGCGAACCAGGTGCAGCTGGCCAAGGGCCTCTCGGTCAGCGCGCCGCGCACCGCGTTCCTTCGTGCTCGCATCAACCCATTCTTCGACGGCCAGGCGTACTGCGACCGGGACTGGCTGATCCTCCTGGTGAGCTTCGTCGGCGACGAGCACCTCCAGTCCACGAAGGCGATTCGAGCCCACACCAGCGTCGACTTCGTGCTCGACGGCAGCCCGGTCGCCACGCGGCAGACCCCGGTGAAGCGATTCCTCGCCGCAGACCGAGCCGACTTCTTCTTCGGCTGGACCGTCGCCCGCTTCTACGCCCCCGGCAGCCTGGCCGACGGCCCCCACGCCCTCGAGACCACGTTCCACTACCCCGACGGCAGCAGCGACGTGCTCGACGTGACGTTCGGGATCGGCGGCGGCTCGGACGTCTGCGGCTGAGGGTCGAACCGCGGGGGTCGAACCGCGGGGGTCGATCCGCGATTCGCATCGGCCCTTGCCGGGCCGGCGGCGTCAGACGCCGGTGCGACGCCGCCCGAAGATGAGCCCGAGGTCGAACTTGCGCTCGGTGCCGTGGATCAGCCGCTCGATGTTGTCGGCGTGGGCGATCCAGATCAGGACCGGGCCGACGGCAGCCCAGGCCAGGTACTGCGGCGGCACCCAGCCCTGGGCGACCGCCCAGATGATCAGCATCGCCGGGAACATCGCCGCCGAGCCGATCAGGGACCCGAGCGAGACGTAGCGCGTCAGCAGGATGACGCCGAAGAACACGGGCGCCGCGAGCACCACGGCAAGCGGCTGGATCACGAGCATCGTCCCGACCCCCGTCCCGACGCCCCGACCGCCGCGCAACCCGAGGAAGATCGAGCGCCAGGCACCCAGCACCGCGGCCGCGGCACACAGGACCTCGGCCGTGGCATCGCCACCCGTGACGACCCGCGCGAGGAGCACCGGAAGGCCGCCCTTCAGGAGGTCCCCAGCGACCACGACCGCGGCCCACTTGCGTCCGAGGGCGCGAAGGGTGTTGGTCCCGCCCGTGCGACCCGAGCCGATGGAACGGGGATCCGGGCCGCCGCTGGCTTTCGCCACGAGGACACCGAACGGGATCGAGCCCGCGAGGTAGGCGATCCCGATGAGGACGATCCGCAGGAGCAGGGACGCATCCACCGCGGCCGAGGATACACCCGCCTCGACGGCCGATCCGCTGCCGCGCTGACCGCCGCGGCCACCGATTCGAGATTCGCGGCCTATCATCCCGGGCGATGGCCGTCGGCTCTTCCAACGACTTCGATCTCGTCGTCCTCGGCGCCGGGACCGGCGGCTACACCGCCGCCTTCCGCGCGGCCCAGCTGGGCCTGAAGGTCGCCCTCGTCGACGAGGGCAAGATCGGCGGTACCTGCCTCCACGTCGGCTGCATCCCGACCAAGGCGCTGCTCGAGTCCGCGGCGTTCTTCGAGCGGATCCAGCACGCGGCCGATTTCGGGATCACGGTCGCAGGCGCAGGCGCAGGCGAGAGCGGCGGCGCTGGAGCGACGGTCGACTACGCCAAGATGGCCGCGCGTCGCGACCAGGTCGTGAAGCGGATGTGGACTGGCCTCAAGAGCCTGGTCGACAAAAACAAGGTCACGTGGATCCAGGGCCGGGGCAAGCTCGAGGGCGGCCGCCAGGTGCGGGTCCAGATGGCCGGCGACGACGGCGCCCCGAAGGCCGGCGGCGAGCGGATCCTCCAGGGCATCGACGTCATCCTCGCGACCGGCTCGCGGGTGAAGTCCCTGCCGGGCCTGACACCCGACGGCAAGCGGATCGTCACGTCGGACGACGTCCTGGCCGCGACCAGCCTCCCCAAGAGCGTCATCGTCGTCGGTGCCGGGGCGGTCGGGGTCGAATTCGCCTCGATGTACCACGACCTCGGGGTCAAGGTGAACGTCCTCGAGTACCTGCCCGCGATCGTCCCGCTGGAGGATCGCGAGGTCAGCCAGGCCCTCGAGCGGAGCTTCACCCGCCGCGGGATCGGCGTCATGACGAACGCGCGATTCGACGCCAAGGCGGTCAAGGCCACCAAGGACGGCGTCTCGCTCACGGTGGGACCTGAGGGCAAGGACGCGACCGAGATGAGTGCCGACCTGCTGCTCGTCGCGACCGGCCGCGCGCCGAACGTCGAGGACGTGGGCCTGGACACCACCCGGGCCGAGCTCGAGCGCGGCTTCGTCAAGGTCGATGCCCGGATGCGGACGAAGGAGCCGCACCTGTATGCGATCGGGGACGTCATCGGCGGCCTGATGCTCGCCCACACCGCGGCTCACGAGGGAATCGTGGCGGCCTCGATCATCGCCGGCGTGAAGGACGTCCACCCGGTCGACTACGTCAAGCAGCCGCGGGCCACGTACTGCCGTCCCGAGATCGCCTCGATCGGGCTGACCGAGCAGCAGTGCCAGGAGCGCAACATCCCGTACAAGGTCGGGAAGGTGCCGTTCCAGGCCATCGCCAAGGCCGTCATCGGCGGCGAATACGAAGGCTTCGCGAAAGTCATCGGCCACAAGGACACGGATGACACCCTCGGCGTCCATATCATCGGACCGCACGCCACCGACCTCATCGCCGAGGCCTCGGTGGCCTTCGACCTCGATGCCACGCCGTGGGAGATCGGGGCGTCGACCCACCCGCACCCGACGCTCAGCGAGGTCCTCGGCGAGGCGGCCTTGAACGTCGACGGCCGGTCGATCAACTTCTAGGATCAGGGGACGATGGCGACGACGAAGAAGGCTGCGATAGCGACGAGCGAGCGCAACGGGACCGGCAACGGCAAGGCCGGCGCGTCGAAGCTCGCCGCGTCCGTCGGCCTGACCGACGACGACCTCCTCGGGATCTACCAGACGATGGCCCTCGCGCGGGCCGTCGACGAGCGGATGTGGGTCCTCAACCGGGCCGGCCGGATCCCCTTCGTCATCAGCGGCCAGGGCCACGAGGGTGCCCAGGTCGCGATCGCCTGGGCGCTCGAACGCGGCAAGGACTGGTTCGCGCCGTTCTATCGCTCGGTCGGGACGCTGCTGACCATGGGCATGACCGCCCGCGACCTGATGACCGCCCAGTTCGCCAAGTCGATCGACGTGTCGTCGGGCGGGCGCCAGATGCCGGGTCACTACGGCTCGATGGCGGCCCACCTGGTGTCGCTGTCGTCGCCGGTCGCGACCCAGATGCTCCACGCCGTCGGGATCGCGCTGGCCGCGAAGATCCGCAAGACCGGCGAGGTCGCGATGAGCTCGATGGGCGAGGGCAGCGCCAACCAGGGCGACGTCCACGAGGGCCTCAACTTCGCGGGCATCCACAAGCTGCCGTTCGTGCTGGTCGTCGAGAACAACGGCTACGCGATCAGCGTGCCGGTCTCGAAGCAGCTCCCGATCGAGAACGTCGCCGATCGTGCGGCGGGCTACGGGATGCCCGGCGTCGTCGTCGACGGTTCCGACGTGCTGGCCTGCTACCGGGCGGCCAGGGACGCGGTCGATCGCGCGCGCCGCGGCGACGGCTCGACGTTCATCGAGGCCAAGGTCATCCGGCTCACGGCCCATTCCTCGGACGACCAGCAGACCAAGTACCGGACCGCCGAGGAGCTGGCGGACCTCGCCGGCAAGGACCCGCTGCCGCGCTTCCGCGGCGAGCTGCGTGACGCGAAGGTCCTGACGGACGAGACCGAGGCGCGAATCGCCGACGAGGTCAAGGCCGCGGTCAACGACGCGACGACCTACGCCGAGGAAGCGCCCGACCCGGACCCCGAGACGGCGATGAAGTGGGTCTTCGCCGAGGACTGGCCGGGCGAGACGCCGCCGGCCTGGGGCTTCTCGCTCCGGGGCACGGGGGGTCACTGACATGCCGGTCAAGACCTACATCGAGGCCGTGCGCGAGACCCTCGCCGACGAGATGCGGCGCGACGAGACGGTCATCGTCCTGGGCGAGGACGTCGGCAAGAAGGGTGGCGTCTTCCTCGCCACGGACGGGCTCTGGGCCGAGTTCGGCGACGACCGCGTCATCGACACGCCCCTGACCGAATCGATGATCGT
>DASXQE010000067.1:0-29781 GCA_036493155.1 Candidatus Limnocylindrales bacterium | reverse complement strand
GTCAGGTCGACCTGCTTGCTCGTCAGGCCGATGCCCTCCAGGGCGCGGGCGTTGACGGTCGAGATCGGCACCGCGAAGACATGCCACGACGTCAGCGAGCCGTCGGTCAGGGGATTGCTCGCGTAGCCCACCTTCTGGAGGTTCTGGGCCGTGAAGGCATCCTCGTTGACGACCAGCGCGCCACCGTGCGGCAGGTCGCCGAGGTTGGCCTTGAGGGCCGCGGGGTTCATCGCCACGAGCACGTCCGGGGCGTCACCGGGCGTGTGGATCTCGGTGCTCGAGAAGCTCAGCTGGAAGCCGGACACGCCGGGCAGTGAGCCGGCCGGGGCGCGGATCTCGGCGGGGTAGTCCGGGAACGTGCTGATGTCGTTGCCGAACAGCGCCGCCCCGCGGGTGAACTGCGTGCCGGTCAGCTGCATGCCATCGCCGGAATCGCCGGCGAAGCGGATCGTCACCCGATCGAGCTGGTGCTCTTCGACGGGCCTGGTCTCGGTGAGGGTCATCGGTCTCCGGTGCTCGCGATCAGGCGCCTTCGGTCGCGGCCATCTGCTGGTGCGGCCGCGGCGGCAGGTTGAGGAGCTCCTCCGGGAACGCCTCGGCGAGGTACTTCAGGACGTCCACCGGGCGGACCACGCCGACGAGCGCGCCGGCGTCATCGACCAGCGGCACGTTGCGGTAGCGGCCGGTCTGCATGAGCTCGATGGCGTGGCGGATCGGCTGCTCCAGGTTCAGGGTCCAGGGATGGTCGACCATGACCGACTCGACGGGCTGGTCGAGGTCGGCGTCCGTGCCGACCAGCTTCCCGAAGATGTCGCGCTCGGTCAGGACGCCGAGGAGCTTGCCCGCGGCGTCGGTCACGAAGACGGAGTCGCCGACGCCGGCCTGCTGGACCAGCCCGACGCAGTCGCGGAGGCTCGTCCCGAGGCCCACCGTCAACGGATCCCGCGTGGCCAGCATCTTGAGCCGCTCGTCGGCCAGGGTCGGTACCCGCTCGACGACGTCGCGCTCGTTGAGGTCACGCTCTTCCGAGTGGATCACGCTTGGAGTGTAGTCGGGTTACCCCCTCGCGGCCTTCAGGGCGGCCACGGCGCCCGAGACCACGTAGGACGCGTCGGCGCCCAGGCCGACGAACGTGAAGCCGAGCTCCAGATGCGGCGCGAACGACGCGTGGTCGTAGAGGAGGATGCCCGCCGCCTTGCCGTGCGCCCGGCAGGCAGCCACGACGGCCTGCAGCGCCGCCTGGTAGGTGGGGTTGGAGAACTGGCCCGGGACGCCCAGTGAGTGGGACAGGTCCGCCGGACCGACGAACAGGACGTCGACCCCGTCGGTCGCGGCGATGGCGTCGGCGTCGCGCAGGGCGCCGGGGGACTCGATCTGGACGATCCCGACGATGTCCCGGTTGACCTCGCCGACGCTCGCATGGCCGACGGACCCCAGTCGGGCGCCGCGCGTCAGGAGCGCGACACCACGCATCCCGTCCGGCGGATAGCGCAGGAAGCCCATGGCCTCCCGGACCTCGGCCGTCGAATCGAGCCGCGGGATGATGACGCCGGTCGCTCCGAGGTCCAGTGCGCGGCCGATCCGGAGCCGTTCGCCCGATTGGGGCCGGACAAGCGCGGCGGTCCCGGTCACCTCGACCGCGTTGAGGTGGGCCAGCAGCTCCGATTCCGTGGCGGCGCCGTGCTCGAGGTCGACGAGGACCCAGTCGAAGCCGGCCCGGCCGAGGAGCTCGGCGGCCAGCGGCGATCCGAGGCCGGCCCAGCAGCCGAACAGCGTCTCGCCGGAGAGGATGCGCTGCCGGAACGTGCCGGAGGTCGTGGCCACGTTTCTATGATGCCCGGGTGACCAGCGCCCCGTGGCCGCTCTTCGACCTGCGCCTGCGAACCGGCAG
The DNA here is from genome assembly GCA_036493155.1 of Candidatus Limnocylindrales bacterium. Classification (GTDB taxonomy): domain Bacteria; phylum Chloroflexota; class Limnocylindria; order Limnocylindrales; family CSP1-4; genus UBA5189. Next base: position 27,890 of record DASXQE010000067.1, on the reverse strand, counting down.
CCTCGTCCTGCGGCTGCCGGGCGTGGACGACCTCGCCGCCTTGATCGAGCTGGCCAAGGCCGGCATCCACCCGCCCGAGGAGATGCCGTTCGGGTTTGCCTGGACCGACCAGCCGTCGCCCGAGTTCGACCGGAACTTCTTCCAGTTCCACGTCCAGCAGTGGGCGTCGTGGCGGCCGGACGAGTGGAGCTTGCCGCTCGGCGTCTGGGTCGATGGCTCGCTGGCCGGTGTCCAGGAGCTGTCGGCGACGAGCTTCGCGACGATGCGCACCGTGCTGACCGGCTCGTGGCTCGGTCAGGCGTTCCAGGGCCGGGGCATCGGGACGCTCATGCGCCAGGCCGTGCTGGCCCTCGCGTTCGACCACCTCGACGCGGAGGTCGCCGAGAGTGGCGGGTTCTTCGACAACCCGGCATCGCTGGGCGTCAGTCGCGCGATCGGCTATCGCGACAACGGCATCGGCCGGCTGGCCCCGCGCGGGGTCGCGCGCGAGACCCAGCGGTTCCGATTGAGCCGGGACGACTGGCGGGCGCGGGAACGGCCGGAGGTCGGCGTCGAGGGCCTCGAGCCCTGCCTCGAGCTGTTCGGGCTGCCGCCACGCACCTGACGCCCCGGCAATCTCGGGGTGACCGATCCGTCAGTCCGGGAACGCCTCCGGGCCTCGCTCCGCGAGCTCGGAGGCGTGCTCCGCCGGGTCTTCCGGCGGAATCCACGAGTAGGGATAGCGGTCGTCGTCGAGGTCGAGCGCAGCCTTGGTCAGGTGGAGCGGGTGGAACGTGTCGACCATGACCGCCAGCTCCTCGGTGCCCTCCTTGCCGATCGAGGCCTCGACCGAGCCCGGGTGCGGCCCATGCGGGATGCCCGCGGGATGGAGGGTGAACGACGCGATGTCCACCCCGCGGCGGCTCATGAAGTTGCCGGCGACGTAGTAGATGACCTCGTCGCTGTTGATGTTCGAGTGGTTGTACGGCGCCGGGATCGCAAGCGGGTGATAGTCGAACTTGCGGGGCACGAACGAGCACACGACGAAGTTCCGGGCCTGGAACGTCTGGTGGACCGGCGGCGGCTGATGCACCCGGCCCGTGATCGGCTGGAAGTTCGCGATGTTGAACCGGAACGGCCACAGGTAGCCATCCCAGCCGACGACATCGAACGGGTGGTGGCGGTAGTGGTAGGCCGTGATCCGGTCCGTCGATCGGACATGGATGACGAAGTCGCCGGTCTCGTCGCGCGGTCCGACCTCGTCGGGCGCGTCCAGGTCGCGCTGCGAGTACGGCGAGTGCTCCAGCAGCTGGCCGTAGTCGTTGCGGTAGCGCTTCGGCGGCTCGATCTCCGATGGCGCCTCCAGGTACAGCATCCGCTGGGCTGAGCCTTCGTCAGGGTCCAGGCGCCACGTCGTGCCGATCGGCAGCACGAGGTAGTCGCCCGGGGCGTACCGCAGCGGCCCGAAGACCGTGTCGCAGACGCCCGTCCCCTCGTGGACGTAGAGCATCTCGTCGGCGATGCCGTTGCGGTAGAACTGGCCGGCGGGCATGGCCTCGGCCGGCCGCACCACGCCGAAGATCACGTCGTTGTTGAAGTACAGGGGGATCCGGCCGCTGATCGCATCGCCCTTCGGCTCGAGCGGCCCGGTCTTGGTCAGGTGGTGGCGATGGGCCGGCTCATCCGCGGCCTCCAGCTGGACCTTCCGCAGGCCCTCGACCTTGATCGTCTGGGTGGGCGGCGTCAGGTGGTAGAGCAGGGAGCTCCGGCCGGTGAAGCCCTCGACGCCGAACAGCTCCTCGGCATACAGCGTGCCGTCGGGCTTCCGGAGCTGGGTGTGGCGCTGCTGGGGCACCTGGCCGTGGCGGACGTAATACATGCGTGCTGGCCTCCGGACGGCGAGTCTAGTCGGCCTCGCCGCCGGCCACCGCGCTCCGCCGTTCCATGAGCACGACGTCCCGCCACCGACCGGTCGGATCGCGGCCCACCCGCTCCTGCACGCCGATCCGCCGGAAGCCGACGCGATCGTGGAGCGTCAGGCTCGCCACGTTCTCGCGCTCGATTCCGGCGAGCAGCGTCCAGATGCCGGCTGCCTCGGAGGCGGGAATCAGTGCCTCCAGGAGCGCCCGGCCGATCCCCAGCCCGCGCGCGCGCTCGGCGACGTAGACGCTCTCCCAGGCGACCCCGGCATAGACCTCGCGCATGGAATAGGTCGACAGGGCCGTCCAGCCGAGGACCTCGTCATCGCGGCAGGCGACGAGCCGGCAGTCCGGCCGGTGGCCGGCGTCCCACATCGGCCAGGTCGGCACCCCGGGATCGAGCGTGGCGTCGTTCGTCGCGATGCCCTCGGCATAGATCGCGCTGACGGCCGACCAGTCGGCTGGCCGCATCGCCCGGATCGCGAGCCACGGCCGACCGCTCACCCCGAGCGGCCGCGGGCGTCGACCGGGAGCAGGCGGACGACCCGCTCACCCCGCACGGCGACGACGTCGTCCCGCAGGTCGACCACCGGGCAGACGTGGTTCGGCACGATCGCCAGGACCTCGCCGACCCGCGGTGCGGCCGTGCCCGCCGGGATGCGCACGATCCCGTGATAGTCGCTGACGCGCTCGATGACCGCGTCGGGATAGGCCGGGATCGCGCCGTAGCCGCGCAGGTACGGGGCAACGTCCTTGGTGAGCGTCTTGGCTCCGGCATCGATGACGACCTGGCCCGGGACGCTCGCGCTCACGACGGTCGCGGCGACGTGCATCGCGATCGTGTCGGCGCCGATCGATCCCAGGACGGCCTGCTGCCGATCGCCGAGGAGGTACGTGCCGGCCCGCATCTCGGTGATCGGGCCGCCGACCGCGTCGAGCATCGTCGGGGTCGAGCCGGCGCTGACGACCGGCACGTCGAAGCCGGCGCCACGGAGCGCGTCGACGGCATCGCTCAGGGCACGGACCTCGTCCGCGGCGGCCGTCAGCCTGGCGTCAGGGCTGGCGTAGCCATGGCCGCCGTGGCTGAACACGCCCGCGACCACCAGCCCGGCGGCCCGAGCGGCGCGAGCGATCTCCACGACGGTCGCCGCGGCCGAGACGCCGGTCCGGCGATTGCCGGGATCGACCTCGATGACGACCTCGAGCGGCTGACCGGCTCCGGCGACGGCGGCTGCCAGGACATCGACGCCGGCAACGGAGTCTGCCCCGACCCGCACGCCCGGCGCTCGCTCATGGAGGGCGCGCAGGCGAGCCGCCTTGGGACCCGCCGCCCAGATCGGGTAGGCGATGAACAGGTCGGTGATGCCCCCGGCCACGAACACCTCGGCCTCGCCGAGGTTGCCCACGGTCAGGCCCCGCGCACCGCTGGCGAGCTGGCCGCGCCCGAGCTCGAGGCTCTTGTGGGTCTTGGCATGCGGCCGGAGCGTGACGCCATGGCCCGCCAGATGCGCGACGAGCCGCCGGGTGTTCGCCTCGGCGATGTCGAGGTCGATGACGAGCGCCGGGGTGTCGATGTCGGGCGGCAGCCACGGCACCTCGAACGGCGGATCCGCCGGAAACGCTGCGCGCACGGGCTCGACCACGGTCACTGCGACGGCCTCGGGACGATCGGGGTCATGAGCTCCCCCACGCCCTCGATCGACAGCCGCACCGAATCCCCCGGCGCCAGGAAGCGGCCGAGCGTGCCCTCGCGTGACTCCAGCAGCGAGCCGCTGCCAACCGTGCCGCTGCCGAGGATCTCGCCTGGCCGCACGTGCACGTCGGCGGAGGCCCGCTCGAGCATCTGGCCGAAGGAGAAATGGGCACTCGCCCACGTGCCGCGCGAGACCTCCACGGCGTGGCCAGCGGCGTCCGTGACCGTCGCGATCATCATCAGGTCGGGCCCGGTCGCACCGCCGCGCTGGCCCGCCAGCTCGTCCGGCGTCACGATCCAGGGCCCGATCGAGGTCGCGAAGTCCTTGCCCTTCGCCGGCCCGAGCCGCACGACGCTCTCGTCGCGCTGGAGATCGCGCGCCGACCAGTCCGCGAGCACGAAGTAGCCGCCGATCGCCTGCTCGGCCCGATCGGCCGGCAGGTCGAACACCGGCGTGTCCACGACCGCCCCGACCTCGAGCTCGAAGTCGAGCTCGCTCGACCCGCGGGGGGCCCACACGGGTTCGCCCGGTCCCCGGATCTCGGAGGTGTTCGAGAAATAGAAGATCGGGAGGCGGTACCACGCTTCGGGGATGTCCTGGCCGCGTCGCTGCCACATCGAGGCGACGTGGCCCTCGAACACGTAGAAATCCCGGAACGACGGCGGCCGCAGCACCGGCGGGCCGAAGGCGAGATCCGCCTCGTCCAGGACGGCATCGTCGTCGGCGTCCGCGGCACCCTCGAGGCGGTCGAAGGCGTCGGTGAGCTCGCCGAGCGCGGCGAGTCGCAGCCCCCGGGCCAGCAGCTCATCGACCGTGGTCAGCGGCTGTCGGAACAGGATCGCGTTGTGGGCCCGCTCGGGGTCGCGGGCGACGATCCGTCGCCGAACGACGTCGGCATCGAGCCAGACGCGGTCGAGGCCGCTCGAGATCGCCAGGCGCCACGGTGCCCCAGCGGGCGCGTGCCGCTCCCGGACGTGGCCGATGCGCATGGCCCCAGAGTCTAGGCGGCGGCCGGCCCAGGAGCGGACGCAGCGGGAGCGGGCGCCGCGGTCGCCGCGGCCGCGGCACGGGCCCCGAAGACCCGGCCGAGCAGAAACGCCCAGACGGGCAGCACGATCTGGAAGCCGGAGCCACCGACGTTCGCCCAGAGGCTCGAGTAGCCGCCCTGGATCAGGCCGATCGCCATGACGACGAGCCCGGCCCCGGTCACGATCCCGAGCGTCCGGACGAGCGGAGGCAGCCACGGCCCGGCCAGCAGGCTCGCGCCGGCGATCCACAGCCCGATGAACCCCAGCAGCACCGCCTGCACTGCCCAGCCGCCCGTCGCCGCCTGCTGGACGTCGGCGACGTTGAGCCAGCCGAGGATGAAGCCGACCTGCAGCACGGCCCACCCGACGACCACGAGCATGGCCCCGCCCAGCGACAGCCGAGCGGGCCAGAGGGGGACGATCCCGCCGAGCTCGTAGTGGGCGAGCATGACGAACGCCAGGCTGCCGATCATCACCAGGCCGGCGACGTCGTTGATCGTCCCGAATGGCCCACCGACCGTGAAGAACAGCACGATCGCCACCAGGCCGACCGCCCCCGCGACCGCCGACACTCGCGCTGCGGTCGCTCCGCGCTCGACGCGCGCTCGATCGATCATCGGACCCCTCCCTGCGACTCCCGAGCAGCGAGCTGGGCGAAGGCCTCGAGCTCGCCACGGAACGATCCCCGATACGAGCCATGGCCGAACACCCAGGCGAAGAACGCGGCCACGACGCCGTCCGTCTGGAACGCCTGCGTCAGCCGGGTGCCGGTCGCGTCGGGCTCGAACGTCGCGCGATTCGTGCCGCGGAGGATGCGGCTCCCGAACCGTGTCGCGAAGACCCTCGGCCGCTCGGCCTCGATGACCATCGTGTCGCTGCGCATCCCGCCGAACCAGGCCGCATAGCGGGTCCCCGCGAGGTCGATCGGCCCATCGGGCTCGCTGACCTTCGTGGCCCCGCGCACCCACTCGGCCATGCGCCCGATGTCCGTCCACAGGTCGAACGTCACCTCCGGCGTCGCGTCGACGTGGGTCGTCAGGACGTAGCTGGTCAACTCCGTCCTCCATCAGAAGGGCTTGAAGGTCATGAGCCACAGGAGCACCACCAGCGCGATCCCGCCGAAGGTCGCGACCTGCATGGGCCGCGGGCCCGCTGCCAGCGCGATCGTCTGGTCGATCGGAAGCGGCACGGGGTCGGGATCGGTGGCCTTCATCGCCCGAGTCCGCTGGCCCAGGGCCGCGCGGATGGCGTTGAAGTGGCCCGACGCCAGGGGCGTCATCGCGATCCCCGTGCCGACGAACACGACCAGCGCCACCCAGATCCAGAGTCGGCCGAAGGAGCCGCCCACGATGCCGTCGACGATCCCGGCCACCAGCAGGACGAGCATCCCGATCGTGGCCAGCCCGATCGAGCTCGCCGACAGGTCGAGGATCGCCAGCATCCGGGCGGGCTCCCGCTCGTGGCGCAGCCGGAGGGCCATCGCCGTGGAGACGCCGTGGCCGCCCACGAACAGGAACGCCCCGACGATGTGGGCGAACCTGAGCCACGGGAGATACGGGGTCAGGTCCATCACGCAACCTCGCCTTCGATCGCCGGCGATGCGGGCATCCCGGCCGCCGCGGCAGGGGCGGGGCGGAATGCGATCCGCCACACCCGGAGCCCGTACCACGAGGCCACCGCGAACAGCACCATCGCGTTGAGCGGATGGAGCGCCGCCAGGAATGGCAGCGAGCCGCGAGCCGACGGCAGCGCCGTCTGGACGATGTAGTCGACGAAGAGGGCAACCGCGATGCCCACGTCGCGACGCGGCCGCCGGGCCGAGAGCGCCGTCGCGAGCAGCACCACCGCTGCCAGGCCGACCCACGTGTAGCCAAAGTCGGCATGTTCGCTGAAGTCGCCCGACCCGCCGAGGTTCGCGATCGCCAGCCCGGCCAGGACCACCTGGACGACGATGGCCGCCACGAAGACGAGGGCCGCGAGCGCGTGGACGCGAAGCAGGTTCATGGAACCCTCCCTCCCCCGATCAGCGATGCCCGGCGGCCCGGCCGGTGATGAGCCCGGCGACGAGGTCGCCGACGACGGCGATGGTCTCGTCCACCGAGAGGCCTGCCCCCAGCAGCGGGTAGTAGGTGGTCGGCGCGATCAGCGTGCCGACCGTGACCGCGGTGATCCGGTCCGCGGCAAGCGGCCCGAGGGCCGCGGCCAGGAATTGCCCGATCGCCGCCTCGTACCGGCTGGTGGCCGCGGCGAGGGCGGGATTGGCGGGCAGCTCGTTCCGCTCGCCCGCGAACACCCGCCACCAGTCCGACGTGCGGTCGTAGAACCGGAACATGGCGGCGACGAACTGGCGTCCGCGCTCCGCCGGATCGGCGACGCCGTCGAGGACCCGTGCGTCGGGCAGGTCGAGGCTGGCGAGCGCGTGATCCAGGACCGCCGCGAGCAGCCCCTCCCCGCCATCGAAGTGATGGAGGACGGTGCCCCGCGAGACATCGGCTCGCTCGGCCACGGCCTTGATGGTCGCGGCACCGAGACCCTGGTCGCGATACACCGCGATCGCGGCCTCGATGACCCGCTGGCGGGTCTCCGCGGCGGCCGCCGCACGACGTCCGAGGTTGTATCGGCGAGGCGCCACGCGATCAGCGCGCCCTTGGCCGCGTTTGATTGACGTTCATGTCCTGTCAATATGAGGAGGACGGCCCGATCCTGTCAAGACCTGCCCCGGCTGGAACGGCCCTACCCGGGGACGGCTCCATCGCTTGCACCGGAGATGCGCGGCTCGCGACGCGCCCTGACCGAGGTTCGCGCGTGGCTGTCGCTGCGCCGAAGGGCAGTCCAGGCGAGCCAGACCAGCCACTGCAGCCCCGCGACGAGGCCGATCCGCTGGAGGACGCCGCCGATCGCCGGGACGCCGATGCCGGGGCTTGCCAGCCGCAAGCCCGCGAGGAAGCAGGCGAGCATGACCGCCACGCTGGCGAGCGCGTACGCGACTCGCCTGGGAGCGTTGGCCGCCCGCGCGGCCAGCGCGTCGGCGAGGAACACCCCCGCGAAGGCAACCGTGCCCACGAAGCCCGCGGCGAAGTGGATCCGGCTGTGCAGGCTGGGATTGGCGACCTCGGCCGCGGAGATCCAGTACGGATAGCCGAGCTGCGGATCGGACGGGAACAGCCCCCCGATGGCCAGGGCCAGGCCGGTGACCACGATGAGCGTCGGGACCCAGCGCGCCAGCCCGAGACCGGGTGCCGACCCCAGGGCGACGCCGAACCCGGCAAGCAGCAGCCCCGAGGCGATGAAGTTCGCTGCCTGGATCCAGCCTGCCTCGCCCAGGCCGAGGACGCTGATGAACTGCCGGGTCGGGTCGTAGCCCGGCCGCGTCAGGTCCTGGGCCAGGATGGCCGCCACGAACAGGAGCGGGCCGACGACGCCGCCGGCGAGCAGCAGCCGTGCCAGGATGCGCGGCCCGCCAGCGAGCCGTTCGAAGGCCGGGCGGCCGGCGGCCCGCACGGGCGCGGGCAACGCCGAGTGCGTGGTCGCTAGAGGTTGCCTCGGCGTTCCTGCTCGATCTCGATCGCCTCGAACAGGGCCTTGAAGTTGCCGACCCCGAAGCCGCGCGAGCCGTGGCGCTCGATGATCTCGAAGAAGAACGTGGGGCGGTCCTGGATCGGGCGGGTGAAGATCTGGAGGAGGTAGCCCTCCTCGTCACGGTCGGCCTCGATCCCGAGCTCCTCGAGCGTCTCGATCGACACGCCGACGTCGCCGACGCGGGCGGGCAGCTGCTCGTAGTAGGCATGCGGCATGCCGAGGAACTCGATGCCGTTGTCGCGCAGGGTCCGAACGGTCTTGACGATGTCCTCGGTGCGCAGGGCGATGTGCTGCGTGCCGGCGTCGTAGTAGTAGTCCAGGAACTCCTGGATCTGGCTCTTCTTCTTGCCCGTCGCCGGCTCGTTGATCGGGAACTTGATCCGGCCGTTGCCGTTGGTCATGACCTTGGACATGAGGGCCGAGTACTCGGTATGGATGACCTTGTCGTCGTAGTGGATGAGCTGGGCGAAGCCGAACACGTCGCGGTAGTAGTCCACGAACTTGTTCATGTCGCCGAGCTCGACGTTGCCGACACAGTGGTCGATCTCGAGGAGGTTCATGCCGGTCGCGGCCTGCGCCGGCTTCTTGACCTTGCGGAAGCCGGGGGCGAAGACGCCGTGGTAGTCGCGCCGGTCGATGAAGCTGTGCTGGACCTCGCCGTACGTCCCAACGGCGCTCACTCGGAGCGTGCCGTCCTCGCCGCCGTCGAGCTCCTCCGGCTGGCGCACGGAGCGGGCCCCGCGGGTCGTCGTCTCGCGCCAGGCCGAGGCGACGTCATCGACCGAGAAGGCGATGTCGTGGACCCCATCGCCGTGCTTGTGGACGTGCTCCGCGATGGGCCCATCGGGCGTGAGCGCGCCGGTCAGGACGAGCGTGATGTCGTTCTGGCGCATGACGTAGCTCGTCCGATCACGGACGCCGGTCTCGAGGCCGGCGTAGGCGACCGGCGTGAAGCCCCACAAGGCCCGGAAGTAGTGGGCCGCCTGGCGGGCGTTCCCGACCCAGAACTCGACGTGGTCGAGGCCGTTGAGCGGCAGGAAGTCCTTGGCTTCCTTGTAGGCGTCCTTGTTGATGTGGGCGCCCGACTGGTTCGCGGCGCCGAGGGCCGCGGAATCCGGGCGGCTGATGGTCTCGGTCATGGTCGGCGACTCCTGCCTGCGATCGCCGGACATGGTAGTCCCGTGTGCCACACTCCCGGTCATGCCGACCCTCCTGGAGCTCGCGGACCGATTGGAGGCCGCGGGCCGCGGCTTCGTGGCCCTCGAGGGCGAGCTGATCGCCCGTGGACCCTGGCCGCTGGCTGCCGACTTCGGGACGGGACCGGAGGCCAGCTGGGGCCCGCCCGAGGTGCTGGCCCACGTGGGCGAGATGCTCCCCTACTGGCTCGGGGAGATGGAGCGCGTCGTCGAGGCGCCCGCCGGCAGCGATCCGGTGCCGTTCGGCCGCGTCTCGGACGACCCCGTGCGGCTCGCGATCATCGGCCGCGACCGGACGGTGCCGCTGCGCGAGCTGCTCGCGCGGGTCTCGGCCGATGCGCGTCGCGTCGCGGCCCGATTCCGCCAGCTCGCGACGGAAGGCGCCGATGCCAGGGCGGGCCTCCACCCGCGCCTCGGCGAGATGGCCCTGCCCGCGATCGCCGAACGGTTCCTGACCACGCACGCGACCGAGCATGTCGCCCAGCTGCGCGAGATCCTCGACGCGGGCGCCGCGTCGGGCGAGGGCGCCCGGGACCGCTGAGACGTGCTGATCCTGTGGGCCATCCCCATCGGGATCGGCGCCGGGCTGGCCCTGGGCGGCCGGCGGGACGGGCTCGGCCAGCTGCGATTCCGCTGGCCGTGGCTGGCGATCGGCGGGCTGCTGGTCCAGGTCGCGCTGTTCACCGAGGCGGGCTTCGCCCTCGCGGGCGGCCTGACTCCCGCGACCTACGTGGTGTCGACGGCGGCGGTCCTGATCGCCGTCGCGCGCAACCTCGACCTCGCTGGGATGTGGGTCGTGGCGCTGGGGGCGCTGGCCAACCTGGCGGCCATCCTCGCCAACGGCGGCGCCATGCCGGCCGACCGGGGCGCGCTCGCCACCGCCGGACTGAGCGCGGGTGGCCACACCAACAGCGTCGTGCTCGCGAGCCCGGTGCTCCAGCCGCTCACGGACGTCTACGCGGTTCCGGCCTGGGTGCCGCTCGCCAACGTCTTCAGCGTCGGCGACGTGCTCATCGCGATCGGGATCGCCTGGACGATCGCAGCGGCCATGCGACGCGATCCCGGCGGGGCGCCGGTGCCTGGCTCCGCAGCGCCACCTGGCCCGGACGCGCCTCCGGCCTCCGAGGGCTAGCCGCGCCGGCCTTTGCCGCCGTCAGCCGGCCGGTTTGGCCGCGTCCACCTCGGTCCGGGCAGCGCCCCGATCCGTGTACCAGGTGGCGTCGATCTGGGCGTAGGTTGCCCACTCGGCGGGGAGCTGGTCCTCCGGGAAGATGGCGTTGACCGGGCACTCGGGCTCGCACGCGCCGCAGTCGATGCACTCGTTCGGGTCGATGTAGAGCTTCCGGTCGACGCCTTCCTCGTAGTGGATGCAGTCGACGGGACACACGGAGACGCACGAGAGGTCGAGCACGTCGATGCAGGGCTCGGCGATCACGTACGTCATCTCGGTGCGGGCTCCTCTACGTGGGTGTTGACTCGGGCCGAAGCGTACCACCGGCCTCGGGCGCCTCGGGTGGGCCGCGCCGAGGGCCTGCGACCCCCCGGCGCCCCGGTGCGACCTTGACACCGCCCGCGCGGCGACCGGATAGTCCGCGCACCCGGCAATCCCGACATGACGGTGCGAATCGCGTGTCGTCCATCCCGCCGGACGACGCATTCCGCACGAGGGCACGTGGCCAGCCTGTCACCATCGCAGCCTCGACCGAGCGAACGGCCGGCCGGCGCCCCGGGCGCCGAGGTGGGCAGCGACGCGCCCGCCGTCGAGCTGCGCGGGGTGGTCAAGCGCTTCGAGGGCGAGGTCGGGAAGGGAGTCGCCCGCAGCGTCGAGAGCGGCTCCCCAGGTCAGGTCACCGCCGATGGGGTCGTCGCCGTGTCAGGCATCGACCTCGCCATCCGTGACGGCGAGTTCTTCTCGATGCTCGGGCCGTCCGGCTCGGGCAAGACCACGACCCTCCGGATGATCGCCGGCTTCGAGCGCCCGTCGGAGGGCCGGATCTTCCTGCAGGGCATCGACGTCACCGACCGGCCACCGTTCGATCGCGACGTCAACACGGTCTTCCAGGACTACGCCCTGTTTCCCCACATGTCGGTCGGCGACAACGTCGCCTACGGGCTGATGATCCGGAAGGTCCCCAAGGCGGATCGCGAGCGCCGCGTCGCCGACGCCCTGGCGATGGTCCGGCTGACCGGCTACGAGCGCCGCCGGCCCGGCCAGCTCTCGGGCGGCCAGCGCCAGCGTGTCGCCCTCGCGCGCGCGCTCGTCAACCGTCCCAGGGTGCTGCTCCTGGACGAGCCCCTGGGCGCGCTCGACCTCAAGCTCCGCGAGGAGATGCAGATCGAGCTGAAGGCCATCCAGCAGGAGGTCGGGATCACGTTCGTGTACGTGACCCACGACCAGGAGGAGGCGCTCACGATGAGCGACCGCCTCGCGGTCTTCAGCCAGGGCCGGATCGAGCAGGTCGGGGCTCCGGCCGAGGTCTACGAGCAGCCGGCCACCGCCTTCGTGGCCGGCTTCGTGGGCACCTCGAACCTCCTGACCGGCCCCGTCGCCGAGCAGGTGGTGGGCCGCGCCGGCACCTTCACCGTGCGGCCCGAGAAGATCCGGATCGCCGAGCCCGACGCACCCGTCGGGGCCGATGAGACGAGCGCGCCGGGCGTCGTCCGGACCGTGGTCTACCTGGGTCCGGACACCCGCTACATCGTCGCGCTGGATGCCGGCGCCGAGCTCGTCGTGACCCAGCAGAATCTCGCGACCTCGTCGATGGAAGCCCTCGCGGCCCAGGGACGCCGCGTCCGGCTCATCTGGAAGCGCCAGCACAACTTCGAAGTGGGAGAGGCACCGGCCGGTCAAGCCTGACCGGCCACAGCGGGCGCCACGCGCCCCGAGGAGGAGGACCATGCAACGACATCGCGTCCTGAGCCTGCTGCCGGCCATCGCCGTGCTGGCGGCGGCCTGCAGCGGCAGCGGATCCACCGCGCCGAGCAACGCGGCGCCCAGCTTGGGCGGCGGCTCGGGCCCCGCATCGGCAGAGCCGTCCGTCGCCGCGGCGGCGCCGACGATCGGGCCCGGCGAGGGCCAGCTCAACATCATCATCTGGGCCGGCTATGCGGAGGACGGCTCGAACGTCCCGGAGTACGACTGGGTCCACCCCTTCGAGCAGCAGACCGGCTGCAAGGTCAACGCCAAGCCGGCCGACACCTCGGATGAGATGGTCACGCTCATGCGCCAGGGCGGCGGCACCGTCTACGACGGCGTCTCGGCCTCGGGCGACGCGACGCTGCGCCTCATCGGCGACGGCGACGTGGCCGCGATCGACCCGACGATCTTCCCCGACTTCGCGAACGTGGCGCCGTTCCTGCAGAACGCGCCGCACTACGTCGTGGACGGCAAGCACTACGGCGTGCCCCACGGCTGGGGCGGCAACTCGCTCATGTACCGGACCGACGTCGTGACGCCGGCGCCGACGAGCTGGAACGTCGTGTTCGACCCGACGGCCTCGCAGCCGTACCAGGGCAAGATCACGGACTACGACAGCCCGATCTACATCGCCGACGCGGCGCTGTATCTCAAGGCCCACGACACGAGCCTCGGGATCACCGATCCCTACGAGCTCAACCAGGCCCAGTTCGATGCCGCGGTCAACCTCCTGAAGCAGCAGCATCCGTGGGTCGGCGACTACTGGTCGCTGTACTCCAAGGAGATCGACAACTTCACGAGCAAGGCCGTCGTCGTGGGCACGACCTGGCCGTACCAGGTCAACACCCTCGTCGGCAGCGGTGTGCCCGTGGCCCAGGTGGTGCCGAGCGAGGGCATGACCGGCTGGGCCGACACCTGGATGATGTCGAGCCACGCCGCGCACCCCAACTGCATGCTCATGTGGATGGGCTGGATGCTCACCCCGCACACCCAGGCCGAGGTCGCGGAATCGTTCGGCGAGTCGCCGGCCAATCCCAAGGCCTGCGACCTGCTCAACACCGGCGTGGGGCCCTACGCCCTGCAGGACTTCTGCACCGCGTACCACGTCAACGACCAGAGCTACTACGGCACGATCGCGTTCTGGAAGACCCCGATCGCGAACTGCGGAGACAGCCGCGGAACGACCTGCATCGACTATTCCGAGTGGACGTCGAAGTGGACCGAGATCCGGGGCTGAGCCAAGCTTGAGGGGCGACATCGGCCGGCCGCCGTCGCGGCCGGCCGATCGCCGTTCGATCGCATCGACCACGACATGACCTCCGACGCCCTCGCCGGCAGCTCGCCCCCCGACTCGCCCGGACGGCGGGCGCTCGCGGGCCTGTACCGCCGCGGCCGGCTGCAGCTGGCCCTGCTGCTGGCCGCCCCGACCGGCTGGTTCGTCGTCCTGTATCTCGGGTCGCTGGCCCTCCTGCTGGTGTCGGCGTTCTGGTATCTCGACCCGACGACCTCCTCGATCGTCCGGAGCTTCACGCTGCAGAACTTCGGGACGCTCCTGAGCGATCCCGTCTACCGGACGATCGCGCTCCGGACCGTGTTCATCGCCGCCCTCGTCACCGTCACGGACATGGCGATCGCCTTCCCCATGGCGTGGTACCTGGCACGGGCCGCCGCGCCGCGAACCCGGTCGGTGCTGTTCATGCTGGTGCTGCTGCCGCTGTGGTCGAGCTACCTCGTCCGCGTGTACGCGTGGCGGGTGATCCTCTCGCCGGGCGGCCTGCTCGACTGGCTGTTCGGCCTCGTCGGGCTGCCGAACCTCAGCCCGGGCTTCTCCGACGTCTCGATGTGGATCGTGTTCAGCTACCTATGGCTGCCCTACATGATCCTGCCGATCTACGCCGGCCTGGAGCGCATCCCGCAGTCGTACTTCGAGGCCTCGGCCGACCTCGGCGCCCGGGGCTGGCCGACGTTCCGGCGGATCGCCCTGCCGCTGGCCCTGCCGGCCCTCGCCGCCGGCTCGATCTTCACGTTCTCGCTGACCCTCGGCGACTACATCACGCCGCAGCTGGTCTCGAACACGCAGTTCATCGGCAACGTCATCTACGCCAGCCAGGGCGTCTCGAACAACGTGCCGTTCGCCGCGGCCTTCGCCGTCGTGCCGGTCCTGATCATGGCCGCCTACCTCCTCGTCGCGCGCCGGCTCGGCGCGTTCGACGCGCTGTAGGGCCGGCGATGGGCCGCTGGCTCCTGCGGATCGCGACGGCCGCGGGCTTCCTGTTCCTCTACATCCCCATCGGGGTCATCGCCCTGTACGCGTTCAATGCCCAGCGCGTCCAGGCGTGGCCGATCGCGCAGTACAGCACCCAGTGGTTCACCGCGGCGCTCAACAATGAATCGGTCCGCGAGTCGTTCGCGCTGTCGATCCAGGTCGGGCTCGCCGCCACCGCGGTGGCCCTCATCCTGGGCACGCTCGCGGCATTCGCGGTCCAGCGCTACCGCTTCTTCGGTCGCGAGACCGTGTCCTTCGCGCTCGTGCTGCCGATCGCGCTGCCGGGCATCGTGACGGGCATGGCCCTGAACTCGACGATCAACGCCACCGGCATCGGGTTCACCACCTGGACGATCGTCATCGGCCACGCCACGTTCTGCATCGTCGTCGTCTACAACAACGTCATCGCCCGGCTGCGCCGGTCGTCGCGGACGATCGAGGAAGCCTCGATGGACCTCGGTGCGGACACGTGGCAGACGTTCCGCCACATCACCTTCCCGATCATCCGGACGGCCCTGCTCGCGGGCGGCCTGCTGGCCTTCGCCCTGTCGTTCGACGAGATCATCGTGACCACGTTCACGGCCGGGACCCAGGAGACGCTCCCGATCTGGATCTTCAGCCACCTCCGCCAGACGAACCAGCGGCCGATCGTCAACGTCGTGGCCGTGTTCCTGATCCTGCTGTCGGCCGCCCCGGTCTACCTGGCGTCGCGCCTGAGCGGCAGCACGGGCGTCGCCGGCAGCCGCAGCTGACGCCCGCCCTACATGTCCCGGGGCTGGTAGCTCGGGTCGGTGTAGGTCCTGGGGTCGTCCCGGAACTCGAGCAGGCAGCCCTTGCCGCAGAACCAGTAGGTCTTGCCGTCGTACTCGAGATGCAGGTTGGGGTTCTGCTCGGGGTCGACGTCCATCCCGCAGACGGGATCTGTCTCGATCTTCGCCATCTCGGCCTCCTCGGGTGCGAGTAGCATCCTCGCATGATCGCGGGGTTCGACGTGGAAGCTGCCCGGGCGGCCCTGCTGGCGGAGCGGGGCCGGCTGCTGGTCGAGCTCGGCGAGCCGATCGAGGGCCCCGGCCAGATGACCTACGGCAGCCAGGCCGCGGCCGCGACGCACGTCTTCGAGCAGCAGCGCGACCTGGCCATGCGGGACCACCAGCGCGCGCAGCTCCTCCAGGTCGATACGGCCCTGGCCAGCCTCGAGGCCGGCACGTACGGCTCCTGCCGCGAGTGCGGCAAGCCGATCGCGATCGAGCGCCTGCAGGCGATCCCGTGGGTCCAGCTCTGCATCGACGACGCTCGCAAGGCCCGGTGACCGGCCCCCGTCCGGCGGCGACCGCCGTCACGACCCCGACGTCGCCCGCGCGTCCGTGACCGGCGTCCTCGTCCGGCGCCCCGGCGACGCCGAGGCCGACCCGCCGCTCGTCGACCTGCCGGCCATCCGCGCCGCGGCCGAACGCCTCCACGGCGTCGCGATCCGAGCGCCGCTCGTGCCGTTCGGGCGCACGACCACGGGCCAGCCGATCCTCCTGAAGGCCGAGTCGCTGCAGCCCGTCGGGGCGTTCAAGATCCGTGGCGCCTACAACGCGATCGCCCAGCTGACGCCCGAGCAGCGAGCCCGAGGCGTCGTGACCCATTCCTCGGGCAACCACGCCCAGGGGGTGGCCCGTGCGGCCCGGCTGCTCGGCGTCCGCGCGACGATCGTCATGCCCGACGATGCGCCGGCCGTGAAGCGAGCCCGGGTCGAGGCCGACGGCGCGGAGATCGTGACGGTCGGGCCGGCCAGCGGCGACCGGGAGGCGATGGCCAACCGGCTCGTGACGGAGCGCGGCCTCATCCTCGTGGCGCCGTATGACGACGACCGCGTCATCGCCGGGCAGGCAACGGTCGGGCTCGAGATCGCCGAGGACGTGCCGGACCTCGCCGCCGTCCTGGTCCCGATCGGCGGTGGCGGGCTGGCCTCGGGTGTCGCGTCGGCGATCAAGCTCCTGCGGCCCGCGGTCCGGGTCGTGGGCGTCGAGCCGGAGCTCGCGGCCGATGCCGCGGAGTCGCTCTCGACCGGCGCGATCGTCCGCTGGGAGGCGGCCCGCTCCGGTCGAACGATGGCCGATGGGACCCGATCGCAGGCCATCGGCAAGCGGCCGTTCGAGCACCTCGCGCGGCGGCTCGACGCGGTCGTGACCGTATCCGAGGCCGAGATCGGTGCGGGCGTCCGGCTGGCCGCGGAAGAATCGCGCCTGGTCGTCGAGCCGTCCGGCGCGCTCGGCCCCGCGGCGGCTCGCTGGCACGCGGCAGATGCCGGGCTGGAGGGACTGTCCGGGACGGTCGTCGCCGTGGTCTCGGGCGGCAACGTCGACCCTGTGCGCTACCTCGAGCTGCTGGCCTCGCCGCTGCCCGGCTGAGCCCGCGCCGCGGCGAGGCGGTCGGCCCGGGCCGCGAGGGCGACCCGCTCCTGGTCGACCCGCGCCTCGGTCTCCAGGGTCCGTCGCTCCTCGTGCCGCATCCACGCGGCCACGACGAGCAGGATCGCCCCGATGAACACCACGTCGCTCGCGATCCACATGATCCCCGCGGCGGCCTGCTGGTCCGCCAGGGCATCGATGCCGTAGGGCGAGCCCTCGGTGGCGTAGTGGTGGTAGAGCGGGGCCCCGGCGAAGAGGATCGACATCGCCAGGAACGAGCTCGGCGGCATCTGGGTGAGCAGGTACATGATCCGGGCCGGGAAGCCGAGCCGCCGCGGCGCCGGGTCCAGGCCGATGACCGGCAGCCAGAACAGCAGCGCCGTCGAGAGGTACAGGACGTGCTCGAGCTGGTGGACCGGCGGGTTCTCCAGCGACAGGTCGAACAGTGGCGAGAAGTGGCTGCCCCACATGACCCCGGTGAACAGGATCCAGGCGGTCACGGGATGCGACACGAAGGCCACCGGCGCCGAGTGCAGCAGCGGCAGGAGGACCCGGCGCCGGAAGTCCGGCGAGGCAACCCGCAGGAGCTGGGTGATCGGCGCCCCCAGCAGCAGCAACGGCGGCGCGACGAGGGTCAGCAGCAGGTGCTGGACCATGTGGATCGAGAACAGCGCCGTGTCGTAGCGCTCGATGCCCGACTGGAGGGCCACGGCGACAGCCAGCAGCCCCAGCAGGAACGCCACCGTCCGACGAACCGGCACGGGGCTCCGGGGATGGCGCGAGCCGATCCGGTCGACCAGCCACAGCCAGCCCACCGCGACCGCCGCGAGCGGGATCGCCACGGTCGGATCGAAGACCCAGCCGGTGGCGAGGATCCACGCACTGGGCGGCGTGGGATCGAACGGGCCGTGCGCAGCGACGGGTCCGGCCAGGGCCAGCCAGCCGACCGCGCCCGGCACGCTGGCGAGGGCGGCGCCGGCAGCCGCCGCTGCCAGTCGGCGGAGGGTCACGGGGCCATGGTCCCACGATCGGGCACGCACGATCGGCAGCCTCGCTATCATGGCCTCGCTGGCCCGGCGGGCCGGCCTCGCGTCCCCCGACGGGCCGCCGCGTCCCCGGGGTCCCGGCTCCCTGCTTCGTCGCCCCGCACCGAGGACAGTTGATGTCGAGCTCCCCCAGGAAGGGCCTTGCCCCCGAGGCGATCGTCGCGGGCGGTGTCGTGGTCCTCCTGGTCGCGCTCGTCGCGGCCGTGTTCATTAGCGGGCTCGGGCGATCGCTGTATCCGCCCGAGGCGGCGACGACCCAGGCGGCAGACACGCGCAACCTCTACGACATCGTGTTCGCGCTGGCGATCGCGATCTTCGTGGCCGTCGAGGGGCTGATCGTCTGGAGCATCCTCCGCTACCGCCGGAAGCCGGGCGACACGGAGCTGCCGCCCCAGACCCACGGCAACAACCTCGTCGAGATCATCTGGACGGTCATCCCGACCGCGATCGTCCTGTACCTCTTCGTCCTGTCCTACCAGACGCTCAACACGGTCAACGCGGTCTCGGCCGGCCCGGACATCCGGGTCCATGCCGTCGCCGCGCAGTTCCAGTGGAAGTTCGAGTACCTGGACGGCGGCGGCAACGTGATCGCGACCCAGTCGGTGCCGTTTTACGCCACGACGTCGGCCGACTGCCAGACCGCGGCCGTGACCAACCCGGGCTGCGGCGGCATGGCCCTGCCGGTCGGCAAGGACATCCAGGTCTCGCTCGACAGCCCCGACGTCATCCACGCCTGGTACGTGCCGCGCTTCCTGTTCAAGCGCGACGTCATCCCGGGCCAGACGAACCGCTTCGACTTCACGATCGACGCCGGCGACGCCAACCAGGTCTTCCGTGGCCAGTGCGCCGAGCTGTGCGGCACCGGCCACCGGACGATGCTGTTCACGGTCCTCGGGTTGAGCCCATCGGACTTCGACAGCTGGCTCAAGGGCCTGACGGTCCTCAACAACCGGACCCCGCCCCCGGCGCCGAGCGGCGCCGCGATCCTCGACCTGACCGCCAAGAACGTGGCGTTCGACAAGTCGAGCCTCGAGGCCACCGCCAACCAGCCGTTCGTCATCGACTTCAAGAACGAGGACGCCGGGATCCCGCACAACGTCGAGATCCACAACGCCGACGGCTCGGTCGTCCAGGCCCAGCCGACGATCGACGGCGTCAACGAGACCCAGTACCAGTTCAACGGGCTGGCGCCCGGGACCTACGAGTTCCTGTGCGTCGTCCACCCGACCGTCATGCACGGCACCTTCACGGTGCACTGAGGACCGATAGCCCATGGCGACGCATGTCCTGACGCCGGCCACGACCGCCTACCGGAGCGGGCTCTACGAGTGGTTGACCACGACCGATCACAAGAAGATCGGGATCATGTACGTGATCAACTCGTTCCTGTTCTTCCTGATCGGCGGATTCTTCGCGCTCGGCGTCCGGGCGGAGCTGGCCCAGCCGGGCCTCCAGATCTTCAGCGACGAGCACGTCTACAACGAGTTCTTCTCGATCCACGCGACGGTGATGATCTTCCTGTTCATCATCCCGATGCTGGCGGGCCTGGGGAACTTCATCGTGCCGCTCCAGATCGGCGCGCCGGACATGGCCTTCCCGCGGATCAACGCCCTGTCGTTCTGGATGCTGCCGCTCGGCGGGATCCTGCTGCTGTCGGGCTTCCTCTCCAGCGGCGGCGCGGCCGCGGCCGGCTGGACGAGCTACCCGCCGCTGTCCGAGGTCGGGCCGCTGAAGTCACCGGGCTCCGGCGAGGACCTCTGGATCCTGTCGATCATCCTCGTCGGCACGAGCTCGATCCTGGGCGCGATCAACTTCCTGGTCACGATCTTCAAGATGCGGGCGCCCGGCATGACCCTGTTCCGGATGCCGATCATGGTCTGGACGATGCTGGTGACGAGCGTCCTCGTCCTGATGGCCACGCCGGTCATCACCAGCGCGCTGGTCATGCTGTTCATCGACCGCAACCTCGGCGGGACGTTCTTCGATCCGTTCCACGGCGGCAACGCGGTCCTGTACCAGAACGTGTTCTGGTTCTACTCCCACCCGGCCGTGTACGTCATGGTCCTGCCGGCGATGGGCATCGTCAGCGAGGTCCTGCCGGTCTTCAGCCGCAAGCCGCTGTTCGGCTACAAGGCCTTCATCTTCGCGACCGCCGGCATCGGCGCCCTGGGCTTCTCGGTGTGGGCCCACCACATGTTCACGACGGGCGCGGTGTTCCTGCCGTTCTTCAGCCTGCTGACGTTCCTGATCGCCGTCCCGACGGGCGTCAAGATGTTCAACTGGGTGTTCACGATGTTCCGGGGGCAGCTGACGTTCTCGACGCCGCTGATCTTCGCCATCGGCTTCCTGACGATGTTCCTGATCGGCGGGATCAACGGCGCGTTCAGCGCGGCCGTGCCCGTCGACTTCGCCCTCCACGACACCTACTGGGTGGTGGCCCACCTGCACTACGTGCTGTTCGGTGGCTCGGTCTTCGGCGTCTTCGCCGGCCTCTACTACTGGTTCCCGAAGATGACCGGCCGGATGCTCAACGAGGGCCTCGGCAAGCTCCACTTCATCCTGATGATCGTGGGCTTCAACCTGACCTTCTTCCCGATGCACATCCTCGGCCTCGACGGGATGCCGCGACGGATCGCCGACTACGCCAGCGATGCCGGCTGGAACGACCTGAACCTCGCCGCCTCGATCGGCGGGTTCCTCATCGGCCTCTCGATCCTGCCCTTCCTGTGGAACGTCTTCATCTCGCTCCGGAATGGCAAGGTCGCCGGGGACGACCCGTGGGAGGGCAACACCCTCGAGTGGGCCACGTCCTCGCCGCCGCCGCCATACAACTTCGACCGCCTGCCGGACATCCGCTCCGAGCGCCCGGTCTTCGACGCGCGCCACGGCCGCGTCGGCCACGCCGAGGGCTAGGCCATGGGCGACGACGGCAACGCGATGCAACCGGCGACGATCGATGCCGGCCACGGCCTGACCGCGGCAGCGGTGGCCGGCCACGTCCAGCGGGGCATCAGCAACCCGGTCCTCGGGATGCTGCTGTTCATCACCTCGGAGGTGATGTTCTTCTCGGGCCTGTTCGCGGCGTACTTCTCGACGCGGGCCCAGAACACGGTCACGACCGGCTGGCCGCCGCAGCAGTTCCAGGGGATCCTCGACCCGATCGGCCTGATCCTGGTCGCCACCGTCATCCTCATCACCAGCTCGTTCACCTGCCAGTTCGCGGTGTGGGCGATCCGGCGCGGCGACCGCCGCGGCTTCATCCGCAACATCTCGATCACGTTCGTCCTGGGCGTGACGTTCCTGGTCCTCCAGGCGATCGACTACAGCGAGCTGTTCAGCAAGGGCATGACGATGGGCTCGGGGCCGTTCGGGACGACGTACTTCACCCTGACCGGCTTCCACGGCGCCCATGTCTTCGGCGGCGTGCTGATGCTCGGGGTGATCCTGTACCGCGGGATGTCGGGCCAGTTCTCGGCCAAGCACCACGACGCCGTGGAGGCCGTGTCGCTGTACTGGCACTTCGTCGACGTCGTCTGGATCATCCTGTTCTCGGTCCTGTACCTCCTGTAGCGAGCCGAAGCCGATGTCGAAGCACACCCGGAACATCCTGATCATCGGGATCTCGCCGATCATCATCTCGGCGATCTACCTGCTCGGCGCCCAGCCTCTCGGCTACCACATCGAGTGGGCCGGGGTGACGATGCTGTTCGCCCTGGGCTGGGCCATCGGGATCATGTCCTACGTCCTGACCGCCGGCGGCGAGTGACGGGCAGCTCCAGGCCCCGCATCCGGCCGTGAACATCCAGCCCCTGCTCGACTTCCTGACGCCGATCGTCGTCCCCGACTGGGGCGCGCTGGTCGCCCTGATCCCGCTCGGGCTGCTGCTGCTCGTGCTGCTGTGGCTGGCGATGACGCTCCGGCGGTTCGCGACGGCCGGCCCCGTCCGGCGTGCCCCGGCCCGCGTCCAGCCCGTGCCGCCGGCCAGCATCCACATGCCCGGCGGCTCGGCCGCCCCGATCTTCGCCGCCTTCGGTGCGTTCTCGCTGCTGGCCACGGTCATCATCGGCGGCCCCGCCATCCTGGCGGGCGTCGCGATCCTGGTCGTCACGCTGGCCCTGTGGGGCCGCGAAGCGATGCGCGACTACGAGCACCTCGAGCCCGTTTCGACGCTCCCGGCGGTCGTCCACGAGGGACCGCCGCCCGGCGTGCACATGCCCGGGCCATCGATCCGGCCGTTCCTCGGGGCGCTGGGCACGGGCGTCCTGTTCGGTGGGATCGTGATCGGCGGCTGGGTCCTGCTCGTCGCCCTGATCTTCTTCATCTGGACGCTCGTCGGCTGGCTGACGGACTTCAAGGCGGAGTACCGCAAGGTCGAGGAGGCAGACCAGACCGGTCACCTGGAGAACATCCCGGACCGGGCCTGGCCCAAGGCCGTCCTGCAGCTGTTCGTCATCGCGTTCGTGGTCGTGGCGGTCGCCCAGAGCGGCGTCGTCTCGCGACTCGGCGCCGCGGCGGCGGGCCCGGGTGCGTCGGGGGCGCCGGGCGGCTCCGGCGCGCCGGGCGGCGGCTCGACCGCCGATCTCACGGTCGTCGCCAAGGACGTCGCATTCGATACCAAGGCGCTGTCGATCGGTGGCGGCAAGAGCTTCACCATCGAATTCAAGAACCAGGACGCCGGGATCTCCCACAACATCGAGATCCGGGACGCGAGCGGATCGGTGGTCCAGGACCAGCCGACGATCGACGGCGTCAACGAGACGGTCTACACGTTCAACGCCCTGCAGCCGGGCACGTACACCTTCATCTGCAAGGTCCATCCGATCCCGACCATGACCGGGACGATCACCGTCAAGTAGGCCCGTCACGCGCTTCCAGATCGACCCGCGCCGTCGTCCGATCCTCGTGGCCGTGGCCCTCGCGATCCTCGCGACGGCCGTGCTCGTTCTCGTGGCGGGCGCGTTCCGGCCATCGACCTCCAGCCCGGGGATCGCCGTCGGCCAACCGGCACCCGCGATCGCCGGCACGACCCTCGACGGCGCCGCCTTCGACCTGGCGAGCTATCGCGGACGGCCGGTCATCGTCAACTTCTGGGGCCCGAGCTGCGTGCCCTGCCGCGACGAGTTCCCGCTGCTGGAGCGGGAGCTGGCGGCGCACGCGGCCGACAACCTCGCGATCGTCGGGGTCCTGATGGACGATCCGGTGGCGCCGGCCCAGCAGTTCGTGCGCGACTACGGCGCCACGTGGCCCACGGTCCAGGATCCGGCCGGCGCGCTCAAAGCCGCCTACCGGGTCGCCGCCCGGCCCCAGTCGTACCTCATCGATCGCAACGGGATCGTCCGCCAGATCCAGGTCGGTCAGTTCACCCAGGACGACTTCGACCGGCTGTACGCCGCCATCGGCGGCGCCCCGTGACATCGGCTGGCAGGCCGGCCGCATCGACGGCAGCCGCCGCAGGGTCGGGCATCGAGGTCCACGGCCTGGTCAAGCGCTATGGCGATCGGACCGTGCTCGACGGCGTCGACCTCCACGTGGCGCCCGGCGAGCTCGTCGCGCTCCTGGGACCCAATGGCGCCGGCAAGACCACCCTCGTCGAGATCGTCGAGGGCTACCGAGCCTGGGACGCCGGCGAGGTCCGGGTGCTGGGCTCCTCACCAGCCGAGGGCGGTCCGCGCGGCCGGGCCCGCAAGGCCCGCGTCGGGCTGATGCTCCAGTCGGGCGGCGTGGACCCCAGATCGACCCCGATCGACGTGCTGCGCCTGTACCGGGCGTTCCACGATGGCGGCCGCTCGCCCGATGCCGTCCTGGCGCTCGTCGGGCTCGCCGGCGTCGCGCGGACCCGGGTCCGCCGACTGTCGGGCGGCGAGCGGCAGCGCCTGGCCCTGGGGCTTGCCCTGATCGGCGAGCCGGACGTCCTGCTGCTGGACGAGCCGACGGCGGGCATGGACCCCGAGGCGCGCCTGCTGACGCGCGGGCTCATCGCCGACCTGCGGGCTGACGGTCGGGCGATCCTCCTGACGACCCACGACCTGGCCGACGTCGAGCGCCTCGCGGATCGGGTGGCGATCCTCCACCACGGCCGCATCGTCGCGGAGGGCAGCCCGGCCGCGCTCATGGCGGGGGCCACCGAGGAGCTGCGGTTCCGGCTCCACGCCGAGCCGGATGCCGCGGCCCTGGATCGCCTGCTCCGTCGCCTGGGCGGCGCAGCCTCGTCCGGCGCCGCGTCGCCCAGCGGGACGTCGACTGACGGGGTCTCGGCCAGCGCGGCCTCGGCCGCGGCACCGCATGCGGCGGGCCCGCGGCTGGCCTTCCGCGACAACGCCTACCAGGTCGACGGCTTCGGTGCCACGGCCGACGCGATCGCGGAGATCGCCGCTTGGGCGGCCCGCGAGGGCTTGCTGATCGTGGAGCTCCGAGCCGGTGCTGCCAGCCTCGAGGACCGCTACCTCCAGCTGACCGGCGACCACGACGTCGAGTCGGCCGCGTGAGCGAGACTGGGCGCGCCCCGACCGCGCCGGCGCCGCTGGCGCGTGCCGTGGCGAGCCTCGCCGCGATGGAGCTGCGGCTCGCGCTCCGCCGTGGCGAGAACCTCCTGGTCATGGCCGTCATCCCGGTCGCCGTCCTGGTGTTCTTCGGCGGCTCGGGGATCATCCCGCTGGCCACGCCCGGGGCGGCCGTGGCGTTCCTGCTGCCGGGCTCGATGGCCCTCGCGATCATCGCGACGAGCCTGGTCAACCTCGGGATCGCGACCGCGTACGAGCGATCCTACGGAGTCCTGAAGCGCCTCGGCGGGTCGCCGATGCCGCGCGGCGGACTCGTCGCGGCGAAGATCGCCGCCGTGCTGGCGATCGAGGTCGTCCAGCTGGCGCTCCTCGTCGTGGTCGCCGTCGTCGTCCTCGGCTGGGCGCCGCCCGCCGGGGGTCCCGGAGCGGTGCCGGCGATCGGGCTCGTGGTCGTGGCCTGGCTGCTCGGCACGCTGGCCTTCGCCGGATTGGGACTGCTGATGGCCGGCACCCTCCGAGCCGAGGCCACGCTGGCCCTGGCCAACGCGCTGTTCCTCGCCTTCCTGATGCTCGGCGGGATCGTCCTGCCGCTCGACCACCTGCCGGCATGGATCGCCGCGATCGCGGCGGTCCTGCCCGCCAACGCCCTGGCGGACGTCTTCCGGGTGGCGCTCGGCGATCCGACCGGGAATGCCGCGAGCCTGGCCGCCGACCTGGCGATCCTCCTGGCGTGGGGCCTCGCGACCGCCGGCCTCGCGGCCCGCCGCTTCCGCTGGGACTGAGGGGCGGCGGACAAGAAAGAACCCCGGGTGGTCGGGACCCGGGGTTCTGAGGAACGTTCGGAGTTTGGTTGCGGGGGAAGGATTCGAACCTCCGACCTTCGGGTTATGAGCCCGACGAGCTGCCGCTGCTCCACCCCGCGAAGGCCATTGAATCTACTCGATTCGGGCCCCTCCGTCAAAGCCCCACGGCTCGCCTGAGCCGAAGCGAAACCATCCGGCAACCGCCGCGGCGAGCCGGCCGCCGCGCCGCGCACCTATCCTCGGTCGATGCGCGCCTTCGGTCCGGCGTCCCCGTGGCGGCTCGATCCCGGCATCGCCTTCCTCAATCACGGCTCCTTCGGCGCGACGCCCGAGCCGGTCCAGCTCGCCCGGCAGGCCATCCTGGCCGACCTCGAGGCCAACCCCATGGTCGCCCTCGAGCGGGCGTTCGAGCCGCGCCTCGACGCCGCCCGCGCGGAGGTCGCGGCGTTCATCGGCGCAGACCCCGAGGGGACCGTCGTCGTTCCCAACGCCACGGCTGGGGTCTCGGCGGTGCTGCAGTCGATCCGGCTCCGTCCGGGCGACGAGCTCCTGACGACCGACCACGAGTACAACGCCTGCCTCAACGCGCTTCATCGGGCGGCCCACGAAGCCCGCGCGAAGATCGTCCGGGTCGAGATCCCGCTGCCGATCCGCGATCCGCGCGAGGTCACCGAGCGGCTGCTCGCCGCCGTCACGCCGCAGACCCGACTGGCCCTGGTCAGCCATGTGACCAGCCCCAGCGGCCTGGTCTTCCCGATCGATGACATCGTCCGCGAGCTGGACCGGCTGGGCGTCGACACGCTGGTCGACGCGGCCCACGCGCCGGGCATGGTCCCGGTCGACGTGACCGCGCTCGGGGCCGCGTACTGGACTGCGAACAACCACAAGTGGCTGTGCGGCCCGAAGGTCAGCGGCCTGCTCGTCGTGCGCGAGGACCGCCGCCACCTGGTCCGGCCGCTGATCACGAGCCACGGCGCCAACGATCCGCGAACGGATCGGCCACGACTGTGGACGTTGTTCGACTGGCAGGGCACCCAGGACGTCTCGGCCTTCCTCGCGGTGCCCTTCTCGATCCGGCTGCTCGAGTCCCTGCACGCCGAGGGCTGGCCCGGCCTGATGGCCGAGAACCGCGACGCCGCCATCCGGACGCGCCGTCGCCTGATCGAGGTGCTGGGAACGGCGCCGATCGCGCCGGAGTCGATGCTCGGGTCGATGGCATCCGTGGAGCTGCCGCGCGGCCTCCTGGCGTCCGACACCGATGCGCGGGCGCTGCGCGACGCGCTGGCGATCGAGGACGGCATCGAGGTCCCGATCTCGCCGTTCCCCGTCCCTGCCGCGCGCGCTGCCGCGACGGAGTCACCCACGACGTACTTCGTGCGGGTCTCGCACCAGCGCTACGTCGACGACGGCGACGTCGACCGGCTCGTCGAGGCCTTCGAACGGCGAGGCATCGCCAAGGGAACGCCACAGGCCTCGGCTATCGTGGGCGCGTGACGGAGATTCGGCTCAGCCCGACCCCGAAGGGCCGGCAGGCCACGGACGCGGCGCGGGGCGCGGCCGGCGCGAAGCAGTACGCGGCAGACCCGAAGGCGGAGGCGGTCGGCGCGACGCAGCCGGCGGCCGGCGACGAGCAGCTCGATCAGCTGCGGTTCCTGCATCGCGTCGCGCGGCTGGCCACCACCGCGCGCACCTGGGACGAGCTGCTCGAGACCGTCGTCGATGAGACGCGTGACGCCCTCCATGCCACGGTCTCGTCGCTCTACCTGCTCGACCGGGACGAGCGGAACCTGACCTTGGCCGCAACCAACGGCCTCGATCGCTACCAGATCGGCAAGGCCCGGGTGCCGTTCGGCCAGGGCGTCACCGGGCGCGTCGCGCAGACGCGCGAGCCACTCGTCATCCCGGACGTCGGCCAGGACCCTCGCTTCCTGTGGGTCCGGGGGATCGACCAGCGCCGGTTCGTCGCCTCGATGCTGTCCGTGCCACTCGCCTGGGACGATCGAATCGTGGGCGTCCTGAACGTCCAGACCGAGGCCTTCCGGAACTTCGGCGACTCGGACGTGGCCCACCTCCGGGCGATCGCCGACCTGCTCGCCGGCATCGTCGAGAAGGGCCGGCTCCAGCAGGAGGCCGAGGACCGCGCCACCGAGCTCAAGCAGATCGACGAGGCCCGGGCCGAGCTCATCGCGCTCGTGACCCACGAGCTCCGGACGCCGCTCGCGGTCGTGCGGGCGTACGCCGACCTCCTGGCCGAGGAGCCCGAGCTCGAGGAGGGTCGCGAGTCGCGCGACCCCGAACGGCGCGACCGTCGCGCGGGCTGGTACCGCTCGGCGATGGACCAGATCGGCCGGCTCGATCGCCTGGTCGACTCGATCCTGGCGTCCGTCCGGGTCGGGCGGGAGCAGCCACCGGACCTCGAGCCGACCGATGTGGGCGCCGTCGTCCGCGAGGTCGTCGGCGAGCTCACCCCGCTGCTCGGCCACCATCGCGTCGAGGTCCACGGCGGCATCCGGCTGCACGCCCTGACCGATCCGGCAAGGCTGCGCCAGATCCTGGAGCACCTCCTC
>DASXQE010000066.1:0-12242 GCA_036493155.1 Candidatus Limnocylindrales bacterium | reverse complement strand
GCCGTGGTCAACGGGCGATTCGAGACGAGCTGGGTTCACCAGGGCTACCTCGAGCCGCAGGTCGCGACCGCGTGGCAGGAACCCGACGGGCGGCTCGTCGTCGAGACCGCCACGCAGGGCACGTTCGCCGCTCGGTCCGATGTGGCCAGGGCGCTGGGGATCCCGCAGCACCGGGTCCGGGTCGTGCCCACGCCGCTCGGCGGTGCGTTCGGTGGGAAGTGGCCGCTGTATGAGCCCCTCGTCGCCGCCGCGGCCGTGCGGCTCGGGCGGCCGGTGCGGCTCGTGTTGGAGCGGACCGAGGATCTCGCCGCGACGCAGCCCTCGCAGCCCTTCGTGATCGAGCTCCGGCTCGGTGCCGACGCGGCAGGCCGGCTCGTCGGCATCGAAGCCCGGATCGTCGCTGACACCGGCGCGTTCGACGACTCCTCGGCGGAGTCGCTCGCAGCCGTGCTGGTCGCCGGGCCGTATCGCTGGCCGGCATTCGACCTGTCGGCCTATGGCGTCCGGACGAACCGCTTCGGCGACGGGCCGTATCGCGGCCCGAGCGGACCGCCCTCGGCGTTCGCCCTCGAAACGCTGCTCGACGAGCTCGCCGTCGCGCTCGACCTCGATCCGGTCGAGCTGCGTCGGCGGAATGCCGCCGCGGGTGGCGAGCCGATGGTCGATGGCGAGGCGTGGGCGCCGACGGGTGTCCTGGAGGTCCTCGACGCGGCCGAGCGCAGCGAGCTGTGGCAGCGCCGCTCGCACCTCGGCGCCGACGAGGGCGTCGGGCTCGCCGTCGGGATCTGGCCCGGAGCGACGTCGGCCGCTGCCGCCGCCTGCAAGGTCTCGCCCGACGGCAGCATCCAGGTGGTGACCGGCACGGTCGACATGTCGGGCGTCGAAGGTGGCTTCCAGGCCATCGTCGCCGAGGTGCTCGGCGTGGACCCGGGCACGGTGCGGATGGAGGTGGTCGACACCTCCGCGGCGCCACCGACGCCGGGCAGCGGCGGCAGCACCGTCACGTACTCGGTCGGACGGGCGATCCGCGCCGCCGCCGAGGCGGCTCGCGAGGCGATCGTCGAGGCGGCGTCGCTGCAGCTCGAGATCGCGCCCGAGGACCTCGAGCTCGTCGATGGCACGGTCCGGCCCAAGGGCACCCCGGAGAAGGCGATCCCGCTGGCTCGCCTGGTCCGCCACCACGCGAGCGGTGGCCACGCCCCGATCGAGGGCCACGGCCGCACGGAGAGCCTGAGCCTCGCGCCGTCGGTGGCCGCGCACGTCGCGCACGTCCGCGTCGATCGCGCCACGGGGCGCGTGGAGGTGCTCGCCAACCACCTGATCCAGGACGTCGGCCGCGTCCTCAACCCGGCCCTCGTGGCGGGCCAGCAGCACGGGGCTGCGGCCCAGGCCGTGGGCTGGGCGATCCGGGAGCGCCTCGGCCACGATGCCAACGGCCAGCTCCAGGCGACCACGTTCCTGGAGTACGCCATGCCGCGCGCCGAAGACGTCGGCCGGATCGACACGACAGCGGTGGAGGTGCCCGCGCCAGACGGGCCCTTCGGCGCCAAGGGCATCGGCGAGGCCCCGGTCATCCCGGGTCCGGCGGCCATCGCCAACGCCATTGCTGCGGCCACGGGCGTGCGCCTTCGCCGCCTGCCGATGGATCCGGTCTCGGTCTGGCGAACGCTCGGGGGCGACCGATCGTGAGCGGCCACGACGCCACGCTCGCGGTGGCGGGCCTGTCCGGCGTCTCGCCCGACGCGCTGGGCGGATGGCTGGCCGACCACGGCCATCCGGCGTATCGCGGGCGCCAGGTCCTCGACGCGGTCTGGCGCTCGTCCGCGGCCGCGCTCGATGACGTCACGACGCTGTCCGCACCCCTGCGGCAGGAGCTCGCGACCGCGTTCCGCTGGGACACGCTCGTCGACACCGAGGTGACCCTGGCCGACGGCGGCCGCACGGAGAAGGCCCTCCACCGACTGGCTGACGGCCAGGCCATCGAGTCGGTCCTGATGCACTTCCCGGGCGGTCCCGGCCGGCGCGAGCGACACACCCTGTGCCTCTCCAGCCAGGCCGGCTGCGCGGTCGGCTGCCCGTTCTGCGCCACCGGCGAGCTCGGGTTCGGGCGCGACCTCACCACCGCCGAGATCCTCGACCAGGTCCGCTGGGCGAGCCGCCGCCTCGCGACCGATGGGCGGCGCCTCACGAACGTCGTGTTCATGGGCATGGGCGAGCCCCTCCTCAACCTCGATCGCGTCCTCGAGGCCGTCGAGGCCCTCAATGATCCGGCCCGCTTCGGGCTTGGCGCCCGACACATCACGGTCTCGACCTCCGGGGTGGTGCCCGGGATCCGGCGCCTCACGGCCGTTGGAGCGCAGTTCACGCTCGCGGTGAGCCTCCACGCGGCGCGCGACCCGCTGCGCGACGTCCTCGTGCCGCTCAATCGCCGCTGGCCCGTCGCCGAGGTCGTCGAGGCGGCCCGGGCGCATGCCGCGGCCACGCGCCGCCGCGTGAGCTATGAGGTGACGATGATCGCCGGCATCAACGACACGGCCGCGGACGCCGACGCGATGGCCGGGCTCCTCCGGGGCGACCTGGCGCACGTCAATCTCATCCCGATGAACCCGGTCGCCCATACGCCCTGGCGCTCGAGCCCGATGGCCGTCATCGAGCGCTTCGCCGATCGCCTTCGGGCGGACGGCATCCAGACGACGATCCGGGCCAATCGCGGCCAGGACGTCGGGGCGGCCTGCGGCCAGCTCGCGGCCGAGCGGGCAGGGGAGCCGGCGCCTGCGGCGGTCGCCTGGCGTCGCCAACGGCTCGAGGACGCCAGCCGGACGGCCCTCCGCGGCGAGGTCCCCGACGAGGTCGAGCCGGTCCTCGTCCGGACCGCTGGCTGACCGGCCGACCGGCGAGACGCGAGCGAACCCGATGCCGACGATCGTGGCGGTCAGCATCCTCGACGCCGACCAGGGCTCGTTGGCCGAGGCGGTCGAGCGCGTCGAGCGGGCCGGTGGCGACCGGATCCACCTCGACGTCATGGACGCTCACTTCGTCCCGAATCTCACCTGGGGCCCGAAGACGATCGCGGCCCTCCGGCGCCACACCGCGCTGCCGTTCGACGCCCACCTGATGATCGACGAGCCCGGCCGCTGGCTGGACGAGTACCTCGAGGCCGGTTGCGATTCCGTCACGGTCCACGTCGAGGTCGCCGAGGACGTCGGCGCGACGCTCACCCGGATCCGGGCGGCCGGGCGGAGGGCCGGCCTGGCGCTTCGGCCTCGGACGCCGCTCAGCGCACTCGAGCCGTATCGCGAGCTGCTCGACAACGTCATGGTCATGACCGTGGAGCCGGGGTTCGGCGGGCAGCGGTTCATGGCCGACGTGGCCGCGGCGAAGCTGCCCGCGGCGCGCGGCTACCTGGCGGACGCGGCGGCGGGCGAGGTCCACGACGACGGCGGCGTCAACCGGGCCACGGCAGCGACCGCCGCCGGCCATGGCGCCGGCGTGCTCGTCGTGGGCTCCGCGCTGTGGACCGCCGGTGCCGACATGGCAGACGAGATCCGGGCGATCCGGCAGCTCGTCGACGCCGGCCCCGGCCCGGCCTGACGCGGCGCGTCGTTCGGGCCGGCGAACCCCACACGACCCGCTCGATGCGGCTCCTCCTGCAGCGGGTGTCCCGAGCCTCGGTGACCGTCGACGAGGAGCGCATCGCGGCGATCGGGCAGGGCCTGCTGGTCTTCATCGGCGTGGGGCACGGCGACGACGCGGCGATGTCGGAGGCCCTGGCTCGTCGGGTTGCCGACCTGCGGATCTTCGCCGACGCGGAGGGCCGGACCAATCGCTCGCTGCTGGACACGGCTGGCGCGGCGCTCGTCGTCAGCCAGTTCACGCTCCAGGCCGACACGGCTCGCGGCCGCCGGCCGGGCTTCTCCGCGGCGGCGCCGGCCGCGCAGGCGGACGAGCTCTATCGCCGGTTCGCCGACGGCCTTCGCGCGGCGGGCGTTTCGGATGTCCAGCTCGGTCGGTTCGGGGCCGAGATGGCGGTCGAGCTCGTCAACGACGGCCCGTTCACCATCTGGCTGGACTCGGAAGCGCGCGGCTGAGGGGCCGCTGCGGCGCGTGCGACCCGGGGGTCGCAGGAGGGCTACCGGGCGGACTTGGTCTGGGTGCGCCGGCAGCGGGTGCAGGCCAGGACCCGCGTCGCGACGCCGTGCTCCACGAGCGTGAGCGGCTGCAGGTTGGGCTGGTAGCGACGGTGGGCTCGGACGCGGTTCATGCCGCTCGACTGCGGGTTGTACCCGCCCATCGACACCTTGCCGCAGATCGCGCAGGAACGAGCCATCGGGTCCTCGAAGGGGGTGATTCGATCGGAGCGCCGGGGCCGGACAGCCCGGGCGGGGCGGTACGATACCACGGGCTCGGATGGCTGTCGCCGAGCCGGCTGCACGCCTGACGAGGGAGGCCAGGTTGCCCGACGATCGCCTGCCAGGCGACGCGCTCGTGACCCGCCGCGCCGTCGGCGACATCGTCCGGTCGGTGACGCTCGGGTCGTACGGCGTGGTGGACGTGGGCGGGTCGCCCCTCGCGCGCTGGCTCGGCGGGCTGGCCGGCCGACCACCGGGCGTCCGCGTGTCGCTCGCCGGCAATCGGCTCGAGCTCGACCTCAGGATCCGCGTCGCCCGCGGTGTGCCGATCGCCGAGGTCGCCCGCCAGGTGGAGTCCGCGATTCGCTTCGCGATCCGGCGGGCCTTCCGCCGCGACGTCGACCGGCTGACGATCCGGATCGCCGGGCTCGGGACCGCCCCGGCGAGCGTGCCGCCGCAGGCCCGCGAGCAGTGGCAGGAACCGGGGCAGCAGCCGTCGGATCTGGCCGAGAGCGGGACCGACGTCGCGTGACCCGCGGCAACCGTCGCCGCCGCGCGTGGGCCGCGTGACCCGGCGCACCTGCGACGGCGCAGGCCTCCTCGGCGCCTTCCGGGCCGCGGTGTCGAACCTCGAGTCGCACGTCGAGGAGATCAACGCGCTCAACGTCTTCCCCGTTCCCGACGGCGACACCGGCTCGAACATGCTCGCGACGGTCCGGGCCGCGCTGGAGGAAGCCGAGGGCCTCGGGCCTGGCGGCAGCGCCGAGCGGATCGCCG
The DNA here is from genome assembly GCA_036493155.1 of Candidatus Limnocylindrales bacterium. Classification (GTDB taxonomy): domain Bacteria; phylum Chloroflexota; class Limnocylindria; order Limnocylindrales; family CSP1-4; genus UBA5189. The sequence continues at coordinate 7,116 of DASXQE010000066.1, read as the reverse complement.
CGGCAGCGGCCTTCGGGGCGCTGATGGGCGCCCGGGGCAACTCCGGCGTCATCACCAGCCAGATCCTGCGCGGCCTGGCCGAGGGGCTGTCGGGCCGGACGCGGTTCAACGCCCTCGACCTCGCCAACGCCCTCGATGCCGGCACGAAGGCCGCCTACAGCGCGGTGGCGAAGCCAGTCGAGGGCACCATCCTGACCGTCATTCGTGAGGCCTCCGCCGCCGCCGTCGCGACCGCCGAGCGGGAGCGCGACCTCGAGGTCGTCCTGGCGACGACGGTCGACGCGGCGCACGCCGCGGTGGCGCGGACGCCGAGCCTGCTCGCGATCCTTCGGGAGGCGGGCGTGGTCGATTCGGGCGGCCAGGGCCTGTTCCGGCTGCTGCAGGGCGCGTACGCCTTCGCGATCGGTCGCACCGACGATCCAGCGGATAGCCCGCGCACCGCCTCGATGGACCGGCTCGCCCCAAGGCGCGACGAGGCTGCCTCACCGGCGTCGCGAGCGGCCACGCCGCCATCGGTCCTGGTCGCCGGCATCGACGACGGCTTCGGCTACGAGACGATGTACCTGGTCCAGGCCCGTCCCGGCGGCCAGATCGACGTCGAGGCCGCGCGGCGCCATCTCGAGGCCATCGGCGACAGCGTCCTCGTGGCGGGCGACCCCAGCGCCATCAAGGTCCACGTGCACAGCGAGCGACCTGACGACGTCATCGGCTACGGCCTGACGCTCGGGAGCCTGTCGCGGATCAGCGTCGAGAACCTCGACCACCAGGCCCGGGACGTCCGCGAATCGCGCGCGGCGGCCTTCGCCGGCGATGGAGCGGCCGGTCCGGGCGACGCCGCCACGACCGCTGACGGCGCCACGACCGCCGACCCCGCCCCCACCGCCGACCCTGCCGACGCAGCCACCGGACCGGACGCCGCCACCGGACCGGGCGCCGCCCATGACCCCGCCAACGGCCACGAGCCGACGCTGGCCCTGGCCGTCGTGGCCGTGACCGCGGGCGAGGGGCTCGCCGCGATCTTCCGGGACTTCGGCGTCCAGCGCGTCGTGACCGGCGGCCAGTCCGCGAATCCGAGCACGGGCGAGCTCCTCGAGGCGGTGCGATCGGTCCAGGCCCGCGAGGTCCTCGTGCTGCCCAACAACCCCAATGTCGTCCTGGCCGCGCGACAGGTCGCCGACCTGGCCGATCGGCCGGTGGCCGTGGTCGCGACACGCAACGCCGCGGAAGGGTTCGCCGCCCTGCTGGCCCTCGATCCGACCCGGGGCGCGGCCGACAACGCGCCGCAGATGACCGATGCCGGACGGGCCGTCCAGACGCTGTCGATCACCTGCGCCGTTCGAGACGCCACGATCGGCGGCGCGGCCGTGCGCGGCGGCCAGTGGATCGCCCTGGATCCGGACGATGGCCTCGTGGCCGTGGACGACGATCCGGACGAAGCGGTCCTCGCCGGGGTGGCGTCGCTCCAGCCGGGCTTCGAGCTGGTGACGCTGTATTACGGTGCCGACGCCGAGCTCGCGCCGACCGAGTCCCTGGCACGCCGGATTCGCGAGGCGGCGCCGGGCGCCGAGGTCGAGGTGGTCCACGGCGGCCAACCGCACTACCGCTACCTGATCTCGGCCGAATAGGTGGAGGCCGCGCGTCCACCCCGCCGGGCCGGTGCCTCGCCGGCTGCCCGGCCGGCAGCTCGGGCACGCCGTCCGCCCCGCGCGCCCCGGCCCACCGAGCCGGCCGAGATCCTGGAGCTGCCGATCGGGGCGTCCGGCCTGCCGGCTGCGGGCGCGGTGGCGCGGGTACGCCGCCGGCTCGGGATCGAGACGGTACGGGACTTGCTGTTCCACCTGCCACGCCGCTACGACGACCTGCGCGAGCTCCGCAAGCTCGGGGACCTCGCGTGGGCCCGGGAGGGCGAGGTCGTCTCAGCGCGTGTCCGGGTCGTCGATCTCCGGGTCGAGCCGACGTTCCGGCGGCGGGTCCAGCGGACCGTCGCGGAGCTGGAGGACGACACCGGCTCGATGACCGCGACGTGGTTCGGCCGCCGCTTCATCGAGCGCCGGCTGCAGGCCGGGGATCGCGTCGTCGTCAGCGGCCGGCTCAAGCGCTTCGGCCGACGCCTGACCCTGGACAACCCGGAATTCCAGCGCGACGACGAAGGGGCGCTCCTGCACGTCGGCCGGATCGTGCCGGTCTATCGGCTCACGACCGGCATCACCGGCACCAGCCTCCGGCGGGCCATGCGGGGCGCCCTGGACGCCGCCGGCACGGCCTACCCGGAGTACCTGCCCGCAGCGGTCGCCTCGGCCAACCAGCTGCCGGCCCTGGGCGCCGCCCTCGAGGAGGCCCATTTCCCGACGTCCTTCGAGCGCCGCGACGGGGCCCTGGACCGGCTCGCGTTCGACGAGCTGCTGGCCCTGCAGCTGGGGATGGTGGGGCGGCGCCGCGGCCGGACGCGCCAGCTGGCACGCGGCGTCGAGGTGGATGACGCGACCGACCGCCGCCTCCGCGAGGCGATCGTGGCCGGCATCGCGGCGCATGCCGAGCGGCCGATCAGCCTGACGCCGGACCAGGACCGTGCGATCGCCGACGTCCGGCGCGACCTCGGCGGCACGACCCCGATGCTGCGGCTGCTCCAGGGCGACGTCGGCTCGGGCAAGACCGCGGTCGCGGCCTGGGCCCTTGCCGCCGCCGCGATGGCGGGACGCCAGGCGGCCCTCCTGGCCCCGACGGACCTCCTCGCGCGCCAGCACCATCGCACCCTCACCGACCTGCTCACGCCGCTGGGCCTGCCCGTCGAGCTCCTGACTGGCTCGCTGCGCGGCAGCGAGGCGGCAGGCGTCCGCGAGCGGCTCGCCGGCGGTCTCGCCCCGATCGTCGTCGGGACCCATGCCCTGTTCTCCGACGCGTCATCGTTCGTCGACCTCGGCCTCGTGATCATCGACGAGCAGCACCGCTTCGGGGTCGACCAGCGCGCGGCGCTCGAGGCCAAAGCCACCGCCGGCGTGCCCCACGTGCTGCTGATGACCGCGACCCCGATCCCGCGGACGCTGGGCCAGGTGCTCTACGCCGACCTCGACGTCAGCGACCTGCGGACCCCGCCCGAGGGCCGGGTGCCGATCCGGACCGGGATCCGGCAGGCTGCGGATCTCGATCGCACCTGGGCCTTCGTTCGGGAGCAGGCGGCCGCGGGGCACCGGACGTTCGTCGTCGTTCCGAGGATCGGGGAGGCGACGACCGGCGGCGCCGATCCGGCCGAGGGTGACGACCCGGCCGGCGAGCCCGCAGCGGAGGTTCCGGACGAACCCGAGCTCGCGGCCCTGGAAGCCGTCGCCGCGGAGGCCGAGCACCGGCGGCTCACCGATGTGTTGGCGCCCCTGCGGGTCGGTCTCGTGCACGGCCGGATGAAGGCAGCCGAACGCGACGCCGAGATGGCGCGGTTCCGGGACGGCCAGCTGGACGTGCTCGTCGGGACCACCGTCATCGAGGTCGGCGTGGACGTGCCCGAGGCCACGGTCATGGTCATCGAAGGCGCCGACCTGTTCGGGCTGGCCCAGCTGCACCAGCTCCGCGGCCGGGTGGGCCGGGGAACGGCCGAGTCATATTGCGTCCTCGTGACCGATTCGAGTGACCCGGTCGCCAGGGCGCGGATCGCCGCGGTGCAGGCGCTGCATGACGGCTTCGCGCTGGCCGAGCGGGACTGGGAGCTGCGGCGCGAGGGCAACGTGCTCGGCCTCGTGCAGAGCGGGCTGCCGCAGCTCCGCGTGGCGTCGCTCCAGCTCGACCGCCATCGGGACCTGGCCGTGGCGGCGCGGGCGGCGGCCGAGGCCCTGCTCGATGAAGCCGGCGAGCTGCCGCCCGACCATGCGGCGCTGCGTCGCGAGCTGACCCGCGGCTGGCTGGCGGCGGTCGCCGAGGCGGCCCCGGCCGGCGCTGCCTGATGGCCCGGCTCGAGGCTGCCGGCCGGGTCATCGCGGGCACCGCGCGCGGCATCCGGCTGCAGGGCGCAGGCCCGGGCGTCCGGCCACTCGGGGACCGCCTGAAGGAGGCGCTCTTCGCCACGCTCGAGCCGGAGCTCCGCGGCGCCGCGTTCCTCGATCTGTTCGCCGGCACGGGGGCCGGAGGCGTCGAGGCCCTGTCGCGCGGGTCCGCGACGGCGACGTTCGTGGAAGCGAACGCGCGGGCGTTCGCGACGATCGAGCGCAATCTCCAGGCGGCGCATGTCGGCGGTCCCGCGGCACGGCTGGTCCGGGCGGACGTCGTGGCGTGGTTGCGCGGGGTTCCGGGCGGTCCCTATGACGTCGTCCTCGTCGATCCGCCGTACGACCAGCCGGCGTTGCTCACCGCGGCTCTCGAGGCCCTGGCCGGGCCGGGCCCGGGACCGCACCGCGGCGCGATCGTGCGCGCCGGTGGCGTGGTGGTCGCGAAGCACGCCAGCAAGACCGTCGTGCCGGCCGAGATCGGGCTGCTACGATCCGCCCGCGAGCGGCGTTTCGGTGACTCGGCGCTGACGTTCTACCGCTGGGCCCAGGAGGCTGGATGAGGGTCGCGCTCTACCCGGGCTCGTTCGACCCGATCACGCTGGGCCACCTCGACGTGCTGGGTCGGGCGCTCACGGTGTTCGATCGGGTGGTCGTCGCCGTGCTGGCCAATGCCGCCAAGGCGCCGCGACTCCCGGCCGGCGTGCGCGTCGAGGTCATCACGGCCGCGGTCCGGGCCGCCGGACTGCCGGCCGATCGCGTCGCCGTCACGACGTTCGAGGGCCTGACGATCGAGGCCGCCCGGGTCCATGGCGCCTCGACGATCGTCCGCGGGCTCCGGAGTGCCTCGGACTTCGAGGCCGAGCTCCAGCTGGCCCAGAACAACCGCCGCCTGGCTCCCGAGCTGGACACCGTCTGCTTCATCACCGCGCCCGAGCACGCCTCGATCAGGTCCAGCCTGGTACGCGAGATCGCGGCCCTCGGCGGCGACGTCTCGGGGATGGTCCCACCCGCTGCGGTCGACGCGCTGCGAGGGCCAGCCGCCGGTCGCTGAGCCGGGCCCGCCGAGCCGGGCGCATGCCATACTCCCGATCCGTGGACATCATCTTCCTGCTCGAGCGCCTGGAGTCGCAGATCGCGACCGGGACCGGCGTGCCCGCGACACGCAAGGTCCTCGTCGACCGTGACGCCGTCCTCGACCTGATCGATCAGCTCCGGGTCGCGATCCCGGAGGAGGTCCAGGCCGCCAAGCGCATCAACGCCGAGGGCGAGCGGATCATCGAGCAGGCCAACGAGGAGTCCACCCGGATCGTCAGCCGGGCCCAGGAGCAGGCCGCCTTCCTCATCAGCGAGCGAGGCCTGACCGAGGGCGCCGAGGACGAGGGCCGCCGCATCATCGCCGCCGCCGAGGCGGTCGGTCGAGACGTCGCGGCGGGCGCGGACCGCTACGCGGAGCAGATCCTCGTGGGTCTCGAAACCGAGGTCGAGAAGGCCCTCAACGGCATCCGGAAGGGCATCGACGTCCTGGACGATCGCAAGGTCCAGCTGCGGGGCGGCGACAGCGATGCCGGGGAGCCCACCGACGGCGCCACCGCGGCCGGCGACGCCGACATGGTCATGGCGGACGACCGCAGCGATCGGGCCGCGCCCGGGCGATGACCGGCGCCGCGCCGCTGACCTATCCGGTCGCGGGGCTCCTCTCGGAACCGCCCGGCGAACGCCGGACCTACCCCATCCACGGCGTCACGATCGCGCTGCCGGACGATCTCCGGCTGGCCGATCCGCTGGAGGGCCAGGTCGAGATCGCCCGGACGAACCGGGGCGTGCTCGTGGAGGCGCGCCTCCACACCGCGATCGAGGCCGAGTGCTCGCGATGCCTCCGGGCCATCGAGGCGCCGATCGACGTCGCGATCGACGAAGAGGTCCTGCCCAGCGTCGACATCCAGTCGGGCGTGCCGGTCGACCAATCCGCCGAGCCCGACGTCGCGCGCCTCAACGGGCATCACGAGCTGGAGCTCGGGCCGCTCGTGGCGGAGGCCATCTCGCTCGCGGAGCCGATCGCGCCGCTGTGCGAGGTGGCCTGCCCGGGGCTGTGCTCGATCTGCGGGGACCGTCTCGGGCCCGGGCACGTCGAGCATCCCGATGACGACATCGACCCGCGGCTGGAGGCGCTGCGGGCCTTCCAGGTCGACGGTCCCGACGAGACCGGCTAGACTCCGGCGTCGGCTCGTGGCGCCCGATCCGCTGCCCGGCCGAACCCCGCCGAAAGGAGCATCACGACACCATGGGTGTGCCGAAGCGCAAGGTCTCCCATGCCCGCCAGGGAGATCGGCGCGCGCACCAGGCGCTCGCGCTGCCCCAGCTGGAGGAGTGCCCCCACTGCCACCAGCCGAAGCGGGCCCACCGGGCCTGTCCGAACTGCGGCTTCTACGCCGGCCGGCCGGTCCTCGAGCTGAAACAGGCGAAGGACGAGCCGGCGGCGAGCTGACGCCCGGCCCGACGCCATGGCCAGCTGGCCGTCGCTGAACGCCGCCGCGAGTGACGGCCCATCGGTCCGGATCGCGGTCGACGCCATGGGCGGCGACCACGGACCCGGCGAGGTCGTCCCCGGCAGCCTCGACTACGCGGCGGACCACCCCGACGACACCGTCATCCTCGTCGGGCGCGAGGACGCCATCCGGGCAGCCGCACCGTCGCTGCCATCGAATGTGCGGATCGCAGCCGCCGCGGACGTCATCGCGATGGACGAGCACCCCGCGCGCGCCCTGCGCGAGAAGAAGGACGCCTCGATCCTGGTGGCCTGCGCCCTCGTCAAGCGAGGCGAGGCCGACGCGGTCGTCACGGCCGGCCACACCGGCGCCGGGATGGCCGCCGCCGTCCTCCGGCTCGGCCGCCTGCCAGGCGTCGATCGACCGGCCCTCGCGGTCCAGATGATCCGGTCCGGCAGCCCCTTCGTGCTGCTCGACATCGGCGCGAACCCCGACTCCTCGGCGGAGAACCTCGCCCAGTACGCGCGGATGGGCACGATCTTCGCCGAGCGCGTCCTCGGGATCGCCTCGCCGCGAGTGGCCCTGCTGTCGATCGGCGAGGAGCGGGGCAAGGGCGACCTCCGTATCCAGCGGGCGACCGAGCTGCTCGATGCCAG
>DASXQE010000065.1:0-9410 GCA_036493155.1 Candidatus Limnocylindrales bacterium | reverse complement strand
CAAATCCGTCCCGACGCCCGTCCAGCCCGGCACGACGGACGTCAGCGTCACGATCGCCGTGGTGTACCTGATCGGCTGAGCGCCGGTGTGGCGCCCGGCCGCGGGACTGGGGCGCCGCGACGACGCCCGGCGCGCCGTGCGATTCCGGACCGCCACGGCGCGCGAGCGCGGACTACGATGCGGGCGACCAAGGGGCAAGGGAGTCCACCACGGGTCTGCTCGTCCGGAACGCGCGTCCCTACCCGACCTCGGCCGCTCCCGTTGACGGCGGCGGCCTGGTCGACCTTCTCACCGACGGCGATCGGATCGCCGCCGTCGGGCCGGCCGGGACGCTCCCCTCGGCCGACCATCACATCCTGGATGCCGATGGCCGGCTCCTGTCGCCGCCGCTCGTCGACCCGCACGTCCACCTCGATGCCGTCCTGACGGTCGGCGAGCCTCGCTACAACGAGTCGGGCACGCTCATCGAGGGCATCCTCACGTGGGCCGAGCGGAAGCCGTCGCTGACCCCCGAGGACGTCAAGGCCCGCGCCCTCGAGGCGATCCGCTGGGAGGTCGCCCAGGGCACCGGCCTGATCCGCAGCCACGTCGATGTCTGCGACCCGAACCTCGTCGCCCTCAAGGCCCTCCTCGAGCTCCGCGACGAGGTCCGCGACATCGTCGACCTCCGGCTGATCGCCTTCCCCCAGGACGGGATCCTGAGCTTCCCCGAGGGCAAGGAGCTCATGCGCGAGGCGATGCGCCTGGGCTGCGACGTGATCGGCGGCATCCCCCACTACGAGTGGACCCGCGACGACGGTGTCGAGGAGGTCCACTTCCTGTTCGACCTCGCGAAGGAGACCGGCGCCCCGATCGACCTCCACTGCGACGAGACCGACGACGAGCAGAGCCGCTTCCTCGAGGTGGTCGCCGCGCGGACGATGCGCGACGGCATGCAGGGCCGTGTGGTCGCCGGGCACACGACGGCCATGGGCTCGTACAACGACAACTACGCCTTCAAGCTGCTCCAGATCCTCAAGACGGCGGGCATCACCATCGTGGCCAACCCGCTCGACAACATCGTGCTGCAGGGCCGCTTCGACACCTACCCGAAGCGCCGCGGCATGACCCGGGTCAAGGAGCTCGATGCCGCCGGGATCAACGTCGCCTGCGGCCACGACTCGATCATGGATCCCTGGTATCCGCTGGGTCGCGGCTCGATGCTGGACGCGCTGTCGATGCTCGTCCACGTCGCCCAGATGACCGGCCGACGAGAGCTGTTCCGGGCCTACGACATGGTCACGGTGAACCCGGCTCGGGCGGCCGGGCTGGCGTGGGAGCTGAAGGAGGGGATGCCGGCGAGCTTCGTCGTGTTCGATTGCGCCGACGAGGCCGAGGCGATCCGGCTGCGGCCGGCCGCCCGGTGGGTCGTCCGGCTGGGCCGGCTGGTCGCGGAGACGCGGCCGGCCGAGAGCGTGGTCCATGCGGCGGGCGGCAGTGCGCCCGTCACGTTCGTCCGCTGAGGAGCACCTGCAGGAGGGGATTGGATGAGCGCTGAGACGATGCCCATCGACCGGTCCGGGGCCGCGGAGATGCCCTCCCGCGAGGGCGACTTCACGATCGAGGGCCACGGCTTCGAGCCCATTCCGGAATCGGCCCGCTACGGGTCGCTGGCCCGGGTCTTCACGGTCTGGTTCACGCCGAACCTGGTGCCCGCGGCGTTCTTCATCGGCACCCTGGTCACGCTCGACTTCCTGAAGCTCGGGCTGGTGACCTCGATCCTGGCGATCGTCGTCGGCAACCTCATCGGGTCGTACGTCGTCGGGCTCCTGAGCACGATGGGCCCGCGCCTGGGCCTGGCCCAGATGCCGGCCGCGCGGCTGCCGTTCGGCAAGTCGATCGTCGTGCCGGGAATCCTCAACTGGCTGAGCTGCATCGGCTGGGACGCGGTCAACAACGTCTTCGGCGCGATCGCACTCACGATCCTCATCCCGGCGGTGCCGTTCTGGCTGGCCCTGGCCGTCATCGTCGTCCTCCAGGGAGCGCTCGGCGTCATCGGCTATGAGGCCATCCACACCTTCGAGAAGTGGATGGCCCTGGTCCTCGGGGCGATGTTCCTGGTCCTGACGGTCTCGATCCTCGGCCAGGCCGACACGTCCCTGAGCGATGGCCTCAGCGGCCTGGACCAGGTCGGGGCGTTCATCGCCTACGTCGCGATCGTCGCGAGCTTCGTCCTGGCGTGGAGCCTGTACGCCTCGGACTACTCGCGCTACCTGCCGTCGTCGACCGATTCGCGCAAGGTCTTCTGGTACACGGCCGGCGGCATGGCCATCGCCTCGATCTGGCTCGAGATCCTGGGCGTGCTCGTCGCCACCGCGGCGTCCGGCGGCGAGTCGAGCGACACGATCTACAGCCTGTTGGGCGGCAGCGGGGCGATCGTGGCGGCCCTCGCGATGGTCGCGATCTTCCTCGGCACGATCGCGGTCAATGCCCTGAACGACTACACCGGCTCGCTGTCGCTGCAGGCGGCGGGCATCCGGGTCAAGCGCATCTACTCGGCGGCCGCCGTCGCGGTCCTCGGCTTCCTGTTCACCCTGTACCTGCAGAACAACGGCGACTTCGCCGGCAACTTCATCAACTTCCTGCTGTTCCTGAGCTACTGGATCACCCCATTCGTCGGCGTCGTGCTCGCCGACTGGTGGCTGCGCGGCCGCTCGGCCGACGCCCACAGCATCGTCGACTTCGGGGCCCTGCCGACCGGGACGATCGCGCTCGTCGCGCTGGTCGTCGGGTTCCTCGTCGGGATCCCGTTCCAGAACTCGTCGCTCGGCTACGAGTGGGGCGGCCCGTTCAACTACATCGCGGCCAACTACCTGCACGGCGCGGATCTCGCGTACTACGTCGGCGGGGCGGTCGCGTTCCTCATCTACTGGTTCGGCGCCCGGGCCGCCGTCCGGCGGGCCTAGCGAGCCATTTCGGGAGTTGCAGCGGCTCGCTCGGGGTGGGCACACTCCACCCCGACGACCGCGCCGGTCACCAACGTCACCTGGCAACAGCGTGCAGCGGAGGATGCCCATGACCGCAGCGATGCTCGAAGAGACCGTCCTGCCCGACGGCAGGCACGAGCTGACCCCGGAGGCGGATGCGTCGCTCGCCGACTCGCCCCTCCACAACGGCGATCTCGCCCCCGTGCCGATCGCCAAGCGCATCTGGTCGACCTACAACTACGTCGCCCTGTGGATCGGGATGGCCCACAACGTCGCGACGTGGACCCTTGCCGCGGGGCTCGTGGCGCTGGGCATGGCCTGGTACCAGGCCATCCTCACGATCATGCTGGCCAACGTCATCGTCCTGGTGCCGATGCTGCTGAACAGCCACGCCGGGACCAAGTACGGGATCCCGTTCCCGGTCTTCGCCCGAGCGTCGTTCGGGGTCGTGGGGGCCAACCTGCCGGCGCTCATCCGGGCTGGCGTGGCCTGCGGCTGGTTCGGCATCCAGACCTGGATCGGCGGCGGCGCGATCTACGTCCTCGTGGGCGCGCTCGCCGGCGACGGCTGGACCAACGCCAGCAAGATCAGCCTCGGGTTCGGGGACTTCGCCAGCCAGCCGGCGACGCTGTGGCTGAGCTTCGCGATCTTCTGGGCCCTCAACATCTTCATCATCCTGCGCGGCATGGACGCGATCCGGCGGTTCGAGAACTGGGCCGCCCCGGTCGTCCTCGTCGTCGGGATCTTCCTGTGCGTCTGGATGGTCGGCCAGGCCGGTGGCCTCGGCCCCATCGTCAATGACGCCGGCACGCTCGGCTGGGGCGACAAGTTCTGGCCGGTGTTCTTCCCGTCGCTCATGGCGATGATCGCCTTCTGGTCGACGCTGTCGCTGAACATGCCGGACTTCACCCGGTTCGGCCAGAGCCAGCGAGCCCAGGCGTGGGGCCAGATCCTGGGCCTGCCGACGACGATGACCCTGTTCCCGCTCCTCGCGGTCCTCACGACCTCGGCTAGCCAGGTCGTCTACGGCACCGCGATCTGGGACCCGGTCGCGCTGACGGGCAAGTTCAGCAACCCGATCGTCATCGTCCTTGCGCTGTTCACGCTGGCCGTGGCGACGCTCTCGGTGAACGTCGCCGCCAACACGGTCAGCCCGTCATACGACTTCTCGAACGCCTGGCCGAAGCGGATCTCGTTCCGGACCGGCGGGATCATCACGGGGATCATCGGGATCCTGATCCAGCCGTGGAACCTCTACAACGACCCCCACTCGTACATCTTCACGTGGCTCGGCACGTACGGCGGCGCCACCGGCGCGATCGCGGGCGTGCTGATCGCTGACTACTGGTTCATCCGCAACAGGACCCTCCGCCTCGCGGACCTGTACCGCTCCAACGGGGCGTACAGCTATGCGAGCGGCTGGAACTGGCGGGCGGTCGTCGCGCTCCTCGTCGGGATCGTGTTCGCCATCGGCGGCTCGTACACCCCGGCCGGCGCATCTGGGCCGTTCCCGGCCGATGGGATCATCCCGCCCCTCAAGTTCCTGGCCGACTACAGCTGGGTGGTGGGCCTCGTCGTGTCGTTCGTCGTCTACTGGGTCCTCGCCCGGATGATGCCGGCGACCGAGCCGAGCGCGGAGGCCGCCGCCGCGGCACCCGCCTGAGCTGGGGCGCCCGTCGCGCGGGCGCCAGTCCGATCCGTCGCGAGCGAGGCCCCTCCTGCCGGGAGGGGCCTCGTGCATCGCCGGCCCGGTTCGACCGGTCGCAGCGCGGATGGCACGCCGCCGCCCTCCGGACACACGCGCGGGTTACGCCTGATGCGCTTGAGTGCGACCATGCGAACATGGGGCCTCGGCTCGATCCTGCTGATCATCGCGGTCATCTGCTTCGTCCTGGCGGCCATCGGGCTGAAGGTCGACGTGAACCTGATCGCGCTGGGCCTGGCGTTCTTCGCCGGGTCGTTCCTCGTCGGCGACATGGGCGGTCCGCGACTCGGTCGATAGCCCGGGCGGCAACCCGATGAGGGGTGACCGCGTCGAAGCCGTCGTCGATACCGGCCAGGGCGTCCAGACCTTCGAGATCGTCGCCAGCCGGAACGGCCGGCGGATCGAGGTCACGACCGCGCGCGGCGTCGTCGAGGTGACCGAGGTCACCCGCGGCGGCACGCCCGTCCGGACCGGCCGATTCATGGCGAGTCGCCTCGTGGCCCTCGTCGAGCATCCCGCCGCGGAGTCCGACGGCGCCCGGGTCGACGTGACGACGCGGCGCCGGATCGGTTCGGCCCGGTTGTCGCCGGGCCAGGACGAGGCCCTCCCGAAGGACTGACAGACAACCCGGCAGGGACGGCCTCTAGCATGCGGTCGTGCAGCTGATCGACGGCGCGCCCGTCTACGCGGCCACGGACCTCGTCGGCTTCCTCGCCTGTCGGCACCGATTCGCGCTCGAGCGCGCTGCCCTCGGTGGCCTGGTGGACCGGCCGGAGCGGGTCGACCCGGAGATCGACCTCATCCGGAAGCGCGGCTTCGAGCACGAAGCGCGCTATCTGGCGGATCTCGAGGCCAGCGGGCGGACGGTCGTCCGCATCGAGCCGGACGGCTACGAGGCAGACCGGGGCGTGGTCCTGCGCGCAGCGGCGGCGGCCACCATCGAGCAGATGCGCGCCGGCGCGGACGTCATCTACCAGGCCACGTTCTTCGACGGGCGGTGGCTGGGGTTCGCTGACTTCCTGCTCCGGGTGGACGCGCCCAGCGCGCTCGGCGGGTGGTCGTACGAGGTTGCCGACACGAAGCTGGCCCGGCGGGTCAAGGCCAGCGCCATCCTGCAGATCTGCTCGTACGTGGAGCAACTCGCCGCGATCCAGGGCCGAGCGCCGGAGTGGCTCCACGTGGCCCTGGGCGGGAGCGCGCGGGCCACGGAGCACCTGCGCGTGGCGGAGTACATGGCCTACTACCGCCAGGTCAAGGCGGAGTTCGAGGCGGCCGCCGCGCTCGATGACGTCGTCTACCCGGTCACGGCCACCTACCCCGAGCCCGTGGAGCACTGCGACGTGTGCCGCTGGGCGGCCCACTGCGCGACGCAGCGCCGGCGCGACGACGACCTGTCGCTGGTGGCGGGCATCTCGGCGCGGCAGCGAAGCGCCCTGAAGGCCCGAGGCGTCGCCACGCGGCGAGGGCTCGCCGGGCTGGCGCTGCCGATGGCGCCGCGACTGGAGCGCGTGACGGCGGAGGCCCTGGAGCGAGTCCACGAGCAGGCCCGGATCCAGGTCGAGGGCGAGGACGCCGGCGAGCCCCGCTGGGAGCTGCTCCAGCCGGAGCGCGACGGCGAGGGCCAGCTCGTGCCGGGCCGCGGGCTCCTGGCGCTGCCGGAGCCTTCGGACGGCGACCTGTTCTTCGACATCGAGGGTGACCCGTTCGCGCTCGACGATGGGGTCGAGTACCTGTTCGGCGTCCTCGAGATCGGGCGGCCGGATCGAGACGATCCGACCCAGCGGCTGTATCACGAGCTGTGGAGCCGCGACGCGGCCGGCGACGTCACGCGCGCCGCCGAGCGATCCGCATTCGAGCGGCTGGTGGACCTCGTCATGGACCGCTGGACAGCCGATCCCACGCTCCACGTCTTCCACTACGCGGCGTACGAGCGGTCCGCGCTGACGCGGCTGGCCCAGCGCCATGCGACCCGCGAGGCCGAGGTCGACCGGCTCCTCCGGGAGGGCGTGCTCGTCGACCTGTTCCGGGTCGTCCGCCAGAGCGTCCGCGCGTCGGTCGAGAGCTACTCCATCAAGAAGCTCGAGCCGCTGTACGGCTTCGAGCGGGCGATCGAGCTGCGCTCCGCGGGCACCAGCATCGTGGCGTTCGAGGCCTGGCTGGCCGGCCAGTCCACGGAGCATGGCGCGGTCGGCGAGACGATCCTGCAGGAGATCGCCGCGTACAACCGCGACGACGTCGTCTCCACCTGGCACCTTCGCAACTGGCTGGAGGCCCGCCGCTGGGACCTCGAGGCCATGATCGACGAACGGCCCGGCCGGCCGGGACAAGGCGTGCCGGGGGCCGAGCAGAAGCCCGTCACGGATCGGGATCTCGCCGTCGCCGAGCTCGCGGCCGTGCTGACCGCGGGCCTGCCGGCGGACCCGGGTGCCGGGACGCCGACCGAGCACGCGACGTGGCTGCTGGCCCAGCTCCTCGGCTGGCACCGGCGCGAAGACAAGGCCTTCTGGTGGCGCTACTACGAGCTCCTCGACCTGTCCGACGAACAGCTCGTCGAGGCCCGCGAGCCGATCGGCGGCCTGACCTGGCTCGGGACGATCCCCGAGCCCGAGGGGGCCGGCCGCCTGCTCCGGTTCGGCTTCCCGGCCCAGGACTACGCGGTCCGGACCGGCGAAGCCATGACGGATCCCCGGACCCGCGCGGCCACGGGCACGATCCAGGCGATCGACGAGGCCGCCCAGGTCGTGACGCTCCGTCGCACCCGGAAGCACCTCGATGCGCCGCTGCCGACCGCGATCGTGCCGTACGACTTCGTCTCGACCGACCCGCTCCAGGACTCGCTGATGCGGATCGGGCGATGGGTCCTCCAGCACGGCATCGCGGCCGAGGGACCGCGGCTCGCCGCGGCACGGCACCTGCTGCTGCGCCAGCCGCCAGCGGTCGGCCAGGCCGCGGGGGCGCCGCTGCGGGACCCGGGTGAGGACGCGACCGACGCCGCGATCCGCCTGGCCCTGGCCCTGGCCGACGGGACGCTCGCCATCCAGGGGCCGCCGGGCAGCGGCAAGACCTACGCCGGCGCCCAGATGGTCGTCGCGCTCGTCCGCGCCGGGCGGCGCGTCGGCGTGACCGCCAACAGCCACAAGGTCATCAGCCACTTCCTGGACGAGATCGAGCGCGCCGCCGCTGGCGATCCGCTGGTCCGGCTCGGGCAGCGCGGCAGCGACGACCCCGAGGCGCAGTGCAAGGCGGCGATCCAGCTCAAGGACAACGGCGCCGCGCGGCGGGCCCTCGACGACGGCACGGTCACCGTCCTCGGCGGGACCGCCTGGGCGTGGTCCAGCGACGCCCTCGACGGCGCCGTGGACACGCTCCTCGTGGACGAGGCCGGCCAGCTGTCCCTGGCGAGCACGATCGCCCTCTCGGCCGCCACGCGGGCGCTCGTCCTGCTCGGTGATCCGCAGCAGCTCGACCAGCCCCTCAAGGGCTCGCACCCGCCCGGCGCGGAGCGCAGTGCGCTCGGCCACCTGCTGGCTGACCGCCCCACGCTGCCGCCCGACGAGGGCCTGTTCCTGGACCGGACCTGGCGGCTCCACCCGGACGTCTGCCGCTACACCTCCGAGGTCTTCTACGCCAGCCAGCTGGAGCCGGTCGACGGTCTCGAGCGCCAGGCCCTCGCGGGCGTGGGGGCGGCCGACGGGACCGGCGTCCGCTGGCGTCCCGTGGCCCATGCCGGCAACGCGACCGACTCGATCGAGGAGGCGACGGTCATCGTCGAGCTCGTGTCGGACCTGCTGTCGTCGGGGGCTCGCTGGACGGACCGGCACGGGAGCTCGCAGGCGCTGGCGCTGGAGCACCTGCTCGTCGTGGCGCCGTACAACGCCCACGTCGACCTGATCAAGGGCCGCCTCGCGGCGGCCGGGTTCCCGGGCGCCAGGGTTGGCACGGTGGACAAGTTCCAGGGCCAGGAAGCGGTCGTGTCCATCTATGCGATGGCCAGCTCCTCGGCGGAGGAGGCGCCGCGCGGGTTGGCGTTCCTGTATTCGCTGAATCGCCTCAACGTGGCGACCTCGCGGGCACGCTGCGCGGCGATCGTGGTTGCGTCGCCGGAGCTGGTCCGCGTGCAGTGCCACAGCCCCCGCGAGATCCGCCTGGCGAATGCGCTGTGCCGGCTGGTCGAGGTCTCCGCGGAGCAGCACGACCAGCCCGACGACCCGGATACGACGAGCCGGCGGCTCGTTGCCGCCGGCTGAGGAGTTGACGGCGCCGGCAGGCGAGACTCAGCGGGTCGCTCGCCGAGCCCGCGCCGCCGGCGCCATGGCTGCCCGGATCGTCAGCGACGACCGAGCCTCGGACCAGTAGGGGTCAGACCGAGGTCAGACTGCGGTCTCACGCCGGAACAGGTTCACGATCCACAGGGCGATGGCCTCGAGGACCGTCCAGCCGACGAGTGCCGCGATCGCGGCGATGTCGAGGATCGAGCCGCCGGCCTTCAAGGCATCGGTGTTGAAGATGCCGATGAACGGCGCGACGAAGACCTGGCTGGCATCGAGGATGAAGCGGACCAGGTCGTTGCCCTCGCGGGCGTCCAGGAGCAGCAGCACGATCCGGAGCACGATCAGCAGCTGGATGATCCCGAAGACGAGGACCACGACGCGCCGAGCGATCTCGCCGCCACTCGGTGACGCCACGGTCGCCTGCTCGACGACCGTCTCATTTGCGACCGGCGTGCTCACAACCTCGTC
>DASXQE010000064.1:0-33512 GCA_036493155.1 Candidatus Limnocylindrales bacterium | reverse complement strand
CGTCGACGGCGACGCTGTTCATCGGCGCCCGCCTCGACCCCACCGACCTCGACGCCGCCACCCGGCTGGCCTCCCTCACGCCCGACGACGTCGGCACCCGGGCGACGGGCCTGGTCGTGCGGGTCAACGACGCCGACGGCTACAGCCTGACCACCACGCCAGCCTCGTGGACCGCGATCTTCGGGCCGTACACCCCGGTCCTGCGGACGCCCGACCTCATCCCCGGCCAGGTCCGCCTGCTGCGGAGCATCCTCTTCGGCCAGGAGGACAAGCTCGTCCGGATCGTCCTGGCCGACGCCACCCACGGCACGGTCGTGCCGCGGGCGACGCCGCGCTGAGGGCCGGCGGCATGTCGGACGAGGTTGCCCGCCCGGATCGCGGTCAGGTAGCCTTTGCTCGAACGCACCGTAGTGAGGGCGGGCTCGATTCGGTGATCCTCCCCCTGGCAGGTCTGCTGGTGGGTGTGCTGCTCGGGCTGGTCCTCAACGTCAACGTCAGCTTCGAGCTCAGCCGCTACTCCGCGGTCGCGATCCTCGCCGCGCTCGACTCCGTCCTCGGGGCGGTCCGGGCCGAGCTCGACGGGGTCTACGACAACCGGATCTTCATCTCGGGCTTCGTGACCAACGCCATCGTCGCCGTGATCCTGACGTTCATCGGCGACCGCCTCAGCCTCGACCTGTACCTCGTGGCGCTCATCAACTTCGGCTTCCGGATCTTCAACAACGTCGCGCTCATCCGGCGCCACTACATCTAGCGCAGCACCAGCAGCAGAGGTCGACCGTGGCCCAGGGCACCCTCGTCGCACTCGACATCGGGACCAGCAAGGTCTGCGCGCTCATCGCCGAGCTCGGCCGCGACGGCCGGCTGACGGTCATCGGCCACGGCACGGTCCCGTCGCAGGGCCTCAAGAAGGGCGCCGTCGTCAACATCGACCAGACCGTGCGATCCATTCGCGAGGCCGTCGAGCGGGCCGAGCGCCTCTCGGGCTGGCAGATCGCCGAGGCCTTCGTCGGGGTCGGTGGCGCGCAGATCGAGAGCCTCAACTCGACCGGTCAGGTCGCGGTCGCGTCGCACACCCGCGAGGTCGCCCGGGACGACATCCGGCGGGCGATCGAGCAGGCCCGGACGCTGCCGATCCCGCCGACTCGCGAGGTCCTCCATGTCGAGCGGCGAGGCTTCACGGTCGATGGCCAGGAAGGGGTCAAGGACCCCCTCGGCATGAGCGCCCTGCGGCTCGAGGTCGAGACCCACATCGTCACCGCTCCCGCCACGGCCTTCCAGAACCTCATGAAGTGCGTCGCCCAGGCGGGCGTCAAGGTCGACGAGCCGGTCGTCAACGCCCTCGCCTCCGCCGAGGCCGTGGCCAACGAGACCGAGCGCGACCTCGGCGTCGCCGTGGCCGACATCGGGGCCGGCACGATCGACCTGGCGATGTTCAACGAGGGCTCGCCGTACCACACGACCGTCCTCCCGGTCGGGGGCAACTTCGTCACCAACGACATCGCGATCGGGATGAAGACCTCGCTGCCGGTTGCCGAGGAGCTCAAGGTCCAGTACGGCACCTGCGACCTCAAGACGATCGAGGCCGACGACACCATCCCGGTGGCCGTCCTCGGCGAGGACGCCGGCCGGACCGTCAGCCGCCTCGAGCTGTGCCAGGTCATCGAGGCCCGGATGCGCGAGACCTTCGAGCTCCTCGCCGGCGAGATCCGGAGCGCCGGTGGGGGGATGCTCCCGGCCGGCCTCATCCTGACCGGCGGCGCGGCCCAGCTCGCGGGCGTGGCCGAGCTCGGGCGCGAGGTCCTCCAGATGCCGGTCCGCGTCGTCGCCCCGACGGGGGTCAGCGGCCTGACCGACTCGATCCTGACCCCGGCGTTCTCGACGTCGATCGGGCTCCTGCAGTGGGGCGCGTCGTTCCTCGAGGACGGCGAGCCGAGCCGCTACGAATCAGCGCCCGCCGCGGGGCTCCTCGGTCGGATGCGCGATGCCGTGCGGGGGCTCTTCCCGTAGGTCGATCGCCGGGTCGATTCCGTCCCGAGGGACGAGATTCGGACGATCCTCGGGCCGGTCCCGGTGGTAGACTCGGCCGGCTGTTGGGGAGCCATCGCGCCGGAGAAGCGACACCCCCGTAGCTGACTATTTCCAGCCCCCATTGACGGTCCGGTGAGGCCGTTCCGGAGGAGCAGCGATGGCATTGCGGTCGGATTCGGAGAACTTCGCGCTCATCCGCGTGATCGGCGTTGGAGGCGGCGGCAGCAACGCGGTCAACCGGATGATCCGGGCCGAGATGATGGGCGTGGAGTTCATCGCCCTGAACACGGACGCCCAGGCGCTGCTCCAGTCCGACGCTCCGCACAAGATCCGGGTCGGCGACAAGATCACCCGCGGCCTCGGGGCCGGCGGCGACCCCTCGATCGGGGAGCGGGCCGCGGAGGAGGACACCGAGAAGATCGCCCAGGCCCTGGAGGGCTCGGACATGGTCTTCATCACCGCCGGGCTGGGCGGTGGCACCGGATCCGGCGCGGCGCCCGTCGTCGCGGAGATCGCCAAGGAGCTGGGCGCGCTGACCATCGGCGTCGTCACCAAGCCATTCGGGTTCGAGGGCGCCAAGCGCCGGCTGAACGCCGAGAAGTCGGCCGAGGCGCTCAAGGCCAAGGTCGACACGCTCATCACGATCCCGAACGACCGCCTCCGGGACGTGGTCCAGAAGAACACCTCGATCCTCGACGCCTTCCGGGTCGTCGACGACGTCCTCCGCCAGGGCGTCCAGGGGATCAGCGACATCATCACCGTGCCGGGCCTGATCAACCTCGACTTCGCCGACGTGCGCGCGATCATGAAGGACGCCGGCTCGGCCCTCATGGGCATCGGTCGCGCCTCCGGTGAGAATCGCGCCGTCGACGCGGCCCGCCAGGCCATCGCCAGCCCGCTCCTCGAGATCAACATCTCGGGCGCCCAGGGCATCCTGTTCAACGTCACGGGATCCTCGAACCTGTCGCTGTTCGAGGTCACGGAGGCGGCCGAGGAGGTTCGCGCCGCAGCCGACCCCGAGGCCAACATCATCTTCGGCACGAGCTTCAACGACCGGATGGGCGACGAGGTCGCGATCACGGTCATCGCCACGGGCTTCGACGGCCGCCGCCAGACCGCCCGCGCGGCCGCGTCCAGCGGCGCCACCACGGATGCGCCGGCGCGGGCGCCGCGCGACTTCCTGGCGGAGCTCGAGACGCAGCGCAGCGCCCTGTCCGACGCCGGCGTGCCGGACGCGCCGACGATCCGCACGGACACGGGCTCCAGCGGCAACGGCATGAGCCGGGCGGCAACCGCCGAGCCCGTGCCCGTCGTCAAGAAGCCGGCCTACGACGCCGACGATCTCGAGATCCCGTCCTTCCTGCGGCGCGGTCGCTGATCGGGCCTGATCGCGCATCCGTCGCGCGCCTGCGCGACGCGCGGGAGCGGGTCCGCCAGGCCATCACCGCGGCCGCGCAGCGGGCCGGCCGGGATCCGGCCGACGTCACCCTCGTGGCGGTCACGAAGGGCTTCGGTCCCGAGGTGGCCGCAGCGGCCGTGGCGGCCGGCCTGACGACGCTCGGTGAGAACCGCGTCCAGGAGGCCGCCTCGAAGGTCGCCATCACCGGCGCCACGTGGCATCTCATCGGGCCCCTGCAGTCGAACAAGGCCCGGCGGGCCGTCGAGCTGTTCGACGCGATCGAGACCGTCGATTCGCTCGACCTGGCGCGACGCCTCGACGGGCTGGCGGGTGAGCAACAGCCCGCCCGGTCCCTGCCGGTGCTGCTGCAGGTCAACGTCGACGCCGACCCGGCCAAGGCCGGCTTCGGTCCCGACGAGCTCGCCCGCGATCTCGAGGCGCTCCTCGCGCTGCCGAACCTGCGACTCGACGGCCTGATGACGGTTGGCCGGCTGGCGGACTCGCCGGAGGCCGCGCGGCCGACGTTCCGTCGCCTGGCGGACCTCGCGGCCCGCCTGCGGTCCGATGCCCCGGCGCTCGGCGCCGCGCTCTCCATGGGCATGTCGGATGACTTCGAGGTCGCGATCGAGGAGGGCGCCACGATCGTCCGGGTCGGTCAGGCGATCTTCGGCGATCGCCCGGCCGCTCGCTAGACTCGCCGCGTGTTCGCCGCCTTCGGCGTGAACTTCGTGCGATTCCTCGCCGTCGGGCTGGAGCTGCTCATCCTCGCCCGCGTCATCCTGTCGTGGGTCGATCCGGCGGGCCGCGGCGCATTCGCCTCGTTCATCGTCGCGACGACCGAGCCGATCCTCGGACCCATCAGGCGCCTGCTGCCGCGGACGGGGATGCTCGACCTGTCGCCGTTCATCGTCATCCTGGTCCTCGGGGTGGTCCTGCAGGCCGTGCGCTGACGTCGCCGCGGGCGTCGTCCGCGGCCGGCGTCCCGGCTGCCGGCGGTCCGGCAGGGGCCTCGTCCCCGAGGCGGATGATGGGGCCCATCCGCGGCTCGTCCTGGGCCTCGACGGCCGGCACCGCGATCGGCCGGAGCTCGGACCGCAGGCGTCGCCAGCGGCCAATGCCGCGCCGGTCCTCGCCCGCCGACAGGGTCATGCCGGCGAACCGCTCCAGGGCGTAATCGGCGGCCAGGAGGTCGAGCCCCAGCCGGCCCCAGCCGTCGCCGTGGAGGCGGCGAGCATGCTCGCGGGGGGTCTCCCCGAGGCGCCGTGCGACGGTTGGCCGATCTCGCAGGTCATGCAGGAGCGCCCGATAGGCGGCCGCCGCACCGCCCGGGGCTGCCTGGACCGGCAGGCGCCAGCGGCGGTGCGGCGGCCGGACCGCCTCGTCGATGCCCGCGTCGATGGTTCGGGTCTCGTCCAGCTCGTCGGCCATCGGACCCGCCCGCCGCATCCAGGCCCGGATGAGCAGGAGGACGACCACGGCAGCCACGAACAGGACCACGACGATCGTCAGGATCTGGACGTTCTGGCTCGGCCCGGTCCCCGGGGCGCTGTTGGCGCCCGCGCCGGCGACGCCACCCGTGACCGCGGTGCTGGCCGGGTTGCTGGCCAGCTGGCCGAGGACCACGATGACGAAGGCGATGACGCCCAGGGCCGCAAACGCCACGATCGTCCGCCGGGTCCAGCCGAACAGCAGGCCGGCCACGACGAGCGGCGCCAGGGCGATCCCGAAGACGACCTCCAGGACCAGCCCGACGTAGCCGGCCGAGAGGATCGCCCCAGCCTCGGCCAGCAGGATGACGGCGACGACCAGCCCGACCCACACGGGGTTGCGTGGCCAGTCCGCGCCGGTCTCGGCACCCTGCACGCTGAGCCGCGTGAGGGCCAGGGCGAGCAGGGTCGCGGCCAGGAACACCACCGTGGCGAGGAGCGCGTCGGTCTCGAAGCGCGACCGGAAGGGCTCCGTGACGACCCCGCCGATTCCGGCCGTGAGCGCGAGGGCCACCGCACCGCCCATGAGGACGCGGCCCAGGCGATCGTCGTCGAGCGGCAGATGGGCGTGGCTCATGCCCCGGAGGACGGCGAGCCCCAGCAGCAGGCCGCCGAGGTTCGCGCCGAGCGCGCCATCCAGGCCGAAGCGGCCGGATGCGACGGCCGCCCGGGCATCCGGGGCCGCCAGGAGCCCGGCGAGCGCGCCGACGACGAGGAGGCCGAGTCCGATCCAGGGCCAGCGGTCGGGCCACCGCCGGCCGATGGTCCGGGTGGCGGCCGCGCCCAGGGCCGCGGCGAGGATGAACGCCGCCAGTCCGAGCGTGGCGTCACGCAGCTGGAGCTCCTGGACGAAGCCCGCGAGGACGCTGATCCAGGCTCCTTCCGCCACGATCGCGAGCGCCATCGGCAGGAATCGAACGGCCGTCATCACGCGAAGCGCACCTGGGTCGCGGAGCGCCACGGACCGTCGAGCAGCGCGGCACGCGCGGCAAAGCCCGCGGCGCGCGCATCCGCGGCGTTCGCCAGCGCGTCCGGGCCGGCCGTCAGGACGGCGACCCCGAAGCCGGCATGGGCGAGGCGCCGGAACGGCCCGACGAACGGTCCAGGCGGTCGGGCGGTGATCGCGACGACCGTCGTGCCGCTGGCGCCGCGACGCTCGATCCGGCCCAGGAGGCTCTCGAACCGCGCCGACGGCGTGGTCGACAGGCGGGCGAGGAGATCAAGGACCCGATCGGCCTGGCCGGCGGCATGCGCGACCGGCACGTCGGCGAAGCGGTTCGGCAGGCCGCTGTAGCCGGCGGCCGTCAGGCCGAAGGCGGCACGTTCGGCCTCGAGCGAGCGGCTCACGGAGGCGGCCACCACGAACAGGCCCTCGATGACCTCGTCCTCGACCGCGAGCTCCCAGGTCGGACCCGGCTCGGTCTGCAGGTCGAGCGCGAGCAGGACGTCGCGTTCGCGCGACGGCTCGAAGGTCTTGGTCATCGGCGCGCCGAGGCGGGCGCTGGCCCGCGCGTGGATCCGGCGGATCGGGTCGCCCGGGCTGTATGGCCGGATGCCGGCGAACCGCGATGGGTCCTCGACGAGGCCGCGCCGGGCGCGGTCGAGGTCGCCCCAGCGCTCCGGCCGGATGACCGATGGCGCGGCCACGACCTTGGGCCACGCGGTGACGAGCAGCTGGCCCTCGATCTCGGCCATCGCGGCGGGCCGCGCGAACAGGTCGCCCACGGACAGGTTCGCGGGACCGATGGCGAACACGCCGCGACGGTTGGCGCTGAGGTGCAGGTGGCGCACGACGCGCTCGAACGGCGCCAGCGTCCAGGTGTTCACGAGCGTTGGCCCGAAGGCCTCGGTCTCGATGGACGGTCGGTCACGGACGACGAGCCCGTCCTCGATGGCGTCATCCGCACGGAGCCATGCCAGCGGCAGGCGCTTGCGGTTCCAGACCTCGATGTCGAGCCGGACCTCCTCGCCCCAGGCCAGGCGCGGCACCGGGACGCGACGCGCGTAGCGCACGTTGCGCAGGCCGCGCCGCTGCCAGGTCGCATGGACGACCTCGACGAGCAACAGCACGCCACCGAGGATCGCCGCGACCGGCAGGCGCAGCACGGCGCCGGCGAGCACCAGCACGAGGGCGGCCACGACGCGGCCGGCCACGATCAGGCCTCCGGCAGGGGCGGGACCGGCACCGAGGCGAGGACCTTCGCCAGGACGCCGGCCGGCGTTGCCCCGCGCACGGCCCGGTCCACGTCCACGACGAGGCGGTGCTCCAGCACGGGGTGGGCCATTGCCTTGACGTCATCGGGCAGCACGAAGGCACGACCGTCCAGCGTCGCTGCCGCCTGGGCCGCGCGGTACAGGGCCACCGCTGCCCGCGGGCTCGCCCCGAGCTCGAGGTCGGCGTCGTCGCGCGTGGCCCGGACGATGGCGACGGCGTATGCCTCGACCTCGGGCGACACCAGGACCTCGCGAACCGCACCGCGCAAGGCCAGGATCCGGGCCGCGTCGGCGATCGGGCCGATGGCGTCGAGTGGCTCCGCGGCGTGCTGGTAGCGGCTCGCGATGCGGCGCTCGCCGGCCTCGTCGGGGTAGCCGATCCGGGCCCGCACGAGGAACCGGTCGAGCTGGGCCTGGGGCAGGGCGAACGTGCCTTCGTACTCGATCGGGTTCTGGGTCGCGAGGACGACGAACGGCTCGGGCAGGGGCCGGACCTGGCCCTCGATCGAGACCTGGTGCTCCTGCATCGCCTCCAGCAGGGCCGACTGGGTCCGCGGCGTCGCGCGGTTGATCTCGTCGACGAGCAGCAGGTTGGTGAACACCGGACCAGGCACGAAGCGCAGCGCGCCGCCCTCGTACAGGCTCGAGCCCGTGACGTCCACGGGCAGCAGGTCGGGCGTGCCCTGGATCCGGCCGGTCGTCAGGCCGAGCGCGCGGGCCACGGCACGCGCGAGCAGCGTCTTGCCGGTTCCGGGCACGTCCTCGAGCAGGACGTGGCCGTCGGCCAGGAGGGCCACGGCCACCAGCCGCAGGGCATCGTCAGCGCCCACGACCGCCTGGGCGACAGCCGCCCGAAGGTCGTCCCAGAACGGCGTCGCCGCTCGGACCGCGGGCGCGGCCGGCTGCGTGGCGGACGCCGCCGGCTGGCTCGCCGCCGGCTGCGTGGCGGACGCCGCGGTGTCCGTGGTCATGGGCTTGGCTCCTCCTGCGCGGACCGGACCGGCGGCCGCACTGCCGGATGTATCGCCCGAGGGTAGCGAGGGTTCACCGGCCGAGCCGCCGGGGAGGCGGATGTATCATCGCCGCTCGCCGAGGGCTCGCTCGCGAGCGACCGCGGCGTACGCGGGCGATTGGCTCAGTGGTTAGAGCACGCGGTTCACATCCGCGGGGTCACTGGTTCGAATCCAGTATCGCCCACCAGCGCGATCCCACGCGGGAGCGGAGCTTCGGCCCCGCTCCCGCGTTGTTGCAGCCAGCGGGTTGACGAACCGGACCGATCGAGGCGATTATTCGGTCTCCCCGAACCCTACGGTGGAGCCGAACCATATGACCTCACCGAATAACGACGCGCGGCCGGCCGTCGCCCGTGCCCTCGAGGCGTTCGAAGACCTCCAGCGCCGGCTCATGGCCGTCCACGCCCCGGCCTTCACCGCCATCGATCTCACGATGGCCCAGGCGAAGCTGCTGTATGTCGTGGCGGCGACCGGGGAGCTGAGCATGTCCGAGATCGCCCAGCGCCTCGGCGTCTCGCTCTCGACCGCGAGCGGCGCCGTCGACCACCTCGTCTCGACGGGCTTCCTCAGCCGCCGCGACGATCCGGCGAACCGACGCCAGGTGCGGGTGGCGGCGACCGCGTTCGGACTCGCGGCGCTCGAGGAGCTGCGCGAGCTGAGCACTCGGCAGCTCCGAGCCCTCTTCGCGCTCGTGAGCGACCCCGACCTGGCGGTCATCGAGGAGGCCACCCGAATCCTGGTGGCCGCCGCGTCGGCAGCAGCCGAGGCGACGGCGACCGTCGACCCCAGCCAAGAGGACGATCGATGAACCGCATCTTCAACGCCCTGGCCACCACCGTCGTCAGGTTCCGCTTCGCGGTCGTGGGGCTGTGGATCGTGGGGACCGTCCTCGCCGTCCAGCTCCTGCCGAGCCTCGCGTCGGTCTCGAAGGACACGACCAGTGGCTTCCTGCCGGCGACGGCGCGGAGCATGCAGGCCGCCGCGCTGGCCGCGCCCTTCCAGGACGCGTCGCTGGCCGCCGCCACGCTGGTCGCGGCACGCGACGGAGGCCTGACGGCGGCGGATGGCGCGGTGCTCGACCGGCTCGAGGCGACGGTCCGGGGACTGCCCAACGTGAAGCTCGTGGCCGATTTCGGGCTCTCTGCCGACGGCGAGGCTCGCCAGGCGCTCGTCCAGGCCAACGTGCCGGCCTTCAGCCCGGGTCCGGAGGCTGTCGCGGTCGTCGATGGGATCCGCGGCGCGATCAGCGCGTCGGGGGCGACCGACGGGCTGCAGATCCACCTGACGGGCCAGCTCCCGACGATCGTCGACAGCGCCGGGGCCTACACCAGCTCGCAGAACCTGACCCAGCTCCTGTCGGTCGGCTTCATCGTGCTCCTCCTGCTGCTGGCCTTCCGCGCGGCCCTCGCGCCGCTCGTGACCCTGCTGCCGGCGGGCTTCGTGCTGGCACTCTCGGGTCCGGTCATCGCCGAGGCCACCAAGCTGGGCGTCCAGGTCTCCTCCATCACGGAGCTGATGCTCATCGTGCTCGTGCTGGGCGCCGGCACGGACTATGGCGTGTTCCTCGTCTTCCGCGTCCGTGAGGAGCTCCGCCGAGGCCTCACGCCGCATGAGGCGGTGATCCGGTCGGTCAGCCGGGTGGGGGAGTCGATCACGTTCTCGGCCCTGACGGTCATCGCCGCGTTGATGACCCTGGTCCTCGCCGAGTTCGCCTTCTACCAGGCGCTGGGGCCGGCGCTCGCGATCGGCATCGCCCTGATGCTCCTCGCCGGCCTGACCCTCCTGCCGGCGTTGCTGGCGATCCTGGGACGGGCCGTCTTCTGGCCGACCGGGACGAGGCCGCACGGAGCCGACCATGCCGGGCTCTGGGACCGGATCGGGGTGATCGCGACGCGGCGTCCGGCACCGACGCTCGTTGCCGGGCTCGTGCTCTTCATCGGCCTCGGCGCGACGCTGCTGACGACGGGCATCGCCGGATTCGGCTTCTCGCAGGGTGCCCCTGCGGGGACCGACTCGGGCGACGGTGCCGCCCTGATCGAGGCGCACTTCCCGTCATCGACCGCCGGACGCAGCGCGATCCTCTTGCGGTTCTCGAGTCCCGTGTGGGATGACGTGTCGGTCCTCGATCGTGCCCAGGCCGGACTATCCGCGTTGCCCGAATTCAGCGGGTTCGTCGGGCCGCTCGATCCGAACGGCGTGCCGCTGACGTCAGCCCAGCTCGCGCAGCTCCATGCGGCGCTGGGGCCCGCCGCGCTGCTGCCGCCGACGCCGCCCGAGGGATCAGCGGTCCCGGCGCCGGTCTATGCCCTGTACCGATCGACCGCCCAGCTGATCAGCGCCGACGGCAGGACGATCCAGTTCTCGGTGCAGTTCGCCCAGGGTGACGTCTCGAGCCCGGCCGCCCTGGACTCGGTGCCCGCGATGCGCGCCGACGTCGACGGCGTCGCACGCTCCGTGGGGGCCGAGGCTGCGGGCGTCTACGGCCAGATCGAGTTCGCTGCGGACATCGCTACGATCTCGGGCAGCGACCTCAACCGGATCGTGCCGATCGTGGCCGTCCTGATCGCGCTGCTGCTGGCCCTCGTCCTGCGAAGCCTCGTGGCGCCGATCTACCTGGTCCTGAGCATCCTGCTCTCGTACCTGGCGGCCCTCGGCCTCGTCGGCATCATCTTCGTCCACATCGGCGGCCAGGACGGGATCAACTTCATCCTGCCGTTCCTGATGTTCATCTTCCTGATGGCCCTCGGCTCCGACTACAACATCCTGATCATGAGCCGCATCCGCGAGGAGGCCCACGACCTGCCGTTGCGGGACGCGGTCGCCCGAGCGATCGGCCGGACCGGCAGCACGATCACGACCGCGGGCGTCATCCTCGGCGGGACCTTCGCGGTCCTCGCCGTCGCGGGTGGCTCTGCGGGCGGCGGTCAGATCCAGCAGATCGGCTACGGCGTCGCGGCGGGCGTGCTGATGGATACCTTCCTGCTCCGCTCGCTCCTGGTGCCGTCGCTCGTCGTCCTGCTGGGCCGCTGGAACTGGTGGCCGTCCCACCTCGCACGAACTGGCAGCGAGGGACTGACCGCAGCGGAGGTCGAGGCTCCGGGCGCGCCCTAGCAGGTCGGGCGGGACGCCCGGGAGGCCCTTGACACCGCGCTGTTCAGTCGCCACAGTACGTTCAGCATTCGTTGAACGCTCACTGGGGATGCAATGACTGACGAGCGGAGCAGCGCCACGGGCGGTCCGGCGGACGGGGACGCGGGTCCCAGCCGCACCGATCGCTGGCTGCACGACTACCTCGGCTTCACGCCCGCCGACGTCGCCGATTGGTTCGAGCCCGACGAGCCGGTCGGCACCTCCGACGACGACGCGCCCGTGCCGGAGCGGATCGTCTCGGATCCCGAGACGCTCAAGGCGATCTCCGACCCGACGCGCCTCCGCATCCTCGAGACGATGGTCACCCGGGCCCGCGACGCCTGGAGCGTCAAGGAGCTGGCGGCCGCGCTGGACGTCCCCCAGACCCGCCTCTACCACCACATGGAGCTGCTCGCGGAGCGCGAGCTGATCCGGCCCGCCGGCCAGCGGATCGTGTCCGGGATCGTCGAGACGCGCTACCGGGTGACGGCCCTGTCGCTGCGGCTCGACCCGCGACTCCTCGCCAGCGAGGACCATGCCGCGACGACCGAGGCCCTCGTCGGCAACGTCATGGACGCGGCCCGCGGCGAGCTGCTCGCGGTGCTCCGGACCCTGCCGGCCGATCCCGACGAGATGGGTGCCGACCGGCCGCTCGTCAGCCGTGGCCTGGCGCGGCTGACTCCGGCGCGCGCGGCCGAGCTGCGCGGCCGGCTCGCGGCCGTCATCGAGGCGTTCGACGACCCCGAGGTGCCCGAGAGCCGGGCCTACGGCTTCTTCCTGGCGTTCTATCCGTCACCGACGGCCGTACCTGCGGCCCCGTCACCGAGCGCGACGAGCGAGCGGCAGGGGAGTCCCGCCGAATGACCGAGCGCCCGGCATCGCGCCCGAGCCTGGGGGCCCGCGGCGTGCTCGCGATCGCGGACTTCCGGCGGCTGTTCGTCGCTCAGACGATCTCGGACGTGGGCGACGGGTTCACGTTCATCACGCTGCTGTTCGTGGTCAACCAGCTGACGCACTCGACCGCCGCGCTGGCGGTCATGTCGATCGCCGTCGCGCTGCCGCAGATGACGATCGGGCTCATCGCCGGGGCCTACGCCGACCGGCTCGATCGGCGCCGGATCATGCTCGCCTCGGATGGCATGCGCGGCCTGCTCGTCCTCGGGTTCGTCGCCACCGCCACCATGGATCGCCTGCCGCTGCTGTACGTCCTGGCGTTCGTCCAGGCCTCGATCGGGACGTTCTTCACCCCCGCCCGCGGGGCCCTGGTGCCGCGCGTGGTGCCGCCCGACGGGTTGCTCGCGGCCAACTCCATCAGCCAGGTGGCCCGGATCATCGCCAACCTCGTCGGGACGGGAATCGCCGGCGTCGTCGTCGCCCTGACCGGGACCATCTGGCCGTCCTTCGTCATCGATGCCGCGACGTTCTTCGCGTCCGTGGCGATCGTCTATGGCGTGAGCCGCGACGTCGGCCGGCCCGAGGCGGCCGCGGCCGGGGACCACCCGAGCATCGGCGCCTCCGTGGGCGCCGGCCTCGCCGCGATCCGGGCCTCACGGACCCTCACCGCGACCGTCGTCGGCGTCGCCGGCGCGATGCTGGGCCTCGGCGCGGTCAACGTCCTGTTCGTGCCGTTCCTGGTGAACGTCCTGCACGAGTCGACGGTCTGGGCCGGTCCGCTGGAGGCTGCCCAGACGGTGTCGATGATCCTGGCTGGGGGCGTCGTCGCGACGCTCGCGGCGAGGCTTCGGCCGTCGACGATCATCACCGGCGCGATGTTCGGCGTCGCGGTGATCGTGGGCCTGTTCTCGATCGTCCCGAACGTCTTCGCCCTCATGGCCCTGCTGTTCGCCGTGGGCTGGTTCGTCACGCCGCTGCAGGCGGCCTCGACGACGCTCCTCCAGACCGCCACGGCGGACGCGATGCGAGGCCGTGTGCTGGCGGCGTTCCAGGCCGCGACGTCGACCACGACGATCATCTCGACCGCGGCCGCCGGCATCCTCGCCGACATCATCAGCGTGCGCACCGTGGTCGCGATCGGCGGCGGGATCGTGGCGCTCGGGGCCCTGGCCGCCTGGCTGCTGTTCCTGGCCGATCGCCGCCATCCCGCAGCGACCTCACCGGCCGACGCCAATCGGGCGGCGGCGGCCTGATCGACGGACCTCGCCCTCGAGCCGGCGGCTCGACGGGTCAGTCGCTGCGCGAGCCGGCGATGCGGCGGAGCACGGCCGGCAGGATCCCGCCGGCGCGGTAGTAGTCGACCTCGATCTCGCCGTCGAGCCGGCAGATCACCTCGAACGAGCGCGTCTCGCCGTCGTCCGAAGTCGCCTCGACGGTCAGTCGCTGGCGCGGGCTGAGCCCAGCCGCGATGCCCCGGATCGTGTATCGCTCCCGGCCGGTCAGGCCCAGCGACGACACGCTCTCGCCCGGCAGGAACTGCAGCGGCAGCACGCCCATCCCGACGAGGTTGCTGCGGTGGATGCGCTCGTAGCTCTCGGCGATCGCCGCCCGGGTGCCGAGCAGCGCTGGGCCCTTCGCGGCCCAGTCGCGGGACGAGCCCGAGCCGTACTCCTTGCCGGCCAGGACCACCAGGGGGACGCCTTCGCCGGCATACCGGACCGCGGCGTCGTGGATGAAGACCTCCTCGCCGTCGGGCAGGTGGCGGGTGTACGGGCCCTCCCGATCGACGAGGGCGTTCCGGAGGCGGATGTTGGCGAACGTGCCCCGGACCATGACCTCGTGGTGGCCCCGCCGAGCGCCGTACGAGTTGAACTCGAGCGGCGTCACGCCGTGCTCCTGGAGCCACGTCCCCGCCGGCGAGGTCGCGGCGATCGAGCCGGCCGGGGAAATGTGGTCGGTCGTGACCGAATCGCCCAGGACGGCCAGGACGCGGGCGGCCACGATGTCGTGCAGCGGCGCGGGCTCGTGGCCCATGCCCTCGAAGAACGGCGGCCGGGCGATGTACGTCGAGGCGGGATCCCAGTCGTAGCGGTCGCCTTCGGGGATCGGCAGCGCCTTCCAGCGATCGTCGCCCTCGAACACCGTGGCGTAGGTCTCGCGGAACAGCTCCGGGTCGACCGCGCTCCTGATGACGTCCTTGATCTCGTCGCTGGACGGCCACAGCTCGGCCAGGAACACCGGCTGCCCGTCATCACCGATGCCGATCGGCTCGGACGACAGGTCGGCATCGATCCGGCCGGCCAGGGCGAACGCGACGACGAGCGGCGGCGAGGCGAGGTAGCTCGCGCGCGCGAGGGGATGGATCCGGCCCTCGAAGTTGCGGTTGCCCGACAGGACCGCAGCCGTCACGAGCTCGTGGGCCTCGATCTCGTGGGCGATCTCCTCGTCGAGCGGGCCCGAGTTGCCGATGCAGGTCGTGCAGCCGTAGCCCGCGAGCGCGAAGCCCAGCTCCTCGAGCGGGGCCATCAGCCCGGCCGAGGCCAGGTACCCGGTCACGGCCTTCGAGCCCGGGGCGAGCGACGTCTTGACCGTCGGCGGGACGCGGAGGCCGCGCCGGATGGCGTTCCGGGCCAGCAGCCCGGCGCCGATCATGACGGTCGGGTTCGAGGTGTTCGTGCACGACGTGATCGCCGCGATGACCACCGAGCCGGTCCGGATCTTGGCCTTCGCGCCGTCCTTCTCGAAGCGGTAGGTGGGGTAGGGGCAGGCCGGATCGAGGTCGATCGGGGAGGGGATCGGCGGCGCGGGCTCGTCCTCGACCCGCTGGGCCGCGAACGACGGCGGGTCGCTCGCCGGGAAGGACTCGGCCGACGACTCCTCGACCATGCCGCCCAGCGGCCGCATCGCCTCGGCGCCGGCCTCGTCGAGGGGCTCCAGGCGCGCCGGGAAGATCGACCGGAAGTTGCCCTTCAGGAGCGGCAGCGGGACCCGGTCCTGGGGCCGCTTGGGGCCCGCGACGGACGGCTCGACGGTGGCGAGGTCCAGCGTCAGCAGCGCGTCGAACTCGGGCGCGGCGCCGGGCGCGCGCCACAGGCCCTGGTCCTTGGCATAGCGCTCGACGAGCTCGATCCGATCGGCCGGCCGGCCCGTGAGGCGGAGGTAGGCGAGGGTCTCCTCATCGATCGGGAACAGCGTCGAGGTCGCCCCGAACTCGGGGCTCATGTTGGCGATGGTCGCGCGGTCCGCGAGCGGCAGCCCGGCGAGCCCGTCGCCGGCGAACTCGACGAACGCCCCCACGACGCCGAACTTCCGCAGCATCTCGGTGACGACGAGGACCAGATCGGTCGCGGTCGAGCCGCGCGGCAGCTCGCCGGCGAGGTGCACGCCCACGATCCGCGGCATCGGCTGGTACAGCGGCTGGCCGAGCAGGACCGCCTCGGCCTCGATCCCGCCGACCCCGTAGCCGAGGACGCCGAGGCCGTTGACCATCGTGGTGTGCGAGTCGGTCCCGACCAGCGTGTCCGGGAAGGCCACCAGCCGGCCGCCGTCGTCCGGCCGCGTGGCCACGACGCTGGCGAGGAACTCGAGATTGACCTGGTGGACGATCCCGGTCCCGGGCGGCACGACCCGCAGGTCCCGGAACGCGGTCTGGGCCCAGCGCAGGAGCTGGTAGCGCTCGCCGTTGCGCTCGTACTCCCGGGCGACGTTGAAGGCGAAGGCGGCGGGCGTCCCGAAGGCGTCGACCTGGACGCTGTGGTCGATGACCAGGTCCGCCGGCACGAGCGGGTTCACCAGGGCCGGATCGCCGCCGAGGTCGGCCATCGCGTCGCGCATCGCCGCGAGATCGACGATGGCCGGCACGCCCGTGAAGTCCTGGAGGATCACGCGCGAGGGCATGAACGGGATCTCGGCCTCGCCGCCGGCCCGCGGCCGCCACGCCGCCAGGCGCTGGACATCGTCCGCGGTGACGACCCCACCGCCGGCATGGCGGAGCACGTTCTCGAGCAGGATCTTGAGCGTGACCGGGGACCGGTCGAGGTCGATGCTGTCGCGCAGCGCGGCCAGGCGGTAGAGGTCCGGCAGGCCCGCCCCGAGGGAGGCCCGGGCGCCGAAGGGATCGTGTTGCTGCGTGGCTTGGCCTCCCTGGACGCTGTGCCAGACTCGACGCATGGAAGCGTACTCCGCGGGCCGATGAAGGCCTGGGACGAGGCGACGCGCGGATCCGGGCCGGGTCGGCCCGACCGGGCTGCGCTCGATGACCTCGAGCGGCGCGGCATCGACCTGGATCCGGCCACCGCGAGCCATCGCCATGGCGAGGTCGAGCACGCCAGCGACCACGCACACCCGCACGCGCAGTCGGCGCCCGGGGAGCCGCCGGTCATCGGAATCGTCGGCGCCGGTGCGGTCGGGACGGCGCTGGCGGTCGCGCTGGAGCGGGCCGGCTGGCCCGTCGCGGCGGTCGCGTCGCGGAGCGAGGAGCGGCGCCGCCGGTTCCGGACGCTCGTCCCGAGCGCGCGCGCGTTCGCGGAGGCGACCGCGCTCCTGGACGAGGTCGAGCTGGTCATCCTCGCCGTCCCCGACGACGCCCTGCCGAGGCTGGCCCAGGAGCTGCGGCTGTACAGCGGCCAGGCGATGATCCACACGTCGGGAGCGCTCGGGGCGGAGGTGCTCGAGCCGACCCGGGCGGCCGGCACCCAGGTGGGCGCCTTCCACCCGCTGGTCGCCTTCGCCGACACCGAGCGTGCGGTCGCGGCGCTCCACGGGGCCACGGTCGCGGTCGAAGGCGACGACCAGCTGGCCGACCTCCTGGCTCGCATGGCCGAGGCGATCGGGGCGACGGCCGTCCGCCTCGCGCCGGGGAGCAAGGCCGCGTATCACGCGGCGGCGATGCTGGCCGCGGGTGGCTTCGTGGCCCTGCTCGACGCGATCGCCGAGCTGGCTCGGGTCGCCGGCCTCGACGAGGCCGGGTCGCTCCTCGTCTATGGCGGGCTGGCGGAGCAGACGCTCGGCAACGCGCGGGCCCTCGGCATCGCCCGGGCGCTGACCGGGCCCATGGTCCGCGGCGACGTCGGCACGATCGAGCGCCACCTGGACGCCCTGCGGGACCACGCGCCCGGCGTGCTGCCGCTGTATCGCGCCATCGCCGAGCGCGAGGTCGCGATCGCCGAATCGCGTGGCGCGCTGGCCCCGGACATCGCCGTCAGCATTCGCAATGTGGTTGCGAGGCGAGGCTGACTCGCTACCATGTGAATCGATGGATCACGGCCTTGCTGCCCGGCTGGCGACCCGCCCGGCGGCCCGCTTTCCCAAGCCCAGCCCGGCATCGCCGCGCGCCCGCCTCGGCCTCCGTTCCTGGCCCGGGTTCCGCGCGGCGACCACCCAGCTGACGGTCCTGCGCGCCAGCGATCCGACACCCCTCGTCCGGCTCCGCCAGGACCCCCGCTCCATCGCCTCGACGCGACCCGTGCGCGTCTCGGCCGGTCGCCCGCGACCGCCGGTCTCGCCGACCTGGTCGCGCTCCGTCGTCGTGCGTCGTGCGAGCGCCCCCGTGGCGCCGTGGCGCGGCTGAGGACGGCGGCCGCAACCTCCGCAGGCGGGATCGTCGTCCGAGCCGAGGGGGACGGCCGCTCCCTGGTCGTCGGCATGCGCCGGCGCGACCGCGACGCGGTCACCTGGACGCTCCCCAAGGGCACGCCCGAGCCGGGCGAGACGATCGAGGAGACCGCCCGCCGGGAGGTGACCGAGGAGACCGGCCTGGAGGTCCGGATCGTCGAGCGACTGCCGTCGATCGAGTACACGTTCGTCCAGTCCGGCACCCGGATCCACAAGACCGTTCACTATTTCCTCATGGAGCCCACCGGCGGGGACCTGGCCCGCCACGACCATGAGTTCGAGCGCGTGCGCTGGGTGCCGTTCACCGATGCCGCCGGCCTGCTGACCTTCCCGACCGAGCGTGGCCTGGTCGCTGCTGCGGCCGCCCGCCTCGATGGCCAGGCCGTGTCATGACCGACCCGGCGGCCACGCCCGACGCGCCGGACGCGATCGAGCAGCCGAAGGAGACGGCGCTCGTCGAGGTCCACCGTCAGCTCGGCGCGCGCCTGATCGACTTCGCCGGCTGGCTGATGCCGGTCCAGTACGGGTCGATCCTGGAGGAGCACCGGGCCGTCCGGGAGCGGGCCGGCCTGTTCGATCTGTCGCACATGGGCGAGCTGTTCGTCGAAGGCGCCGATGCCGGGGACGGCCTCGCAGCGGCGCTCGTCACGGACCCGCGGACGCTCGCCATGGGACGGGCGCAGTACTCGATGATCTGCGCGCCGGACGGCGGGATCATCGACGACCTGATCGTCTATCGCCTGGGTCCGGAGCGGTTCCTCGTCGTCGCCAATGCCGGCAACGCCGCGATCG
This sequence comes from Candidatus Limnocylindrales bacterium, assembly GCA_036493155.1. Lineage (GTDB taxonomy): Bacteria > Chloroflexota > Limnocylindria > Limnocylindrales > CSP1-4 > UBA5189. The sequence continues at coordinate 14,940 of DASXQE010000064.1, read as the reverse complement.
TGTCCGACGAGCTGGCGGACCGGCTGCACGGCTGGCGGGCCGTCCTCGACGACCGATCCCTGGCGACGTCGCTGGTCGCGATCCAGGGGCCTCGGGCCGGGGAGGTCCTCGGGCCGTTGACCGACATCGACCTCGCGGGGTTGCGCTACTACGCGATCGCCAGCGGCACGGTCGCGGGACTGCCCGCCCTGGTGGCCCGCACCGGCTACACCGGTGAGGACGGCTTCGAGGTCTTCGTCGAGTGGCACCAGGGTCCGGCCGTCTGGCACGCCCTGGCCGATGCCGGCAAGGGCCTCGGTGTCATCCCATGCGGGCTCGGGGCCCGCGACACGCTCCGGCTCGAGGCCGGCATGCCGCTGTACGGCAACGAGCTCGATCGCCAGACCAACCCGTTCGAGGCTGGCCTCGGCCGGGTCGTCAAGCTCGAGAAGCCCGGCGACTTCGTCGGTCGGGCGGCCCTCGAGCGGGCGGCCCGCGAGCCCCTCGCCAAGCGACTCGTCGGGCTGCGGGTGACTGGCCGAGGCATCGCCCGGCACGGCTATCCGGTCCGGGATGCCGACGGTCGCACCGGCGTCGTCACCAGCGGCAGCCAGTCGCCGAGCCTGGGCTATCCCATCGCCATGGCCTACGCGGCTCCCGACGATGGGGAGCCGGGTACCATGCTGGACGTCGAGATCCGCGAGCAGCCCGTCCCCGCGACGGTGGTGCCGCTGCCGTTCTACAAGCGTTCCCGGTAGGGAGCGATCGACCCCCGGAGGCTGCAGCGCGGCGTTGTCGCGCACACGAGGAGGACGCCGGATGGTCCCAGCGGACCTGCGGTACACGAAGGATCACGAATGGGTCCGGGTCGAGGGCGACCACGCGACCATCGGCGTGACGGACTTCGCGGCCGGGCAGCTCGGTGACGTCGTGTTCGTCGACCTGCCGGCCGTCGGTCGATCGATCGACCAGTTCGGCACGTTCGGGGTCGTCGAATCGGTCAAGGCCGTCAGCGACCTGTTCGCGCCGGTCGGCGGCGAGGTCGCCGAGATCAACCCCGCCCTGGCCGACAAGCCCGAGCTCGTGAACAGCGATCCCTATGGCGAGGGCTGGATGATTCGCCTGAAGGTCGCTGACACGACCCAGCTCGCCGGACTCATGGACGCCGCCGCCTACGAGCAGCTGACCGCGGAGGCCTGAGCGCGCGTCCGGGATTGAACCTTTGGTCCCGAGCCCGCGTATCGTCATCTTGCAGGTCGGTGCCGCGACCTCGAGGATCTGGAGAGCTGACGCTGGACGAGACGCCCCGCGCTGCGCCGGACGCCACCGCCACCGATCACGACCTGCTCGTTCGGATGCAGGCCGACGACCTCGACGCGTTCGAGGCGTTCTTCCGGCGCCATCGCTCCTTGATCGAGCGCACGGCCCTGGCCCTGACGGGCGATCCGCACACCGCCGAGGAAGTCCTCCAGGACACCTTCCTCCGGGCCTACCGCCACCGCCTGAGCCTGCGCCTCGACGTGTCGCCCGTGCCGTGGCTGTACCGCGTCGCGCTCAACCTGTGCTACAGCCGCCTCGGCCGGCGGAAGCTGCCGGTGGAGCCGATCGGCGAGACCACCATCGCGAGCCTTCGCGACCACGCCCCCGAGCCGTCCGAGGTGGCGGAGCGTGAGGAGCTGCGGCGCTCCATCCGGCGCGGGATCGCGGCCCTGCCCGAGAAGCACCAGCTCGTGATCGTCCTCTACTACCTCAACGGGCTGTCGCTCCAGGAGACCGCCGACGCGCTCGGGATCCGCCTGGGGACGGCCAAGTCCCGCATCCATTACGCGCTGCATGCCCTGCGCGAGCACCTCGCCGGCGAGCGCCAGGCGGAGCTGCCGGCCGCCGGCGTGCCCGTACCGCTGCCCGCGACGATCGCCGTCCGCCGCCCGCCGCGATGAACCCACTGCCGCTCGATCTCCTCGGCGCGAGCTCCATCGCCTGCGCTCGGCACCGCGAGGCCCTGGCCGAGCTCGCCGAACGCGCGGAGCCATCACTCGCCGGGGCGGAGGCGCTGGCCCACCTCGACCGCTGCCGGGACTGCGCCGCCATCCTCGGCGACCTCACGCTCACGGTCGTGGCCCTGCGCCGGATGGGCTCCGAGTCGGAGGGCGGCACGGCCTGGTTCGCGTGGCGCCCGAGCGCCGATGACCACGCCGTCGACGAGGCCCTCGACCGGACGTGGTCGCGACTCCGCGACCGCGTCGAGCGATCCCGCAAGGCTGCGCGCGAGCAAGCCTGGCGGTGGCGCGCGAACTTCGGCGGCCTCCTGGCCTCGGCCCTGGTCGTCGCCGCGCTCGTGGGCCCCGCGACCCTCCACGTCGGCAGCGCCGCGACCCTCGCGCCGGTCACGGGCACGGACCTCGATGCCGTCTCGGCCCAGATCGAGGCCGACTACGTGCTGGGCGCCCACGCGGCCCCGGCGGCCGCTGATGCCACCACCGACCTCACCGACGGGCCCGCCGGCGTGCGGCGCTACCCGGACGACCTCAGGCCAGCTCGGAAGGAGGTGGCACCGGCCCGTGCACCGGTGCGATCGCCGGACGCGCGCTGATCGTCGGCCGAACTCGGCCGGCGCAAGTTGACACGCTCCGGTGACGCTCCCCATAGTACCGCCAGCGCTCTGGCCGCTGCTCACCCGCGCATGCCCATCGGGCCTCGTGGAGCGGTCGCCGCGTCTGTGGATGTTCCCGGCGATCGGTCATCGCCGCAGTGGAGGACAGTTGATGCAGAAACCGCTCAAGGCGTTGGTTGCCACGACCGCGATTCTGTTCGCGGCGTGCACCCCGTCGGGGTCGACGAACCCCTCTGGGGGCACCGGCGAGTCGCAGCCAGCGCAGACGGCCGTGGTTCCCACCACGACCCCGCTCGACCTGTTCAATTCGGCCTACACGCCGGATGCGGGCACGAAGGGCGGCCAGATCCTCATCGGGGACTGGCAGGAAGCCAACCAGTTCAACCCGTTCTACTACAGCCAGGTCACCGAGGCCAACGTGGCATCCGCCGCGTGGGCGTCGCTCGTGGTCGCGACGAACGACTACAAGTACCTGCCGGACCTCGCGGCCCAGCCGTCGACCGTCGACAACGGTGGCGTCAAGGTCCCGGGTGACGGCGGCGACGCGATGACCGTCACGTGGAAGCTCAAGCCGGGCCTGCTGTGGTCCGACGGCCAGCCCCTGACGTGCGATGACTTCGCGTACACGTGGTCGTGGATCATGGATCCGGCCAACACCGGCCTCGCCGGCGGCACCACGGGCTACGACCAGGTCACGAAGGTCGACTGCCCCGATCCGACGACGATCGTGTACCACTTCAAGTCGGTCTACGAGTCGTACCTGACGCTGGGCACCCCCCTGCCGAAGCACTACCTGTCGCCGATCTCGATCGCCGACCAGGTCAAGGGCAAGGGCTTCCAGCCGACCGACATGCCGAACGTCCCGGTCTCGGGCGCCTTCAAGTTCCAGTCGGTCACGTCCGGCCAGGAGCTGCGCCTCGTCCGGAACGACAACTACAAGGGCTTCAAGAGCGGCCAGCCGGCCCTCCTCGACACCCTGATCTGGCACTGGTATGGCGACGCGGATGCGATGATCGCCGGCTTCGCGGCCGGTGAGGTCGACTTCGCGACCGACCTCCAGGACTCGGACATCCCGAAGCTCGAGCAGCAGGGCCTCCACGACAACATCGCGGCTGCCCCGGCGCTGACCTACGAGTTCCTCCGCCCGAACTGGGCGGCGGGTCCCGGCAACACCGACACGAACGTCGGTGGCTGCTCCACCAACCCGGCGGTCCAGGATCGCGGCACGGGCTGCCCGATGAGCGATCCGGCGATGCGCCAGGCGGTCTCGTACGCGATCGACAAGAACGAGATCAACACCAAGCTCCTGGGTGGCACGGTCCAGGTGGCCAACACGAACATCGCGCCGCAGGCGTGGTACTTCGCGGATGAGCCCCCGGCCACGTTCGACGCGAACAAGGCCAACCAGATCCTCGATGCGGCCGGTTGGACCAAGGGCTCCGATGGCATCCGCTCGAAGAACGGCCTCCGGGCCAAGATCGAGCTGTGCACGACGACCCGCCAGGTCCGGCTGGACACGCTGGCGCTCATCAGCAACTGGCTGAAGGACGTCGGCATCGAGAGCGTCGTCAACGGCGTCGATCCGTCCGACATCTTCGTCGAGTACAACGACGGGACCAAGGACACGCCGTGCGGCCTGTCGCACAGCAACTTCGACCTGGCCGAGCACGCGTTCAGCTCGTCGCTCGACCCGATCGGCAACTACACCTCGTACTACTCCAAGCTGACCGAGCCCAACGGCGCCAACGACGCCACGGTCTCGGATCCGGACCTCGACAAGGCCCTGGACGCGGTGAAGAGCAACGTCGACTTCAACGTCATCAAGGACGCGATGAAGACGTTCCAGGACATCTACGTCTCCAAGACCGTCGAGATCCCGCTGTACTACCGGAAGAACGTCGACCTCGTCTCCAGCAAGCTCGGGAACTACTTCCAGAACCCGACGCAGGCTGGCCCGACGTGGAATGCGGTCGACTGGTTCGTCAAGGCCTGACGAGGCGCTGAACCTCACTGGCTAGGAACTCGTAAGCACACTCGGGGCGCCCGCACCGCGGACGCCCCGAGTGAACTACCAGCCACTGATCGCAAGCGCAGCAAGGAAGGGCCCCGATGACGAAATACCTGATCCGCCGGCTTATCCAGGCGATCCCGGTCGTCATCGGCATCAGCATCCTGACCTACGCGATCATGCTCCTGGCCCCCGGCGGCCCGGTCCAGCGCTTCGCGAACAACCCCAAGATCACGCTGGCCCAGAAGGAAGCCTTCAAGAAGTCCTGGGGCCTCGACCAGCCCATCCCGATCCAGTACGGCCGCTGGGTGGGCATCCTGAATCCTGACAGCCAGGGCGTCGGCCAGTTCCTCGGGCCGAACGGCTGGCCGAACTTCCTGCCCACGCCGATCTCGGGCGCCACGAACGGCGTCCTCCACGGCGACCTCGGCTTCTCGCTCGACTCGGGCGAGGCCGTCTCCACCCGCATCGCCAATGCCGCGCTGCCGACCCTCGTCCTGGCCGGGACCGCACTCATCCTGTGGATCTTCTCGGCCATCGTGCTCGGGGTGCTCGCCGCGGTGAAGCGCTACAGCTTCTTCGACCAAGCCGCGACCGTGTTCAGCTACATCGGCTTCGCCATGCCCACCTTCTGGCTGGGCATCATGCTGATCCTGATCTTCGGAGTGAGCCTCAAGTGGCTCCCGATCAGCGGCATGGTCAACGCCCGGATCTCACCGGCCTTCGGGACCACCGACTACTGGACGTTCTTCGGCGGCCACCCGATCACGGCGATCCTCGACATCGCCCAGCACCTGATCCTGCCGGTGATCACCCTCGTCGTGGTCAACATTGCCGGGGACAGCCGGTTCGTTCGCGCGTCGATGCTCGAGGCGCTCGGCCAGGACTACGTGCGGACCGCGCGGGCCAAGGGCCTGCCCGGTCGAACGGTCACGTTCCGGCATGCGCTCCGCAACGCGCTCCTGCCGGTCGTCACCAACATCGGCCTCGAGATCCCGTTCCTGTTCTCCGGCGCGCTGGTCACGGAGTCGATCTTCAGCTGGCCGGGCATCGGCCGGCTCACGATCGAGTCGATCCGGAACTTCGACTACACGATCCTGATGGGCATCTTCATCATCACCGCGATCCTCGTCGTCCTGGCCAACCTCCTGGCCGACGTCCTGTACGCGGTCGTCGATCCGCGCATCAAGTTCTAGCCAGATGACCCAGAACCTCTCCGGGCCGACGGGGCCCGAGGCGCTCCAGGACGACAGTGCCGTCGCGGCCGCACCGTCGGGCACGGATTACGAGGTCAGCCTCAAGTCGCTCAGCCAGTGGGAGCTGGCCTGGCGCAAGTTCCGCCAGCACCGCCTGGCGATCATCGGCCTGGCGATCATGGCGATCCTGGTCCTGGCGGCCATGATCGGACCGTTCTTCCTGCCCTACGCGTTCGACAACATCCCGAACCCGGACCAGATCGTGTACGGCGGACGGCCGCCGTTCTGCGCGACCTACGACAACGCCAAGCACGTCTGCCAGGCGTTCGGGCTGGTCCACCCCATGGGCGAGACCGGCGGCCTCCAGCGCGACGTCCTGACGCTCGTCCTCAATGGCGCCCGGGTATCGCTGTTCCTGGGCTTCACCAGCATGGCGATCGGCGTGATCATCGGCACGATCGTCGGCGCCGTCGCGGGCTACCTCGGTGGCTTCATCGACAACCTGCTCATGCGGATCGTCGACGTGCTCCTGAGCCTGCCACTGCTGTTCGTCATCCTGGTCGTCGCCCGGTTCTTCTCGAACGCGAAGGACAACGTCTGGGCGATCATCCTCATCTTCGGGTTGCTCGGCTGGATGGGCGTGAGCCGGCTCGTTCGAAGCCTGTTCCTGTCCATTCGCGAGCGGGAGTTCGTGGAGGCGGCGCGAGCCGTCGGCGTGCGCGATCGGCGGATCATCTTCCGGCACATCCTGCCGAACGCGCTCAGCCCGATCGTGGTCGCGGCGTCGCTCATCATCGGGGGCAACATCATCGGCGAGGCGTTCATCAGCTTCCTCGGGTTCGGCGTCAATCCCGCGACGCCGACCTGGGGCAACATCCTGTCGAACGCCCTGACCTTCATCCTCGTCGGCAATTGGTGGTGGCCCTTGTTCCCCGGTGTCGCGATCATCCTGACCGTCCTGTCCGTCAACTTCGTGGGTGACGGACTCCGGGACGCGTTCGACCCACGCAGCCGCGCATGACCGAGGTCATCAGCGCGGAAGCGCCACGGGGCGCGCCCCCGGAGCGCGACATCCTCCTGGACGTCAGGAACCTCAAGACCTACTTCAAGGTCCTCGACGGCGTCGTGCCGGCGGTCGACGGCGTGTCGTTCCAGCTGCGGCGGGGCCAGACGCTCGGCATCGTGGGCGAGTCGGGCTCGGGCAAGAGCGTCACCGCGATGACGATCATGCGACTGCTCGACGTGCCGCCGGCCCAGATCGACAGCTCCTCCGAGGTGTGGTTCGACGGTCGCGAGATCCTCGGCATGCCGATCGAGCAGATGCGGAAGATCCGCGGCAACGACATGGCCATGATCTTCCAGGAGCCCCTCACCAGCCTCAACCCGGTGTTCACCGTGGGCGACCAGATCGCCGAGCAGGTGAAGCTCCACAAGAAGGTCAGCAAGAAGGCTGCCTGGGACCGGGCCGTCGAGAGCCTGACGCTCGTCGGGATCCCGAACCCGGAGCGCCGCGTCAAGCAGTACCCGCACGAGATGTCCGGCGGCATGCGCCAGCGCGTCATGATCGCCATGGCCCTGTCGTGCGAGCCGAAGCTGCTGATCGCCGACGAGCCGACCACCGCGCTCGACGTCACGATCCAGGCCCAGATCCTCGAGCTGCTCAAGAGCATCCAGGACCGGACCGACTCGGCGCTCGTCCTGATCACCCACGACCTCGGCGTCGTCGCCGAGATGGTCGACAACGTGCTCGTCATGTACTCGGGCCAGGTCGTGGAGCAGGGCACCGTCGACGAGGTCCTCGTCGAGCCCAAGGCGCCGTACACGATGGGCCTGCTCGAGTCGATCCCGTCCGTCGAGAAGCGCGGCGGGCGGCTGTCGGCCATCAAGGGCGTCGTCCCATCGCCGTTCAACCTGCCGCCGGCGTGCTATTTCGAGCCGCGCTGCCCGTATCACTGGGAGCGTTGCCGGACCGTGACCCCGGAGCTGTACGTCGCCGGACCGTCCGGACGACGGGCGCGCTGCCACCTGCACACGCCCGAGGGCGCCAGCCGCTGGCCGGCGGCGCTCGAGGCCCATCGCCGAGCCCTCGCCGTCGGGCGCGAGCTGCCGGTCCACGATCCAGCCGCAGGAGAGGCATGAGCGCGACCACCGAGCACGCCCTGACCGCCCCGACGATCAAGGGCGCCCTGCGTCGCCGGCCGCCGCATGGCATCCAGCGGGCCCGCGCGATCATGTACGGGATCATCGCGCTGGTCCTGGTCGTCGCCGGCCTGCTGCTCACCGCCGGCGTGCTGTTCAAGGCCGGCGGCGCGATCGGCGCGCTGGTGACGCTGTGGCCGGCCTACGTCATCTCCGTCCTGTGCTACATCGCGCCGCGCGGCTACCGCGACCGGAAGCTGTGGTCGCTCGGCCTCAGCGTGCTCATCGGCGTCGTCCTCGTCGTCGGCGCGGTCGCGCTGCTGTACACGGCGCTGAACCCGGCACCGATCGCCGCGGCACCGGCCGCGAGCGGCGCGGTCGCCTCGGGCGCCCCCGCCGCGTCCGCCGTTGCGGCCGCGTCCGTGGCGCCGGGGGCAAGCGCCGGCGCCGGCGCCGTCGTCGATTCGACGGCCGCCCAGACGCAGGGCAACGTGGCCTTCTTCCTCGGCGCGATCTCCCTGATCTTCTTCGCCTTCGGGATCCCGCTGCTGTGGGGCCTGTATCGCGAGCGGGCCTGGTTCCTGGCGAGCGACCAGCGCCATCCCGTCAAGACGGCCGAGCACATCGAAGCCGAGTCCGGCGGGTTCGCCGAGATCACCGCGGTCAGTTCCGGCTCAAGCGGCGCCGACGGCGACGGGGCCACGATCAGTCCGCACACGCTTGCGCCGCTCAGCGACGCGATGGCCGCCGGGCGCGAGCCGCTGGTGTCGGTCCGGGGCCTGAAGAAGCACTTCCCGATCCTCGGCGGCGTCCTGCGCCGCCAGGTCGGCACGATCTATGCCGTGGACGGCGTCGACTTCGACGTCTACCCCGGCGAGGTCTTCAGCGTCGTGGGCGAGTCTGGCTGCGGCAAGACGACCCTCGGCCGGACCCTGCTCCAGCTGACCCCGCCGACCGACGGCCACGTCGTGTTCGATGGCTATGAGCTGGCCGACGTCGATCCCGACGACATGCGGCCGCTGCGCCGCCGGATGCAGATCATCTTCCAGGATCCGTTCGGATCCCTGAACCCCCGGATGCCGATCTCGGACATCATCGGCGAAGGCCTCCTGGCCCAGGGCGTGACCGACCGCAAGGAGCGCGACAAGCGCACCGGCGACGCGCTCGAGGTCGTCGGCCTGCGGCGTGACTACAGCCGCCGCTACCCCCACGAGTTCTCGGGCGGCCAGCGCCAGCGCATCGGCGTGGCCCGGTCGCTGGCCCTGTCGCCGGACTTCATCGTCTGCGACGAGCCGGTCTCCGCCCTCGACGTCTCGATCCAGAGCCAGGTCTTGAACCTGCTGCTCGACCTCAAGCGCGACTTCAACCTGACCTATCTGTTCATCAGCCACAACCTCTCGGTCGTCGAGTACTTCAGCGACCGAATCGCGGTCATGTACCTCGGCAAGGTGGCCGAGATCGGGACCGTCGACGAGCTGTACCGCAACCCGCGCCACCCGTACACGGTGGCCCTGCTGTCGGCCATCCCCATCGCCGACCCGCGCCGGCGCCGCAAGCGCCTCGTCCTCAAGGGCGACGTCCCGTCGCCCGCCGCGCCGCCATCGGGCTGCCGCTTCCACACGCGCTGCTGGCTCCGCGAGCGTCTCGGCAACCCCGAGCGCTGCGCGACCGAGGATCCGGCGCTCCGGCCGCTGGGAGCCGAAGGCCATCGCACGGCCTGCCACTTCGCCGAGCAGATCAGCGAGACCGCCGTGGCCGAGGCCGTGGAGACGCAGTCGGTAGTGGAGACGGCTGCCGCTTCCGAATGACCCACGCACCCTCGATCGTCAGCGTGGCGCCCACCCGCCGGCGACGATCGCACCGGCCACTCCTGCTCCTCGCCATCTCGCTGGTCACGCTGGCCGTGGTCGTGGTGGCCTGTACGTCGACGCCCGCGACGCCCGGCCCGTCCAGCGGCGACGGATCGGGTCAGGGTCCGGCGGGCACGGGTCCGACACCCAAGCCAACCTCGTGGCCCAGCGAGGTCGTGATCGCGACCGTTGCCCTGGGCGCGGCGGACAGCCAGTTCGAGTCGATGGGCGGGGACATGACGACCGCCGTCAACGACAACAGCCCACAGGAGATCCTGACCGCGTCGCAGAGCGGCCTGGACTTCCTCAAGGGCAACCAGCCGAACATCCCCAAGCTCCAGTCGTACTCGGAGACGAAGTCGCTCGGGGACGGGTTGGCGAAGGCCTATGCCGACATGATCGCGGGCCTCCAGAAGATCCACGACTCGCTGGAGGCGGGTGACGCCGCGGGCGTCCAGGCGGGCTTCCAGCAGTGGGCCAGCGGCAGCACCGAGTACGCGGCCGTGCGGCAGGACCTGTCGGACAAGTCCGAGCAGGCCATCTTCATGACGCGGGTGCTCAACCGCTGAGTCCGCCGGCTGCGGCCCGCACCCGGGTCCGGCTCGGGTCGCGAGGCCGGCGTGTGACGGGCGGGAGGCTAGCTCGGGCGGGGCGTCGTCTTGCCGGCCTCGCCGCGGAAATGGCAGGCGATCGCGTGCCGCTCGCCCGGCACCACGAGCAGCTCCGGATCGGCTGCCGCGCAGATCTCCGGGTTGCCCAGCTCCGCTCGAAGCTGGCAGCGCGGGTGGAACCGGCAGCCTGACGGCGGGTTGACCGGCGACGGCACGTCGCCCTTGAGGATGATCCGCTTCCGTCGGAGCTCGGGGTCCGGGATCGGGATCGCCGAGAGCAGCGCCTGGGTGTAGGGATGCTGGGCGTCGCGGAACAGCTCGCGCCGCTCGGCGATCTCCGCGACCCGACCGAGGTACATGACCGCGACGCGGTCGCAGATGTGCTCGACCACGCCCATGTTGTGGGCGATGAACAGGTACGTCAGGCCCAGCTCGCCCTGGAGGTCCTTGAGGAGGTTCAGGACCTGGGCCTGGATGGAGACGTCCAGCGCCGAGACCGGCTCGTCGCAGACCACGAGGTCGGGCTCGAGGACCAGCGCCCGGGCGATGCCGATCCGCTGGCGCTGGCCGCCCGAGAACTCGTGGGGATAGCGGCGGGCGTGGTACGGCTGGAGCCCGACGAGGTCCATCATCTTGCGAACCTTCTCGCGCCGCTGGGCGGCCGTCCCGAGGCCGTGGATCCGCAGGCCCTCGCCGATGCTGTCGGCGATTGGGGTGCGCGGGTCGAGCGAGGCGTACGGATCCTGGAAGATGATCTGCATCCGCCGGCGATACGGCCGGAGGGCGCCGCCGCCGAGCGTGGTGATGTCGGTGCCGTCGAAGGACACCGTGCCGGACGTCGGGTCGATGAGGCGGAGGAGCAGGCGCCCGACCGTGGTCTTGCCGCAGCCCGACTCGCCCACGAGGCCGAGGGTTTCGCCGCGTCGGATCGTGAGGTTCACGCCGTCGACGGCCTGCACGACGTTGACCGTCCGCTGGAGGATGCCGCCCCGGATCGGGAAGTGCTTGACCAGGTCCTTGACCTCGACCAGCGGCGGCCCGGTCAGCGGCCGGCGAGCCTCGGAGGCGTCCGCGTCGATCGGTTGCGCGACGGGCGGTGTGACCGTTGCCGCGTCCACCGGGCTGCCGCTCACCGTGGCGTCCCCCCGAGCTCGGCCGTGCGGCCGCGCTCGTCCCGGGCAACCGGGCCGCGCTTGAACGAGGCCGGCGCCTGCGTCGCGATGCTGCGGCCCTCGGGGTCGTGGTACAGCCAGCAGCGGACGTCGTGATCGCCGGCCGCGGGCAGGAGCGACGGGTGGAGCTCGAGCGAGTGCGGCACGTGCTCGGTCTCGCGAGTCAGGCAGCGCGGCGCGAAGCGGCACGCGGCCGGCAGGTCGATGAGGTTCGGGACGTTGCCGGGAATGACCGCGAGGCGATCGCGGACCTCGCCGACCACCGGGATCGAGTCGATCAGGCCGCGGGTGTATGGGTGGAGCGGCTCGCGGAACAACGTCACCGTGTCGGTCTGCTCGACGATCTCGCCGGCGTACATGACCGCGACGCGGTCGCACATCTCGGCCACGACCCCGAGGTCGTGGGTGATGAGGATGACCGCCGTGCCGGTCTGCTCCCGGAGCTCCCGGATGAGGTCCAGGATCTGGGCCTGGATGGTGACGTCGAGCGCGGTGGTGGGCTCGTCGGCGATCAGCAGCTCGGGCTCGCAGGCGAGGGCCATCGCGATCATGACGCGCTGGGCCATGCCGCCGGACATCTCGTGGGGATACGAGGACAGGCGCCGCTGCGGATCCGGGATCCCGACCATCCGGAGCAGCTCGAGGGCCCGGTCCCGGGCGGCCTTGCGCTTCATGTTGCGATGGATCTCGAGGACCTCGCCGATCTGCCGGCCGACGTCCCAGACCGGGTTCAGGGAGCTCTGGGGCTGCTGGAAGATCATGCTGATCCGGTCGCCGCGGATGGCCCGCATCTGGTCGGGCGTGAACGTCAGCAGGTCCTTGCCGTCGAACAGGATCTGGCCGGCCTCGATCTGGCCGGGCTTGGCGATGAGCCGCAGGATCGACATCGAAGTGACGCTCTTGCCGCAGCCCGACTCGCCGACCAGGCCCAGGATCTCGCCGCGATCGACGTGGAAGTCGATGCCCGACACGGCTCGGACGACGCCGTCTCGCGTGTGGAACGAGGTCTGGAGGCCGCGCACGTCCAGGATCGGGCCGGAGGACGTCGGGGTCCGGCGGGCGCGCCAGGTGCCGCCGCTGGGCACGAGCTCGGCCATCGAGGCGCCGCTCATCGGTTGAGCCGCGGATCGAGGGCGTCGCGCAGGCCGTCGCCAAGGAGGTTGAAGCCCAGGACCGTCAGCGTGATCGCGAGGCCCGGGATCAGCACGACATGGGGCGCGTTGAACAGCTGGCCGCGCTCGAGGCTGATCATGGAGCCCCACTCCGGGACGCTGATGTCGCCGGTCACGCCGATGAACGCGAGCCCCGCGATCTCGAGGACCGCGCCACCGATGCCGAGCGTGCCCTGGACGATGAGCGGCGTCAGCGAGTTCGGCATGACTCGCCGGACGAGGATCCCGAGGCCCGATTCGCCGAGCGCCCTCGACGCCGTGACGAACTCGTTCTCGCGAATGGCCAGCACCGACGCGCGGACGATCCGGGCGTAGACCGGAATCGCGACGATGCCGACCGCGAGCAGGGCGTTGGTCAGCGTCCGGCCGAGGGCGACGGTGATGATGATCGCCAGCAGGAACGACGGGAACGCGAGCAGGACGTCCATGATCCGCATCAGGATGTTGTCGGTCCAGCCGCCGACATACCCGGCGATCGCTCCGATGAACGAGCCGAGCAGGATCGCGATGCTGATCGCGATGAAGCCCGACGGGACGGACACCCGGGTGCCGTAGACGACCCGGCTGAACAGGTCGCGATAGTTGCCGTCGATCCCGAAGATGTGCTCGGGCTGGGCGGCGGGACAGCCGAGCGCGTGGACGCACGGCGCCTCGCGGCGGGTCAGGCCGTCCTGGCCGGCGACCCCGAGCAGCGGGAGCGTCGGGTCGAACGGCGCGAGGTGGATGCCGCCGGGATCGCTGCCGTCCGACGGCCACGTGTCGACGAGGCCCTTGTCCGTGGTGGTGACCGACGGGCCGGCCGCAAGGGCGATGACGACGAGGAAGCTGAGGATCGCCAGGCCGACGACCGCGGAGCGCTGCCGCAGGACATTGGCCAGCGTGTCCCGCCAGAGGCTCGCCGGCCGCGCGCTCATGAGGGTGTCCGCAGCGGCCGGGGTCCCGAGGGGGGCCCCGCCCGGACCGCCGATGAGCCCGCCCTGGACGAGCGGCTCGCCGCTCATCGCAGCCGCACCCGCGGGTCGAGGTAGCTGTAGGAGATGTCGACCACCAGGTTGACCACGACGTAGAAGACCGCGATGACGAGCGTGAAGCCCTGGATGACCGCGAAGTCGCGGCCGGTGATGGCCTCATAGATCGAGCGGCCGACGCCGGCCAGGTTGAACGTCGTCTCGGTGAGGATCGCACCGGACAGCAGGCCCCCGAGCTGGAGGCCGATGACGGTCACGACCGGCAGCAGGGCGTTGCGGGCGGCATGCCGGAGCACGACGGCACGCTCCTTGAGGCCCTTCGCCCGGGCGGTCCGGACGTAGTCCTGGCCGAGGACGTCGAGGAGGCTCGAGCGGGTGATCCGGGCGACGATCGCCAGCGGGATCGTGCCGAGGGCGATCGCCGGGAGGATCAAGTGCTTGAACGCGTCCCACAGGGCGCCCCACTGCCCGGTGATGAGGGCCGTGAACGTGTAGATGCCCGACACGAAGTCGAGGAGCGCGCGGGGGAAGCCGGTCCACGCCGTCAGGCCCCAGACCTTGGCCAGGGGGATGACGCTCACCCCGGCGCTCAGGCGCTCCGACGGCGGCAGGGCCACGGGCGTGCCCTTCAGCAGGATCGAGAAGATGTAGGCCAGGAGCAGCCCAAGGACGAAGACCGGCATCGACACGCCGAGGTTGGCGAAGGCCATCGTCGCGACGTCGATCTTGGAGTTGCGGCGATAGCCCGAGATGAGTCCGAGCGGGATGCCGACGATCACCGCGAACACGAGGGCCAGGATCGAGAGCTCGATCGTCGTCGGGAGGCGCTGGACGAGCATCGTGGTGACGGGCAGCGACTGCTTGATCGACTGGCCGAGGTCGCCGCGGCCGAGCTGGCCCAGGTAGCCGACGAACTGGTTGTCGAGGATCGTCGAGGGCACGGTGGCGGCATCGAAGACGAGGTCAGGGCCGCGCCGGTACAGGCCCGGCAGGATGGCCTTGTCGAGGCCGTACCGGATGATGAACTGGCTGCAGGCGGCGTCCGTCGCGCGCTCGCCGAGGATCGCCCGGCACGGGTCGCCCGGGATGAGCCGGGCCGTGGTGAACACCACGAAGATGATCCCGAAGAGGACCGGGATGCTCAGGAGCAAGCGCCGGAGGATGAACCGGGTCACGGTCCGATGGTGTCCCTTCGATCGATCGGAGGGTAGCGAGAGGGGGCGCCGCGGCT
>DASXQE010000063.1:0-9259 GCA_036493155.1 Candidatus Limnocylindrales bacterium | reverse complement strand
CTGCTCCGGCCCGGCCGGTTCGACCGCCAGGTCATCCTGGACCGGCCCGACATGAAGGGCCGCACGGCCATCCTCAAGGTCCACAGCAAGGGCAAGCCGCTCGACAAGAACGTCGGCGTCGAGGACCTCGCTCGCCAGTCGCCCGGGTTCTCCGGGGCCGACCTCGCGAACCTCATGAACGAGGCGGCGATCCTGGCCGCCCGGCGCAACCACAAGACCATCGCGATGAACGACTTCCAGGAGGCCCTCGAGCGGATCGTCGCCGGTCCCGAGCGCAAGAGCCGGGTCATCAGCGACGCCGAGAAGCTCGTCATCGCCTACCACGAGGGCGGTCACGCGGTCGTGCAGCGGATCCTCCCGAAGTGCGACCCGGTCAACAAGGTCACGATCATCAGCCGCGGCATGGCCCTCGGCTACACGATGGCGCTGCCGACCGAGGACCGCTACCTCCAGTCGAAGTCCGAGTTCGAGGACAAGATCGCCGGCCTGCTCGGCGGCAACGTCTCCGAGCGGCTGGTCTTCGGCGACACGACGACCGGCTCGAGCAACGACATCGAGAAGGCGACCGACCTCGCGCGCCGGATGGTCACCGAGTTCGGGATGAGCGACCGGCTCGGCCCGCTGAGCTTCGGCAAGCGTGACGAGCTCGTCTTCCTGGGCCGCGAGATCGGCGAGCAGCGCAACTACTCGGACGAGATCGCGAAGCAGATCGACGAGGAGGTCCGGGCGATCATCGACCGGGCCTACGAGCGAGCGACCCAGGTCCTCGAGACCCATCGCGACCGGCTCGAGGCCCTGGCCTCGAAGCTCATCGCGGAGGAGACCGTCGACTCCGAGGCGTTCGAGACGCTGTTCAGCGACCTGCCGCCGAAGGAGCCGCTCCACGGCCTCGGGCCGCGCCGCCACGAGCCGCCCGCCCCGGAGGCCCCGGCCGCGCCGGCCGCCAAGCCGGAGCCGCAGCCCAAGCCGAAGTCGTCGCCCGCCCCGAACCCGGCCTGACAGCCGCATAGCCAGGGAGGCCAGGTGGAGACCCTCGAGACCGTCGTCGATTCGGCCATCGAGGCCCACCTCGCCGCGACCACCGAGGCGCGCCACGCCTCGTATCTCGAGCTCCTCCGGATCCCGTCGATCTCGACCCTGAAGGAGCACGCGCCGGATTGCCAGCGCACGGCCGAGTGGATCGGCCGCGAGCTGGCGGGGATGGGCTTCGAGCATGTCGAGGTCGCGCCGACGGGCGGGCACCCGATCGTCCACGCCGACTGGCTGCACGCCGGCGGCGCGCCCACCGTCCTGGTCTACTGCCACTACGACGTCCAGCCGGTCGACCCGATCGACCTCTGGGAGACGGCGCCGTTCGAGCCGTTCATTCGCGACGGCCGCGTCGTCGGCCGGGGCAGCGCCGACGACAAGGGCCAGCTCCATATGCACCTGCAGGCCTGGCAGGCGCTGTTCGCCACCCGCGGCAAGCTGCCGGTCAACATCAAGATCGTGTTCGAGGGCGAAGAGGAGTCCAGCTCCGTCAACCTCGAGGCCTGGCTCAAGGCCAACGCCGGACGCCTCGACTGCGACGCCATCGTCATCAGCGACACGGGCTTCTTCGAGGGCAACCGGCCGGCGATGAACGTCGGGCTGCGGGGCCTGCTGTACACCCAGATCGACGTCGTCGGGCCCACCACGGACGTCCACTCCGGCGGCTACGGCGGCCTCGTCGAGAATCCCGCCAATGCCCTGGCCCAGATCATCGCGTCGCTGAAGGACCGCCAGGGCGTCGTGCAGGTCCCGGGCTTCTACGACGACGTGGTCAAGCTCACCAGCGAGCAGCGCCGCGAGATCGCGGACATGGCCTTCGACGAGGAGGCGATGAAGGACCTGTGCGGCGTACCGGTGCTCGTGGGCGAGGCCGGCTACGAGCCGCTCGAGCGCCTCGGCTACCGCCCGACGCTCGATGTCAACGGCATCTGGGGCGGGTTCACCGGCGAGGGCTCCAAGACGATCATCCCCGGCCACGCCCACGCCAAGGTCAGCTGCCGCCTCGTCCCGAACCAGGACCCGGCGACGATCTTCAGGCAGCTGGAGGCCTACGTCGCCGAGGTGTCGCCGCCCGGCGTCCAGGTGACGGTTCGCAATCTGGGTATGGGCAAGCCGGTCGTGACGGACCCGCACGGCCCGTTCGCGCGGGCCGCTCTCGACGCGATCGAGGCGACCTTCGGGGCCAAGCCGCTCCTGTCCCGGGGCGGCGGGTCCATCCCCGTCGCGGAGATGTTCGACACGCTGCTGGGCCGATCGCCCGTGATGCTCGGCTTCGCCAACCCCGACGACCACGCCCACGCGCCCAACGAGTTCATGCGCCTGGACAACTACGAGACCGGGATCCGGACGCTCGTCCGGTACTGGGACGCCATCGCGGAGATCCGGCCGTGACCAGCGAAGACAGCGCAGCCGCCCCACGAGCCCGCGGGGGCAAGGGGGCCCAGGGCGCAGCCGCCGCGCCGGCGCCCGACGAGCGAGCCACGACCGGCTCGAAGCCGTGGTTCCTCGAGACCGGCACGGGGGCGCTCCGGCCCCGCTCCGCGGTCGACGTCCTGGTCGACCTCAACGACAAGGTCCAGGCGGGCCAGCTCGGCGAGTACGAGCCGATCCCGCTGGGCCTCGCCCCGATCGACCGGACCATCGGCGGCGGCCTCAAGCCCGGCGAGCTGCTGCTGATCGGCGGCGCCCAGGGCACCGGCAAGACCACGATGGCCCTCCAGATGGCCCGCAACGTCGCGGCCAGCGGTCAGGCGTTCGTGCTGTACGTCTGCTTCGAGCACGACGAGGCCGACCTGCTCAACCGCCTCATCGCCATGGAATCGGTCCTGCCGCACCTGCCGCACAAGGCCGGCGCCGTGCGGATCCAGGAGGTTCGCCGGGAGCTCCTCGGCGGCTCGCTCGCGCAGGCCGGCCAGGACGACGGCAGTGGCGCGTCCCCGCGGCCGGACCTGGCCGACAACGCCCGCCTGCGACCCGCCCTGCAGCGCGTCGCACGCTATGGCCAGAACCTGTTCTTCATGCGCGGCTCGGCGACGTCCTCGACGGTCGACAACCTGCGCGAGCTGGTCCGGATGCACCGCGACCGCAACCCCGACCAACGGCTGCTGGTCGTCGTCGACTACCTCCAGAAGGTGCCGCAGGTCCCCGAGCCCGAGTCGGAGTCCGAGAAGGTCACCTACGTGGTCAACGGCCTCAAGGACATCGCCCTGTCGGAGCACGTGCCGGTCATCTCGATCGTCGCGGCCGACAAGGAGGGCCTCAAGGCCTCGCGCCTGCGGAACTACCACCTGCGCGGCTCGTCGGCGATCAACTACGAGGCGGACATCATCCTGATCCTCAACGAGAAGTACCAGATCGTCGCCAAGGTCAACATCGAGTTCAACCCGTACCAGGCGCAGCGCTTCCGCGACTGGGTCATCGCCACGATCGAGAAGAACCGCTCCGGCCTGGACAACATCGATCTCGAGTACGAGAAGCTCTTCGAGTTCAGCTGCTTCGACCCGAACGGCCGGCCCGTCCAGGAGAAGCTCATCGAGGAGCGCCTCTACAACGACTAGGCGCGGCGCCGCGCCGCGCGGTCCATCGACCAGACCCGGTGCCTTACCCCGTGCCCTGGCCGCCAGCCGTGGCGGCTCGTGCCACCTGCCGATGACATCGGCGTTCGGCGCCAATTCGGGCGCCCGCGCCGCTTCCTCGCCCGCGGAGCCGACCAGTTCCACGCTCCCGACCGCGTTATCGGAAGGCATGCCTTCGGTCGGCGATCACAGCCGCTCGCCTTGTGCTGACCTCATCGGCAGATGTCACGTCCCGGCGCCCCCGCGTCGGCCGCTTCCGCGACTCGCGCTATCGTCCGCGACGTGACTGACCGGGGCGACGAGTTTCCTGACGTGATCGAGGTCGTCGTCGAGATCCCGCGCGGATCGCGCAACAAGTACGAGTTCGATGCGGAGGCCGGCGTCTTCCGCCTCGATCGGGTCCTCAGCTCGGCGGTGTTCTACAACTTCGACTACGGGTTCGTGGCTGGCACGCTGTCCGGCGACGGCGATCCGACCGACGTCCTCCTCCTCGTCGACGAGCCGACGTTCCCCGGCTGCCACGTCTGGGCGCGTCCGATCGGCGGCCTCGCGATGCGTGACGAGAAGGGCATCGACTTCAAGGTCCTGTGCGTCGCCGAGGGCGATCCGCATCAGGCCCACGTCGAGAAGCTGGCCCAGGTGCGGCCCCATCGACTCATCGAGATCGAGCACTTCTTCGAGACCTACAAGCTCCTCGAGGACAAGACGGTCGATGTCGAGGGCTGGCGCGACGAGGTCGAGGCGAAACGTGTCCTGACGGAGGACCGCGAGCGCGTCGCGACCCTGGAGCCGTGAGCGCCGAGTCGTGAGCGCCGAGTCGTGAGCGTCGAGTCGTGAGCGCGCAGCGGTTCCGGCAGCGCGACGAGCGGCCGCCGGAGGACCCCGACCGGCCGAGGCTGTTCTTCGCGTTGCCGTTGCCGGAGGACGTCCGTGAGGCGATCCGCCCGGTCCGCGACGCCGTCCAGGCCGGTGTGGGCGACGGCCACGCGCGGATCCGCTGGGTCCACATCGAGAGCCTCCACCTGACCCTGCGCTTCCTCGGCCCGACGTCGCTCGACCATGCGCCTGCCCTGGGCGAGGCCGCTGACGCGACGGCCGCCGCGGTGCCGCCGTTCGAGGTCCGGATCGCCGGATCGGGCGCCTTTCCCGCCGCCGGCCGGCCGCGGACCCTGTGGCTGGGCATCGAGGACGGGCTGGACGGGCTCGGCCGGCTCGCCGAGGGTCTCGCCCGGATCCAGGTCCCGGGCGATTCGCGGGGCCCCGACGACCGGCCGTTCAACGCGCACCTGACCCTGGCGCGGACCGACGGGCTGCGACTCGCGGGCGACGCCGCGCGCGCCCTGGCCGAGGCCGCTGCCGGCAAGTCCTGGGCGTTCACCGCGGCCAGCATCGTCCTGTACCGGAGCCACCTCGGCAGCGGCCCGGCCTGGTACGAACCCATCCACGAGGCGCGACTCGGCGGCTGAGGGCGGGCGACTGCACGGCCGACAGCGCCCGACCGCCCGGCTGACGGCGCGCGATCGAGCCGCTGCTACGATCGCCACTCCCGATGCCCACGATCGTCTGCCGAACCTGCGGTCGCCTCGTCTACACGTCGGCGCCGATCGAGGCGCTGTTCGCGGAGGAGCGACGCTGCCCGCGCTGCGGGGCCTACCTCGAGGCCGACCGCCGCGACGGGAATCGGCGGATTGCCCACCGGCGACAGAACCCGCCCGACGACCCCGGACCGCCGAACGACACGGAGCGACGCGTGGCCGAGCGCCGCCAGGGTCGTCGCCGGCGTGAGGACCGCGGTCCGTACGGCGGCTGAGCCGCAGACGACGCCGCACCCGTGCCGTTGCCCGACCCGATGCCGAAACCCCAGCCCGTGGACCTCCCGTTCAGGCGCATCGCGTTCCTGGGCTTCGGGCTGATCGGCGGCTCGATCGCGATGGCGCTTCGGGAGCGCGCTGCGCCCGTCCACGTCACGGCCTGGTCGCCGGCTGGTCGAGGTCCGCGCTCGGGACTCGACCGCGGGCTCGTCGACGTCGTGGCCGAATCGCCGGCGGATGGCGTTCGCGGAGCGGACCTCGTGATCCTCGCCGGCCCGCCGCTGGCCGTCACGGGCATGCTTGCCGACTCGCCGGCGGCCATCGCCAACGGCCTCGGATCCACGACGGTCACCGATGTCGCCAGCACCAAGGCCACCCTGCTCCGGCGAGCGAATGACGGCCATGTCCGGTTCGTCGGCGGCCACCCGATGGCGGGCAAGGAGCTGAGCGGCGTCGAGGCGGCGTCGGGCAACCTGTTCGTCGGCCGGCCGTGGGTGGTCGTTCCCGGCGACTTCGCTTCGCCCGATGACGTCGAACGGGTCGAGTCACTCGCCCGGTTCGTGGGCGCCGTGCCGGTTCGCATGACCGCCGCCGAGCACGACGCCGCGGTGGCCGCCATCAGCCACGTCCCGCTCGCCGTGGCCGCAGCGCTCGTCGAGGCGGTCGCCAACGGCGACCCGTGGCGCCTCGGCAAAGCGCGACAGCTCGCCGCGTCCGGCTGGCGCGACACGACGCGCGTCGCGCACGGCGATCCGGAGATGGGCGCCGGCATCTTCGCGACGAACGCCTCGGAGGTGGCCTCGGGCCTCCGCCGCGTCCGCGACGCCATCGACGAGTGGATCGCGGATCTCGAGCGCGATGGCTGCCCCGATGCGGCGCGCTTCCGAGCGAGACTCGAGGCGGCGCGCAACGCGCTCACCGACAGCGAACGGGCGGGGCGGTCGTGAGCGCCGGCGAGCAGGTCCTGGTCGTGCCCCGGGTCGCGATCATGGACGACCCGGGCTGGCTCGGCGTCACGACGAGTGGCCTGGTGGACTTCGAGGCGCTCGTGGCAGCCCGCGGCGAATTCCGCGATCGGGCGGCGATGGAGCAGGACAGCGCCTGGAAGCAGGTCATCCCGTACCTCGTCCTGCGCGACGGGCCGCGCTACTTCCTGATGCATCGGACCCGGGCCGGCGGCGACGCCCGCCTCCACGACCGCTGGTCGATCGGCGTGGGTGGTCACCTGAATCCCGGCGACGGCGACCTCGCCGGCGGGCTCCGCCGGGAATGGGCCGAGGAGGTCGAGGCGGACTTCGAGCCGGCCTTCGAGCTGGTGGGCCTGCTGAACGACGACACGACCGACGTCGGGCGGGTCCACGTGGGCGCGGTGTACGTGGCGGATGCGGCGGGGCGCCGCGTGGAGATCCGCGAGACCGAGAAGCTCGAAGGGTCCTTTGCGGATGCCGACGCCGTGGCCGCGGTGGAGGACCGCCTCGAGACCTGGAGTGCGCTCGTGTTCCGGCACTTCGAGGGACAATGACCCGGGAGGTCCACCCGATCGTCGTCGCGCCACGCGCCCGCTCCCGAGCCCGCAGCGTGCGCGCGCGCCTCGCGCTGGCCCTGCTCGGGCTGGTCTGGCTGCTGGTCGCCCCGGCGGTCCACGGCGCGGACCGGAGCGTCGTCGTGCTCCACGCCACCGGCATCGTGGACAACGTCATGGCCAGCTACCTCGGCGACGGGATCGCCGGCGCTGCCCGCGACGGCGATGCCGCGGTCGTCATCGAGCTCGACACACCGGGCGGCAGCCTCGATTCGATGCGGTCGATCGTGACGGCCCTCGAGGAATCGACCATTCCGACGATCGTCTGGGTCGGGCCGAGCGGCGCCCGCGCGGCCAGCGCCGGCACGTTCATCACCCTGGCCGCGAACCTCGTCTACATGGCCCCGAGCACGGAGATCGGTGCGGCCTCGCCGGTCGACTCGTCGGGCGGGGACATCACGGGCACCGAGGGCACGAAGGTCATGAACGACGCCGTCGCCTACATCACCGGCATCGCCCAGCTGCGGGGCCGGCCGGTGGACTGGGCGGTCTCGACGGTCCAGCAGGCGATCTCCACGCCCGCCGTCCAGGCGGTCGATCTCGGCGTGGCCGACGGCCTCGCGGCGTCGCTCGACGAAGTCCTCGCGGAGGCGAACGGCAAGACGATCACGGACAAGGCCGGCCAGCAGCTGACCGTCGACGTCGCGGGCGCTGCGGTGTCCGAGGCGTCGATGAACCCGGTCCAGGACCTCCTCCATCTCCTGGCCGATCCGAACATCGCGTTCGTCCTGTTCACGATCGGGTTCTACGGCCTGATCTTCGAGGTCATCCACCCGAACTTCGCGACCGGCATCGCCGGCTCGATCTCGATCGTCCTGGCCCTGATCGGGTTCGGCAGCCTGCCGCTCAATGCCGGGGGGCTGCTGCTCGTCGTCCTGGGGATCGGGCTCCTCGTCGTGGACCTCAACGTCACCAGCCACGGCCTGCTCACCGTCGGCGGGATCGTGGCCTTCGTGCTCGGCGCTTCGGCGCTCTATGCCTCGCCGGGCAACCCGGAGGCGGCCGACGTGACCGTCGCGCTGCCGCTCATCGCGACCATGGCGATCATCTCGGCCGCGTTCATGCTCGTGGTGGTCAGGACCGTCCTGCGCAATCGCCGCGCGATGGCCCTCCGGCCGGTGCCGTACGGGGCCGGCAGCAACACGCCGGTGCCGGCCGGGACCCCGGGCGAGGTGCGCTCGCCCTTGCGGCCGACCGGCACGGTCTTCGCGGCCGGCGAGGAGTGGTCCGCCCGGACCGCCGACGCCAGCGCCGGCGCGCCACCGCTGCCCCGCGGCGCGCCGGTCGTGGTCATCGGCCAGCAAGGGCTTACGCTTATCGTCGAACCGGCGGGCGCCAGGCCGGCTGCCTAGGAGGTCGAGGGCTTACCCATGGATCCGATCCTGCTGTCGATCGCGGTATTCGTCTTCGCGGTCCTGCTGCTGCTGGTCCTGTCCGCGGTCAAGATCGTCAACCAGTACGAGCGGCTGCTGATCTTCACCCTCGGCCGCACGAGCCCCCAGGAGGTCCGCGGCCCGGGCTGGGTGGTCATCGTCCCGTTCGCCCAGCGAGGCGTCAAAGTCGACCTGCGCGAGCAGTTCATCGAGATCCCCAGCCAGACCTCGATCACCAAGGACAACGCCCCGATCAACATCGACTTCCTGATCTACTGGCGGATCGTCGAGCCGTACAAGAGCGTCGTCGAGGTCGTGAACTTCAACGGCGCCCTCCAGAACATCGCCACGACGACGCTCCGGGCGGTGGTCGGCGACATCCTCCTCGACGACGTCCTGTCGAAGCGCGAGCAGATCAATGAGGTCCTCCGGGCCAAGATGGACGAGGTCACCGAGCGCTGGGGCGGCAAGGTGACGACGGTCGAGATCCGCGAGATCCTGCCGCCGCGGGACGTCCAGGACGCGATGAACCGGCAGCTGTCCGCCGAGCGGACGCGACGCGCCGTGATCACCGAGTCGGAGGGCGCCCGGCAGGCCGCGATCAACGTCGCCGAGGGCCAGAAGCAGTCCGCCATCCTCCAGGCCGAGGGCGACCGCCAGGCCGCCATCCTGCGGGCCCAGGGCTTCTCCGAGGCGCTCCAGCAGATCTTCTCTGCCGCGAAGGGCATCGACCAGAAGACGATGGCCCTCCAATATCTGGAGGCGCTCAAGGCGCTCGGCGC
Source organism: Candidatus Limnocylindrales bacterium (assembly GCA_036493155.1). GTDB lineage: Bacteria > Chloroflexota > Limnocylindria > Limnocylindrales > CSP1-4 > UBA5189. Next base: position 106 of record DASXQE010000063.1, on the reverse strand, counting down.
GAGCCCGTCGACCAAGTTCGTCATCCCGACCGAGTTCACGAGCCTCGTCGGACCCGTGGCGCGCTTCGTCCAGGGCGGCATGGCCGACGCCGCCGAAGGGGGATCG
>DASXQE010000062.1:0-4513 GCA_036493155.1 Candidatus Limnocylindrales bacterium | reverse complement strand
TGAACCAGTTCCGCACCAAGCGGAAGTAGCGCTCAGCAGCGCAGGAGCGCTCAGGCCGCCCGGCTCGATGCCTCGGGCGGTCCGGCCGGACCCTCGAGCGAGCGCCCCCGGACCCACGCGTACCGGACCATCTGTGGATGGGCCCGGTAGATGAGGCGGCTCACGACGTCCGACGCCTCGATGTCCTCCGGGTCGTAGGCCAACCCCGGCAGCGGCACGGTCAGCCGCGGATCGACGGCGATGACGTCGGCCTCCTTGCCGCGCTCCAGCGAGCCGATCCGGTCCTCGATCCCGAGCGAGCGCGCGCCCTCCAGCGAGCCCATCCGGAGCCAGTCGAGCGGGCCCAGGGCCGGATGGCTGTCACGGGCCACGACGCGCAGGGCCGTCTGGACATACGCCCCGACGCGCATGACCGAGAAGATCGAGGCATCGGGCCCGCCCGCCACGTCCGACCCCAGCCCGATCCGGAGGCCGGCCTCGAGGTAGCGGCCCAGGGGCATGACCCCGGACGCGAGGAACAGGTTCGACGCCGGGCAGTGGGCGACGCGCGTGCCCGATTCGACGAGGCGCGCCAGCTCGCGGCCGGACAGGTGGATCGCGTGGGCCAGGACCGTCCGCGGGCCGAGCCCCCCGGCGCGGTCGTAGACGTCGACGTAGTCGAGCGCCTCGGGGAACAGGCGGGCCACCTCCGCGACCTCGCCGGGATCCTCGGAGACGTGGGTCTGCCACCACGCTCCGGTGCGCTTCGCGAGCGAGGCCGAGTCGCGCAGCATCTCGGCGCTGCACGAGACGGCGAAGCGCGGTGTCACCGCGTACCCGAGGCGGCCGCCGTCGGCGCCGTGCCAGCGCTGCGCGAGCTCCTCGGACTCCCGGAGCGAGCGGTCCAGGATCGTGGCCGGGTCGATCCGCTCGTCGTACGTCCGGCGATCCATCATGACCTTGCCGAGGATCGCCCGGATGCCGTGGGCCTCCGCGGCCCGGAACGCGCCGTCGGTCGAGGCCTTGAATACCGCGCCGTAGGCGAGGACGGTCGTGGTCCCGACCGCCGCGAAGGACCGGAAGGCTGCGGGCGCCAGCCGCTCGGCGGCGGCCGCGTCGTCGAACCGCCGCTCTAGCGGGAAGATGTAGCGCTCGAGCCACGTCAGGAGGTCGAGTCCCGCGCCGAGGCCGGCGTTCGGCAGCTGCGGCAGGTGGGCGTGGAGGTCGACCATGCCGGGCAGGAGCACCAGCGGTCGGAGATCGATGGCCCGGTCGCGCCAGCCCTGCGGCGCCGTCGGGTCGGCGGCCGCACCGACCCACCCGATCCGCCCGGCCCCATCGACGTCGATGAGCCCATCGGGGTGATCGACCGTCCCGCCGCCGTCCACTGGGGAGATGACGCGGCCGCGAAGCGCGAAGGGCGGCGAGGCCGGGGCTCGGTCGGTCACGGCCGGCAACCCTAGCAGGACGAATCGGGCCCGGAGGCTGGCTGCCAGAATTGACGCCGTGGAACCACTCGAGGTCCTGATCACCGGCGGCGCCATCGTCGACGGCACGGGCAGCCCCGCCCGACCCGGCACGCTCGGCATCACGCGGCCCGACGCGCGCGGCACGCGCCGCCTCGTGCTGGCCTCGCCGGGCCCGCCGGACGCCGAGGCAAGCGACGCCGGGGCCCCGGACGCCGAGGCCCGCGATGCCGACGGCCGGACGGCCGACCGCATGATCGACGCCACGGGCAAGGTCGTGGCGCCGGGCTTCATCGACCTCCACAGCCACTCCGGGCTGCTCATCCTGGCCGAGCCGCGCCACGAGCCGAAGATCCGGCAGGGCGTGACGACCGAGATCGTCGGCATTGACGGCCTGTCGTACGCGCCGTTCCGGAGCCCGGACGACCTGGCCGACTTCACCGAGATGAACGCCGGGCTCGACGGTGATCCGCGGCCCGGGGTCAGGCTGGACTGGGACTCCGTCGCGAGCTATCTCGACCGGTTCGATGCCGGGCTGGGCCTGAACGTCGGGATGCTCGTCGGCAACTCCGCCCTGCGCCTCGCTGCGGTCGGCTGGCGCGATCGGCCGGCCGATCCGAAGGCCGTCGGCGAGATGCGGGCGATGCTGCGCGAGGGCATGGCCGAGGGCGCGTTCGGGATCTCGACCGGCCTCGACTATCCGCCCGGCGCCTACGCGACCACCGAGGAGCTGGCGAGCCTCGCCAACGAGGCCGCGGCCCACGGCGGCTTCTACCACAGCCACGTCCGCTACCCGCTCGGGGACCGGTTCCTGGATCCGTTCCGGGAGGCCATCGACATCGGCCGGCGCGGCCAGGCCCCAAGTCACATCACCCACTTCTACCATCGGGCGACGTTTCCCGGGACGCCCGAGCAGATGCTCCAGCTGATCGACGACGCCCGGGCCGAGGGCCTCGACGTCACGTTCGACAGCTACCCCTACGAGTGGGCCAGCACGCGACTCCTGATCACGGTCCCGCTGTGGGTCCAGGAGGGCGGCCCGGGTCCCACGAAGCAGCGGCTCGCCGATCGCGCCATCCGGGCCGCGATCCGCGGCGAGCTGCGCGAGCGCGGCGTGCTGTACGCCGGCGCGGGCGGGATCGCCGACATCCGGCTCGGGGCCTTCACGGCGCCCGGCAACCTGCGCTGGGAGGGCCTGACGCTCGGTGCCGTCGGCGCGGAGCTCGGCCAGGACCTGGTCGACGTCCTGTGCGACCTCCTGCTCCAGGAGGACCTCCGGGTCAACCAGGTGACGCCGGGACCGCACACCGACGGGATCCGGCGCTTCTACCGGCACCCGGTCGCGATGGTCGGGACCGACTCGACGTTCGTCGGCGCGAAGCCCAGCCCGCGGACCTACGGCTCGTATCCGCGCATCCTCGGCCAGTTCGTCCGTGACGAAGGCCTGCTCTCGCTCGAGGCGGCGATCGCGAAGATGACCTCGATGCCGGCCGATCGGCTCGGGCTGGCCGATCGGGGCCGGCTGGCCGACGGCCTCGTCGCCGACGTGGTGGTCTTCGACCCGGCCCGTGTGCGGTCGAATGCCACGTACGACGAACCGCGGCGCTTCCCGGACGGTATCGATCACGTGCTCGTCAACGGGGTGGCGGTCGTGGCGGACGGCGAGGCCACCGGAGCCTTGCCCGGCCGATCGGTGCGTCATGGCCGCGCCTGACATCGTCCTGCCGATCGCGCCGCCGCTGCTCGACGTCTCGCCGGCGGGCTTCGCGGCCGCGATCGAGGCCGACACGATCGGCACGCGGGTGCTGGGCTCGGACCTCCCGGTCACGGCCCACCGCGACGGCGATGCCGACTGGGTCACCGGCGTGCCGCTCGATCCATACACGAACACCGTCGCGTCGGTGCGCTTCGAGGAAGCCACGGCCGACGAGCGGATCGCCGCGATCGTGGCGGCCTACGACGCCGTGCCCGCGCCGTTCCTGTGGTGGCGCGCGCCGTTCCACGGCCCGGCGGACCTCGGCGAACGGCTCGAACGGGCCCGGGTCTTCCCGATCGATGACCACGTGCCGGCCATGGCCATGGACCTGGCCCGCCTGGGTCGCCCGCCGGCGCGGCCCGACGGCCTCGAGATCCGGGGTGTTCGGGACGAGGCGGGCGCGCGCGACTACTACGGCATCCTCGCCGCGGAGCCGCCGGAGCGTGGCGCCCCGTCGCAGTGGCCGCCGGACAAGCTGGAGGGCGTGATCGCCCGCGTCCGCGAGCGACTGCCGCTGGAGCCCGCACCGCTTCGCGCCGTCGGCTATCTCCATGGGGAGCCGGTCGCGACGGCGCGCGTGTCGCTCGCCGGCGGCGCCGCGGGGATCTATGCCGTCGCGACGCTGCCCGAGGCCCGTGGCCGGGGGATCGGGGCGGCGCTGACGCACGCCGTCATGGCCACGGGCCGGGACCTCGGCTACCGGGTCGCGACGCTGCAGTCGTCGAGCATGGGCTACCGGATCTACGAGCGGCTCGGCTTCCAGCACGTCTTCGACTACGCCCTCCACCTCCACCTGCCCGGCGGCGCGCGCTATGAGCCCGGCTCGTGACACCGGGGGGTGCCCCGTGAGCCCGAGCCGCCGCGCGGCGGTCTACCTGACGATCACCGCCGCCGGCTTCGGCGGCACCTGGGTCGCCGCGCCATGGGCGACCCAGGACATCGCGCCGCTGACCGTGGCGTTCGTGCGGTTCACGCTCGCTGCGGTGCTGCTGCTGGGGTGGACCCGGATTCGCGGCGCCTCGCTGGTGCTGGAGCGGCGGGACCTGCCGATCGTCCTCGGCGTCGCCCTGACCTCGGTCGTCGGCTACAACGTCCTCTTCCTGTACGGCGTCACGCTCGCCCCGGCGAACCACGGCGCGATCCTGGTGCCGGGCCTGATCCCGCTGGCGACGCTCGCGCTGTCACGCTTCCTCCTCGGCGCGACGGTCGTCCGCCGCCAGGTCGCCGGCATCGGCCTGAGCCTCGTGGGCCTCGCCTTGGTGGTCGGGCCCGCCCTCACGGGCAGCGAGACCGTCCTCGAAGGTGACGTCCT
>DASXQE010000061.1:0-33265 GCA_036493155.1 Candidatus Limnocylindrales bacterium | reverse complement strand
TTCGTGCTCCCGGCCCAGATCGGGCTGACGAACGCGGTCCGCGAGGCGGCCCGGCGGGCCGCCGCCTCCACGTCGACCGACGCGACCACGCTGCAGACGTTCACCCTCGCGCAGTTGAACGGGAGCTCCGGCCTCCTGGCGGCCAACGTCCAGGGGTTCTCGGCGTCGCGGGTGAGCTCCGGACCGACGGCCACCATGTGTGAGTACACCGCTGGCGGGCTGACCAGCGACCAGGTCACGGTCACCGTGCGCTACGGCTACCCGATCTTCTTCCCGTTGCTGTCCTTCGCCACCGACGCGGTCGACGGGACCAGCGACAACGCCTGGACGCTCTCCGCAACGGCGGAGATGCGCCTGGAGCACAACCTGACCTCAACGCCGGTGCAGCCGTGCCTGTCCTGAGCCGACACGGAAAGGCCGGTGGACAGGCGATGGTGGAGTTCGCCCTCATCGCCCCGATGCTGTTCCTGCTGCTGTTCGGCGTCATCCAGATCGGGTTGCTCATGGCCTCCCAGAACGGACTCGTCAACGGCGTGCGGGACACGGCCCGACGCGCCGCGACGTATCGGATCAACCAGGACAGCTTCGGCGACGGTTCGGCCTTCGCCGCCATCTGCGGCACGGTCGAAGCCAACCTGTCGACCCATCTCGGCCAGGCGATCCCTGGGTTCGTGGCCGCGAATCTCCATCGGACGATCTCGTACGAGTGGCGACAGAACCCCGACAACAGTTACTTCCTGATCGCCACGGTCGACGCCACGTATGACAACCCGATGCTCCTGCCGCTCGATCCGCTCGTCCGGCTGCTCGGGCTTGCCTCGACCGGCAATTTCGAGCCGGGCACCTTTCCGCTCAGCGCCAGCGAGCAGATGCGGGTGGAGAACCCGACGTTGACGCCATCCGCCCCGACGACGGAGACCTGCGCCCCATGACCTCGATCACCCGATTTGCGGCCGCCCTCCGCACGACGCGAGCCAGTGCCGGCCAGGCGCTGGTCCTGTTCGCCCTGTTCCTGATCGTCCTGATCGGCGCATCGGCGCTCGCGATCGACTACGCCAACTGGCAGCTGACCGATCGCCAGCTCCAGAACATCGCGGACCATGCGGCGCTGGCCGGCGCCTCGCAGTTCAGCCAGGACTTCGCCACCGCGTCGTGCTCGTCCGGCGCAGGGTCGACGCAGTGCCTCAACGCCCGAACCCAGGCGTGGGCGTCCTTGAGCCAGGAGCTCGGCCTGGGGCTGAATGACACGAGTCTCGGCACCCTCGGGTCCCGCAACTCCCCGGCCGGGGGGGATACCTCGATCGTGCAGGCGGGGCTGGGGACGATCCAGTTCCACCACACCATCTGGGTATCGACGCCACCGCCGGGATCGAGCGGGGGCCACCGTGAATACACCCAGGTTGGCGGCCTCTATGCCGATAGCTTCGGGATCATCTTCGTGCGGGTCGACCGGCCGACGCGCACGTTCTTCAGCAGCGTCTTCGGCATCAGCGTCCGGGACCGGATCGGGTGGGCGACCGCCGGCATCCTGCCGACCGACTTCGCACTCGATGTCTTCTGTCGGAACAACGTCGCCCCGGAACGCGGTGTCTGCGCCGCCGGCGGCACGAGCCTCGGCATCGAGGGTGGCGGCGGTATCACGCTCGCCCACGGCGACATCGGCAGCAGCAACAGCCTCGAGGTCACCCAGCAGGGCGGCAGCGGCGCGATCGTGAAGGCCGGCAACGTGTTCCTCGTCAATGGCACCTGCGGCCCGTCGACCTGGAACTGCCCACCGGCGACGCTCGGCGGCATCTCCGACGGCAGCGGCACGCCCAAGAATGCGTTCTACATCCCGCCCCTCTCGGTACCGAGCTACGCCCTGCCGACCGGCACCGGCTCGCTCCCGTGGAGCGACACGTTCAGCCCCAACGCGAACTGCAGCTCGGCGTCCGTGGCCTCGCCCTGCATCCCGGTGCCGGCCGTGAGCAACTACAGCACCGACGGCATCGACTGGGCCTGCCAGACGACGGACCTCACGGCCTCGAATGCCTGCGGCACGTCAGCCGTCGTGACCACCGCCGGTGTTTCGACCGTGACCTGCACGGCCCATGGCTTGCCGACCCAGGATCTCCGTCCCAATGGCGATGACTCCAAGTCGCCGACCTCGGGCGGCATCTGGAACACGCAGGGTGGGACGGGTGGCAGCACGATGTACAACCGACTCAGCGAGACGACGATCGACCCCTCCGGTACGACGGTTCCCAACCCGCCCGCTGGCCCGACGACCCTGAGCGGCACGCCCTCCAGCTTCGTGTACACCAAGGACGGGAATACCGCCCCGGCCACGTACCGCGTGACCCTCAGCTCCCCGAACGGCACGCCCTCGGGTGGCTTCGCCTATGTCCGATGGACGCTGTTCAGCGTGAAGAAGAGCGGCGGAACCGAGCTGCTCGACGACGCCGGCGGCAAGATCAGCGTCACGGCGCAACTCCAGGAGAAGGTCGGCGGCACCTGGGTCAGTCGCGGTCTGGCCGACACCGAGGTCGCGACGGGAACCGCCAAGGAGTACCAGACCTCCGCCTGGACGGACGTGACATCGATCACCAACCCGAACGCCCTCGGGATCCTGTTCACGGTCACGAGCACGTCCACCGACCATGGCGCCGGGATCAGCTGGGCCGAGGCTTGGCTCGACCGGACGCCCGTGCCCCCGCCGCCGCCGACGATCGCTCCCGGCCAGTACCGCTCGGTCGTCATCCCCGATGGCGGCTGCGCGGTCCTCGACCCGACGGGCTATGAGAGCGGCGGCCTGCCGGCCTTCCAGATGCCCGGCATCTATTACTTCCGGGATTCGACGGGCGGCGGCCAGAACGCCACGATCAGCCTCGGCCAGAACTCGGTGCTCATCGGTGACGGCGTGACCCTGGTGTTCGACTCCAACTGGCCGAACCCAACCGGCTCGGGCGGCTCCGCGAGTGCCCACGGCATCGAGCTCGGGACCAGCAGCGCGCTCGTCATCAACAGCGCGATCAGCAGCACCTCGGATGCTGCCTGTCCGCCGGGCAGTGCCGCGGGCACGTACAACCCATCGACGCCACTGCCGGACCTGTCCCACAACGCCGTCTGCGCCGCGTGGGAGATCGACCCGTCCAACCCCACCACCGGCGTGTCACCGTGGGGCGGGCCCTGCGCGGCGGCCTGCTCACTCGATCGCACGGCCGTGTACGCCGCGTCCGTCAACAGCAGCTACCGCGGCGTGAGCTTCTACTTCAAGCCCAAGACGAACTTGGCCAGCGCCTCGAGCGGCTACTCGATCCTCAGCCGGTTCGCGATGGGTGGCAACGTGGCGGGGATCGCCTATCGCGGAATCCTGTATGCCCCGTACGACGACGTCCAGATGTCGGGGGCCAACGGCTTCGATACCGTCGGCATGGTCCTCGCGTGGACCGCTCGGTTCAACGGCGGCAGCGCGGCGATCACCCTCGATTACCCGTATCAACGGATCACGGCGCCGCCGTACCTATTGGAGCCGACCGTCCAGCAATGACGGGCAGGTCCCCACGCTCGCCGATCCGGGGTACGACGACCCGCAACGCCGCGGGATCGAGGGAGACCGTGACCGGCGTGGTACCGATGTCCTGCCCGTCGGCGTAGACGGCCAAGGGCCGTCGAGCCTCGATGGCGATCCGCCGCGTTCGCCAGCTGCGAAACCTCCCCCTTGGGCGGGTGACGACCGCCCGGAGTAGCGTGGCAACCAGGCCCCATGGCCCGACGCCCTCGTGGAGGACGACCTCGAGGAGCCCGTCGTCGAGCCGGGCGTCGGGAGCGAAAGCGACGTGCATGCCCGTCGTGGGCGCGTTGGCGACGGCGAGCCCGAGGCCGCGGGTTGCGACGACCCGGTCGTCGTCGAGCCGGAGCCGGATGTGCGTCCGGCGATAGCGTGAGGCAAGGCGCACGAACTCGAGGATGGCGCCCCAATGCCGGCGTCGATCGATCGATTGCGCGCGCTGGAGTGCCTCGGCGCCCAGGCCGATCGCGACGATCTCGAAGAAGGGGCGGTCTCGCACCGAGCCCACGTCGATCGCTCGAAACTCACCGTCCGCAAGGATCCGCGCGGCGGCGTCGACGTCATGCGGAATGCCGAGGGTCCTGGCCAGGTTCATCGCGCTGCCGAGGGGCAACAGGCCAAGCACGGGTCCGTCCGATCCGCGACGGAGCAGCTGGATCGCGATGGCGTAGGCCGTGCCATCGCCGCCGGCCGCCGCGATGACGTCCCAGCCTTCGTCGAGCGCCGCGGCGACGCGGGTCCGGGCGGCCTCGCCGGAGTCGGTGCGAACGAGGTCGAACTCGACGCCGGCCTGCTCGAGCGCCTCGCGCAGCTCGGGCTCTCCAGCGAGATTCGTGGGGAGCCCGGCCTTGGTGCCGGCGTTGGGGTTCCAGATGACGAGGACCCGTCTCGCGGTCATCGCGCCGGACCGGTGACGCGGGCGTGGCCCTCGACGAGCACGAGCACGTACGCGCCCCCGAGCAGGTAGGAGGCGAGCACGTCCGTCGGCCAGTGGTGGCCGAGCCGGACCCGGCTCGGCCCGATGAGCCCGATGACGCCGAGCAGCGACGTCACCCCGGCGATGCGGAGGACGGGATCGTCAACCCGCAGGGCGAGGAGGTACGCGAGGAAGCCGTAGAACCCGACATAGGTGAGGACGTGACCGCTCGGAAAGCTCGAGCCGCCCAGTGGGGCGACGATCACGCGGACCGCCGGGGCAAGCGGCCGCGGCCGCCGGACCGCCGCCTTGACCACGGTCGAGAGGAGGCCCGTGCCCCATGCGGCAGCCTGGAACGCCGCATCGACGCGGCGCCCCTTGGCCAGCCAGCCGGCGATGACGAGGGGCGGGATGATCCGGCTCTCGGGCGGGAACCCGGGCCATGACACGGCCGCCATGAGCGGCTCGAGGCCTCGCGCGCTCCGCGCCTGGATCCGGCGGGTCAGCTCGGTGTCGGCCTGATCGACGCTGGCATTGCCGATGCCCGCGAGCAGCGCGACGAATCCGCCGAGGCAAGCCATACCAATCAGCCGGGCGTACCGGATGACGGATCGTCGCCGCTGACGCGTCTCCGGCGGTGCGACGGCGGTGGCAAAGCGCTCTTCCGCGACGGCGCCGAGCTCGGGTGCCATGCGGGGATCGTCGCTGGTGGCGGGCTACGGCGACGCCGTCGAGAGGCCCCTGATCCCTCGCAACCGCGCGGTCGAGGCATCCGCGACGCGCTCGTCTACGCGGGCGCCTCGACGAACTCGGGCGCGGAGGTGTCACCGGCTGAGCCCGGCGCGAGCTCGCGGTCGGCGAGGAGCCGCCAGCGGTTCGCGAACAGCCACGCGAGTGCGTACAGGACCGCCACGAACACCAGCAGCGCGCGATAGCCGGTGAGCAGCGCGAGGTACTCCGCCGCGCCGCCGACCATCGCCCCCAGGAGGTTGCTCGCGAACGCCATGTCCGCCGTGGTCGTGTCGCGGAACGAGTACGTGAACACCAGGTTGGCGATGAATACCGGCGCGAAGGCGACGAGCGCGGCGAGCAGGTAGCGGAGCCAGGCCGGGTTCAGCAGCAGCGACTCCGGCGGCAGCACGAAGGCGATGGCGAGCGCCACGAACAGCAGCGCGTACAGGGGCGCCGCCCGACGGATGCGCAGGCGCGCGTTCACGAAGATTGCCAGCAGCACGCTCAGCAGGATGGCGAAGAACGCCAGGGCGTTGACCAGCCAGGTCGAGCCGAACAGCAGCGAGAAGCTCACCAGGGACCGGGTCTCGAGCAGCAGGAAGGCCGAGCCGAGCACGAAGAAGTGGGGGCTGAAGCGGCGGACGGCCGTGCCCGTGGCCCGCGCGCCCAGCAGGACGGCGATGCCGGCGAACACCAGCACGAACAGCAGCCCGGCGACGTAGTAGTCGGCGATGAACGGCGTCCGCAGGTACAGGAATGGCCAGTCGTCCGTGGCCGGCTTGGGGGTCGGGTCGCCGGCGACCGGGATGGCGTCGACCTGGTCGCCGGGCGGCGGTCCGCCGTTGAGCGCCGCCACGGCCGGGCCGTCGGCCAGGACCGCCTGGGTGTTGGCCGTGAGGCGCAGCAGCGGCGTGGTGCCGAACGAGTCGTGCAGCATCCCCGCGATCTTCGAGACCAGCCAGTCCTCGCGGTAGTAGTTGTAGAGGACGAACACGCCGTTCGGCGCGAGGTGATCGCGGACGCTCTGGAAGGCCTCCTCCGTGAAGAGGAACGACTCGAGCCGGATGTTGGCCTGCGAGCTGACCAGCGTCAGCGAATCGGGCAGGGCGAAGATCACGAGGTCGTACTGCTTGTCGGTCGAGCGCAGGAAGGCGCGTCCGTCGTTCTCGATCGCGCTGACGCGGGGATCCTGGTAGGGCTGGTCGGGATCGAACTCGCGCCCGAGGCGCTGGATCTCCCGATCGATCTCGACGGCATCGACATGGCCGGCGCCGTGGGCCAGGGCGATCGCGGTATCCGTGCCGGAGCCCGCGCCGACGATGAGGACGTTCTGGTAGGTCCGGCCCGGGAACCAGTTGTAGACCTGGGTGTAGAACGACTCCTGCGGCCCGTTGACCTGGTGGATCGTCTGGTGGGGGATGCCGTTGACGTTGATGGCGAGCTGGCCGGCCGTGTTGGTGTAGGTGTCGATGCGGTAGTACGGCGACCAGATCTCGCCCGGATTCGACGCGCCCTTGCCGTAGGCGACGGCGATGATGACGGCGAAGGATCCGGCCGCGATGACGGTCGGCACCCGCAGCCCGGCGCCCGCGGTCAGGGCGATGACCAGCACCCCGGCGACGCTGAACCACACGATCGGCGGCGTGCCGGCGGCGGACAGGATCGTGAAGCCGGCGATGCCAACGAGCGAGCCGGTGATGTCGAGGGCGTAGGCCTCGAGCGGCGGCCGTGACTGCAGCAACGGCCCCAGCGGCAGCGCCAGCGCCGCCATCAGCCCGGTGATCAGCGAGAAGACCAGCGGCAGGACCAGGAAGTTGAGGTCGGCCGCCTGGCTCTCGGCCAGCCCGAAGAACAGCTCGTTCGTGGATCGGACCTGGATGTTGAGCTCCAGGGTCGAGATGAGGACGACGACGACCGCCAGCAGGACCGGGAAGAGCGCCATCGCCGGCAGCCGGACCTTGCGCCCCAGCAGGATCCCGAGGCCGATGCCCAGGAAGCTGGCCATGAGCAGGAAGTTGCTGAAGAAGCCGATGTAGCGGACGGTCGACGGGATCCAGCGGATGAGCAGCAGCTCGACGAACAGCAGTGTCGCGCTCGTCAGGACGAGCCGGACCCGCGGGTCGCCCAGGAACCCGACGGAGGACGCTGATCCGCGGGCGGTCATGCCGGGCGCGACGTCATGCGCTGGGCGCGGTCGCGGTGCGCGAGGTCATGCACGGATCACGCTCATCGGCGCGGCAACGATAGCGGCCACGACCGCGATGCGCCCGCCACCGCGGAATGTGAGAAGGTCTGATCCCGTGTCGAACCCATCGCGTCACCTGCCGATGCGTGCCCGCGCCGCGCTGGCGGCCAGTCGCGCGGCGGGCGGGCTCTCGGCGCGGCTCGGGCGTGGCCGCGGCACCGTCATCGGCGGCGCGATCGCCCAGAAGATCGATCCGCGCCTGCTGCGGGACCTCGCCAAGGGCCGGACAACCGTGTTCGTCTCGGCCACCAACGGCAAGAGCACGACGGCGATGCTCCTCGCCGCGGCGACGCGCTCGACCCTCGGGCTGACCGCCCACAACGACGGCGGCTCGAACATGGAGTCGGGCCTGATCGTGGCCCTCGACAGCACGCGCGACGCCCGGTTCGCCGTCCTGGAAGTCGACGAGCTGTACCTGCGGCCCCTGTCGCAGGCGGTCCGGCCGCGGGTGATCACGCTGATGAACGTCGCCCGCGACTACCTGGAGCGCGGCGTGCGCTACAAGCGGCTGCTGCGGCATTGGCGCGACACCCTGGCCGCGATCGACTGGCCGTGCACGATCGTCGCGAACGCCGACGACCCGCTCGTGGTCTGGTCGCTGCGGGGCCCGCGTGGGCCACGGCCACCCGAGCTCGTGTGGGTCGCGGGTGGCCATCGCTGGGCCGGCGACGGGCTGGTCTGCCGCGATTGCATGGTGTCGCTCCGGTCCGACCCGGGATCGACCCCGCCGGGGGATTGGTGGTGCCCGGACTGCGGTCAGCGCCGGCCGGCGCCGACGTGGTGGCGCGACGGCGGCATGGTCCACGGCCAGACCACGAGCGGCGAGCCGATCGAGGTGCCGCTCGACCTGGGCATGCCCGGCGACGTCAACGAGGTCAACGCCTTGTTCGCCCTCGCGAGCGCGGTCCAGCTCGGGGTCCCGGCCGCTGCCGGCGCCGCCGCGTTCAAGGGCGTCATCGACGTCGACGGCCGCTACGGCCGCCGCAACCTCGATGGCCGCCTCGTGCGCGTCCTGCTGTCCAAGAACCCGGCCAGCTGGCAGGAGACCGTCGACGTCGTCGAGGCATCGGACGAGCCGCTGATCTTCGACATCACCGCGCGGGGCGACCTCAACGCCCGGGACACGAGCTTCGTCTGGGAGGCGCCGATCGAGCGGCTGGCCGGCCGGCCGGTCATCGCCACCGGCGTGCGCGCACACGACATCGCCCTGCGCCTCGAGCTGGCGGGCCTCGACGTGCGCGCGATCCCGGATCCGTTCGACGCCATCCGCGCCGTCCCGGCTGGACCGGTGACGGTCGCCACGAACTACCCCGCGTTCCTGGAGCTGCGCGACGCGCTGGCCCGGGTGGACGACCGACCCAAGCCGGCCGGCCGTGTCGCGGCCGGCCCCGACGCCCCTCCGCGCGCCCCGGCGACATGAGCCGGCCCCTCGTCATCGTCGAGCTCTTCCCGGGGCTGCTGTTCAACCAGGGCGACGGCGGCAACGTCCTGACGCTCGCCTGGCGGGCTCGACGCCGCGGCATCGACGTGGAGGTCCGGTCGGTCCAGCTGGGCGAGCCCGTGCCACCGGCCGGCCTGTACGTCCTGGGCGGCGGTGAGGACGAGGACCAGGCCCTCGTGGCCCAGCGCCTCAGGATCGACGGCACGGTCGCAAGGGCCGCCGCGGACGGCGCCGTCGTGTTCGGCGTCGGCGCGGGCTACGAGATCCTCGGCACGTCGTTCCCCGGACCCGGGCTGGATCGCGCCGACGGCTCCGTCGTTGATGGCCTGGCCCTGCTCGACGCGGTCACGTCCGTGGGGCCGTTCGTCGATCGCCGCGTGGTGACCCGTGCGCGGCCCGACCTCGGCCTGCCGGCCTTGTCCGGCTACGAGAGCCACCGCGGCCGGACGGCGATCGGGCCCAGCGCCGAGCCGCTCACGGAGCTGGAGATCGGGACAGGCAACGGCGGCGATCCCGCGACGGACGGCGCGATCCACGGGCACGTCGTCGGCACGTACCTCCATGGCCCCGTGCTGCCGCGCAACCCCGAGCTGGCCGACCTCCTCCTGGCGTGGGCGCTGGGCCGCCGGCCCGGCGAGCTCGCGCCCCTCGGCGAGCGGGAGAGCCAGTTCGCGGAGCTCGTTCGGCGCGAGCGCATCGCAGAAGCCAGGCGCCACGCCCGGGAGCTCACACCCTAGGCTGGGGCCGCCTCGCCCATCCGGCGCCGGCCCGGCAGCCACAGCGACGCGATGCCGACGACGACCATTGTCGCGGCGAGGATCGCAAAGCCCTGCGACACGCCGCCCGCGGTCACGCTCGCGCCGAGGAGCGCTCCGGCCAGGCTCGCCCCGACGACGCCGCCCAGGTAGCGACCGGTGTAGTACGTGCCGGCCGCCATACCGACCCGCTGCGGCTCGACGCTCTCGAGCGCGGCCGCCTGTCGCGGCGAGGTGAGGCCATTGCCGAAGCCCACGACGCCGAGGAGCAAGGCGACGACGGCGGCGGACGCGATGGACGCTGGCAGCGCCAGGACCGCAAGCCCCGCCGCACTGACGAACGATCCCGCGACGACCACGAGCCGCCGGCCGCGCCGATCGGAGATGCGACCGCCGAACGGGGCGACGAGCGCTCCGACGCCGGCAATGCCCAGCAGGACGATCCCGCTGATCGTGGCGGTCTGCCCGAGGAGGCGTTCCACGAGGAGTGGCACGAGGATGAAGCTGCCGTGGAGCACGACCGTCGCGCCGAAGACCCCGATCAGTGCGGCGCTGAACGCGCGCCGCGTCAGGAGTCGCGGGTCCACGGCGGGATGCGGCTCGCGGAGCTCGACGATGACGAAGGCAGCCAGGAGCGGGATGACGGCCACGGCCGCGATGAGCTGCACGGTCGAATCCGTGGCGCCGAACGCGCCGATCCCGACGAGGAAGGCCACGATCCCCAGGGCGAGCAGCACGAGGCCCGGCACGTCGAGGGGCCGGGGATGGGCGGCGCCGCCGGGCGCCGGGCCGGGGCCGCCTCGCGCCGCGTGCCGCGCCGGATGGAGCAGCACGAACACGACGATGGCGCTGGCCGCGGCAATCGGGATCGCGACGAAGAACATCGCCCGCCACCCGAACCAGCCGACGATCAACCCGCCCACGAACGGCCCCACCGCCGCGCTCGTCGAGGTCAGCAGGTCGAACAGGCCGAAGGCCTCGCCACGCCGATCGGCCGGCGCGGTCTCGCGGATCAGCGCGGCGGACGAGGTGGACACGAGGGCGCCGCTGGCGGCCTGCACGATCCGGCTGGCCTCGAGCACGGCGAACGAGCCGGCCACCGTCGCGAGGAGCGAGCCCACGCCGAAGCCGAGGACGCCGAGGAGGAACACGCGGCGCGCGCCGAAGCGATCGCCGAGCGTGCCGGCCACGGGCAGGGCGATGGCGACCGAGCCGAGGTACAGGCTGACGAGCGACGCGACGGTGCTCGCGCCGAGCCCGAACTCGTCCATGACCCCGGGCAGCGCGACCGCCAGCATCGTGGAGTTGAGGGGCACCAGGATCGAGCCGCTCGCGACGCCGAGCATGACCGCCGAGACGAGCCGGGCGCGTCCGGCGGTCCGGTGGGGCAGGGCCGCCTCGGCGCCCTCGGGCAGGCCCGAGGCGGCATCGGCCTCGGCGAGGGCCTCAATGGCGTCGTCGGACTCGGCGGGGTCGACGGCCGCGACGGCGTCGGGAGCCTCCGAGGCGCCTAGGGGAGCCGCGCCGGACCGGTCCTCGGTGGGCCCGTCGGTCACAGCAGCCGGACGGTGCCGGCCGTGCCGTCGATCTCCACCTCGCGCCCGTCGACAATCGTCCCGGTCGCGCCGCTGACTCCGACCACGGCAGGCAGCCCGAACTCACGGGCGACGACGGCGGCGTGCGACAGGACACCGCCAGTATTGGTCACGAGGCCCGCGGCGATCGTGAACACGGGGACCCACGACGGGTTCGAGGATGGGCACACGATGATGTCGCCGGGCTGGATGCGGTCGAACTCGTTCGAGGTCAGCACGATGCGGGCCGGACCCCGGACGGAGCCCGCCGACGCGCCCGTGCCCCGGAGGACGTCGGCCTCGTCGGAGACCTGCTTGACGCCCTCGAATCGGTCCGGCGGTCGTTCTGGCAGCGGCTTGCCGATCACCGCCGGCGGCCGGAGCTGGCGGTGTCGATCGTGGTCCGCACGCCTGGCTGCGATCAGGCTCCGCTGGTCCGATGGCGCTCGAAGCAGCGGCCCGATCTCGTCCTGATGCAGGTAGAGCACGTCATCGGCCCGCTCGAGGACGCCTTCGCGCTGCAGTCTCGAGCCGACGCGCAGGGCCAGGCGTCGCGTCTCGGCCTGGGAGGCGCGATCGATCCAGTAGTTGTGCACCTCGGTCAGCGGCCCGATCCGGCGCCCCAGCGCCAGGACCGCCTCGAACCGCGCCAGGTCGTCCGGCCGGTCGGCGAGCCGGGACCGGGCGCGGTCGGCGAGCTCGATGGCCGATCGCTCGAGTCGCGCCCGCCGGATCTCCGCGGGCTCCACCGGATGGTCGAGCCGCTTCGCGATCTCACCCATGAGGAGCGCCGGCTCCTCGCCCCACGACGCGAGCGCGAGGTCATCGACGCTCTGGCCCAGGTGGCCGTGCACCGCGAGAAATCCTTCGAGCTGCTCGACGAAGGGGCCTCCACCGGGCACGTCCGCGAGCGCTGGGATGGCGCGGACGCCGGCCCGCAGCGCGGCCTTGATCGCCGGCGCCGCGGCCGCCACCTCGACGAGGCGATCGATCCCGGCGGAGCTCTCGTACAGCTCGTGCTTGGTGCCCTGTAGGAGGTGGAGGGCCTCGCCGGCCGGCGCGCCCGGCACGACGGTTTCGTACAGGTCGGCGATGTCATCGGCGATCTGATATGGCCCGAGGATGACGATGAAGTGGAGCTGCCATGCCCGGACGGCGCCTGCCCAGCCGGTCTCCCAGGCCGCGGCCACGTCGGCGAGCGAGCCGTCCTCGATCGGCGCGGCGCGCATCTCCCGGTAGATCGTCCGCAGCTCGGGCACGACCTCGTCGTTCCAATACGCCTCGGTCACCGCTTCGCGGGCTCGGTAGTAGTCCACGGCTCGGGCGATCCAGGCGTCGCGTTCGGGCCCCTCCGCGGTGCGGCGGAAGCCGTAGTAGGCATAGCCGTTCCAGGTGGTCGCCCGCCGCTCCAGGGGATAGCCGGCGAACTCGGGGGTGCGCCAAGCCTCGAACTGGTTGCCGAGCATGACCGCCCAGTCGCAGGCCAGCGGCGAGAGGGCGAACGGCATGTGCATGTCGTCCCATTCCCACGTGAACTCGAGGTCGCTGGGATCCTGGAACGTGACCGGGAAGTCATCGCTCACGCCCACGACGTCGGGTGCCACCGGCTCGGTGGTCATCGGGCGGCTCCGGCTGCGGAGACGCCCGTCGTGATCGGCCGCGCCTGCAGCAGGTACCAGGTGCCGGCGCTGATCGCGGCTTCGACGTCGACGGCTGCGCCGAACTTCGCTTCGACGTCGAGGACGAGGTCGATCAGCGAGGCCAGCTGCTCGGACGAGACGGGCCGAACCGGCTCGTCGCCGGGCTCCAGGTCGATGACCGACCGGGTGGCCTTGTCGATGACGAACGTGTCCGGCGTGACGTCACCGGAGACCATCGCCTCGCCGAGGCCGCGCGCCGTGGTGATCACGACCTGGTCGTCCCGGCCCGTGACCGGGTGGCGCGTGAACGCGACCGCCGACGCATCGGCTGGCACGAGCTCCTGGACGACGACCGCCATGGCGGCGCCATCGAGGGGCAGCGAGCGTCGAAGCCGATAGGCCAGCGCCGGCGCGCTCCAGAGCGACGCCCAGCAGCGGGCAACCGCGCCTGGCACCTCGTCGATGGATCGATCCAGCTCGGTCTCGTGCAGGCCGGCGTACGAAGCCGCGGAGCCGTCCTCGCCGATCGCCGACGATCGCACCGCCAGCCTCGGCGGCTGGCCGCCGCTTCGTTCCCGGGCGAGCTGATCGAGCGTCGCCAGGGCGTTCGCCAGCTCGGTGCCGACCTCGGGCACGAGCGGCGCCGCGACCAGGCGCCCGGCGATCTGCGCGCCGTGGGCCGCGTCCCGCGTCGCCACCAGGCGCCCGACGGCCTCGACGGCATCCGGGAGCGCGGCGAGCTGCATCTGGAACGCCTCGGTGGTGAGGCAGAAGCCCGGCGGCACGTTGAAGCCCATGCGTCCGAGGCGATCGAGCGACGCGGCCTTGCCGCCGAGCGTGTCCGCCCCGGCCGCTGCCCGTCCGAGCCATGCCACGAGAGCCATCGTCGCGGCGCTCCCACCTCGCTGCCGTCAGCCCGGCCGGTGTGCCGGCGATCGGGCCCAGGGTGGCCGGGAGTTTACCAAGTGGCCATGGGGCCAACCATCGTCTCGGGGCGCATGAAGACGCCCGGCGGGCTGAGCCGCGCCGGGCGTGAAGTGGCGAGGGCCAGGGGCCGTGGGTCAGCCGTTCGTCCCCGAGGACGAGCCGGTGCCAGCCGTGGCGCCGCTGCCGGACGTGGAGCCGGACGTGGAGCCGGACTCCTCGGACTCCTCGTCATCGTGCTGCCAGGACTGGCCGGTCTGGCCGCTCTGGCCGGTCGGCGAGCCAGCGCCGTGGGTGCCGCCCGTCGGGTCGCTGCCACCCATCGAGCCGGCGTCGCTGGCCTGGCCGCTCTGGCCGCTCTGGCCACTGCCCGAGCCGCCCTGCCCGGCGATACCGGTGCTGCCGGAGCCGCCCTGGCCGGCAATGCCCGAGCTGCCGAGCCCGGCGTTCCCGCTCTGGCCGGTCGAGCCCTCGTGGCCGGACTGGCCCTGGACGTGGCCAGACTGGCCCTCGTCTTCGTGCTGGTCCTTGGTGCCGTGCTGATCCTGGTCGGTCATCGGAATGGACCTCCTCGCGGTGCGTGGCGCCGGTCGCGCTCGACGAGCCCGTTCGGCGTTTCGCCTTCGAGGCTCCCGCGCTCGACCTCGCAGCCGAGCCACGCGGACGGTCGGCCGGCCTTGCGAATGCGCCACCAGCGATACGACTGCAACGGGGCTCCGGCCGGGGCACCCCGGCCGCAACGCCGCCCCAACGACGATGGCCGGGCCCACTGTCACCCCGGGGAGATCGCCATGAATGCCTTGACCCTGCTCAAGAACGACCACCGCGAGATCAAGAAGCTCCTGAAGGAGCTCGAGCCGTCGACGAAGGTCCTCGACCCGTCCGGTGAGGTCTCGAAGCGGCGCGACCTGTTCACCGAGATCCGCCGGCTCCTCACCGTGCACGAGGTCATCGAGGAGGAGATCTTCTACCCGACCCTCAAGCAGCACCCCAAGGCCAAGGAGATCGTGCTCGAAGGCTACGAGGAGCACGACGTGGTCAACACCATCATGGCCGAGCTCGAGCGCCTGCCGTACGACGACGAGACGTGGGGCGCCAAGGCCAACGTCATGAGCGAGAACGTCGAGCACCACATCGAAGAGGAAGAGGACGACATGTTCGAGAAGGCCGAGCAGGTCTTCGACGACAAGGAGCTCGACGCCCTCGGGACCGCCATGGCCGAGCGCAAGGCCGAGGCCCTCAAGCAGGAATCGGCCGGCCAGCTCCGCTAGCCAGTGTTCGCGCGCGTCGGCGCGCGATAGGCCGAATGGGGGATACCCGGGGGGACGCATGCCCGGCGACAGTGCGCACGTGCTCCGCCGCCACGTGCCCGCACGCCCCGCCGACGTCGTTGCCGATCACGCCAGCGCCGAGGCCCTCCGCCGGGCGATCGAGATCTTCGGCCGGACGGTCATGCTCGTGGGCCTGTTCTGGGCCATCGTGGCCCTCCGACTCGGGGATCCGTCGCTCGTCGGCGTTGGCCTCGTCGCGTTGTGCTTCGGCCTCTGGCTGACGTGGGAGCGCAGCCGCGCGTCGGGTCGCTCCACGGCGTCGCTGGCCACGCGGGTCGCGGTCGGCACGCAGCTGACCGCGATCCTGGCCGTTGCGGTCGAACCCATCATCGGGCCGGCGCTGGCCCTCGGGTCGCTGATCCCCGTGATCGTGGCGCTCGTCTACGTCGATCGCCGGACGCTGTCCCTGCTCATGTTCGTGAGCGCCGCGGTGGGGGCCTTCTCGGTCGTCGCGCCGACCATCCTGCCATGGGGCGCCGGACGCCCCGGGACGCTCGATATCATCCTGCCGACCTCGACGCTCATCGTCGTCTACGTCCTCTTCCAGGTGTTCCTCTGGAACGCGAGCACGACGCTGGCCGACACCACCTCCGACCTCCAGCACGTGGTGACGATGGCGCGCGACCTGGCTGGCACGATGGATCCAGCCGACGTGGGCCATCAGCTCGCGCGGCACCTGCGCCTGGCCACGAGTGCCTCCGAGTGCACGCTCAGCCTCTGGAACCGCGAGACGGACCGGCTCGAGACGTTCGGCTTCGATCCGCCGGAGTTCGGTGAGCGCGTCGAGCCGTCCTACCACCTCGATGCCTATCCCGCGACCCGCGACGTCCTCGTCGATCAGGGCGCGCTCCTCGTCGACACGGCCGATCCCGCCGCCGATGTCAGCGAGGTCGGCTACCTCCGCTCGATCCAGCGCCGCCGGTCGGTCCTGCTGCCGCTCGTCGTCCGGGGCGAGTCGATCGGGCTCGTCGAGCTGACCTCCAGCGATCCGCGGGCGTTCGACGAGCGCGACGTCGAGCTGGCCCGGCTGCTCGCCGGGGAGGCTGCCCTGACCTTCGACAATGCGCGGCTGCACGGCGAGATCCGCGAGCAGGCCTTCCGCGATCCGCTGACGGGCCTGGCGAACCGCTCGCGCTTCCAGGAGCGTGTCGAGCACGCCCTCGATCGACTCCGCGGCCGCAGCCCCAAGCGCGTCGCCGTCCTGTTCATCGACCTCGATCACTTCAAGCACGTCAACGACCGGTTCGGCCACTCCGCGGGGGACCGGCTCCTGCAGGCCGTGGCCCAGCGCGTCGGGGCGTCGGTCCGGCCGGGCGACACCGCCGCGCGCCTCGGCGGCGACGAGTTCGCGATCCTGCTCGAGGACGTCGAGGGCCGCGAGGAGGCGGAGCTGGTGTGCCAGCGTCTGCTCGAGGGCTTCGCCGAGCCCGTGGCCCTCGGCCAGGCCGCTCCGACCATCGGAGCCAGCATCGGCGTGGCGATCAGCGGCCTCGGAGGCGACACGGTCGACGAGCTGCTTCGGAATGCCGACATCGCGATGTACGCGGCCAAGGCCGCGGGTCGCGGCCAGGTCGTGTTCTTCCGCTCCGAGCTGCTCGACCTCGCCTCGGCCCGGAGCGAGCTGGCGGCCCTCCTCCGCGGCGCCGAAGCCCGCGGCGAGCTGCAGCTCCACTTCCAGCCGATCGTGGCCCTCGAGACCAACGCCCCCGTGGGCGTCGAGGCCCTCGTCCGGTGGCAGCCCGTGGGCCATGCGCTGCACATGCCCGCCGAGTTCATCTCGCTGGCCGAGGAGACTGGCGAGATCCTGAACATCGGTCGGTGGGTCATCGCCGAGGCGTGCCGGCGCGCGCGGGAGTGGCAGGACCGCTTCGCCCTTCCGGAGCTGCGGGTGTACGTGAACCTCTCGGCCCGGCAGTTCCGCGACCCGGGCCTGCTCAACGTGGTTGCCACCGCGCTGCGCGAGGCCAAGCTGGACGCGCGCTGCCTGACGCTCGAGATCACCGAGACGGCGCTGCTGACGCGGACACCCGACACGCTGGCGCGAATCGGCCAGCTGCGGCGCCTCGGCGTGCGCCTCGCCATCGACGACTTCGGCACGGGCTACTCGTCGCTCGGGTACCTCCACGCCTTCCAGGTGGACGAGCTCAAGATCGACCGCAGCTTCGTGTCCGGCACGGCCGCCATGGGGGCGGCGCCGCGGCGGGACGCCCGGGTCCTCTCGAGGGCGATCGTGGAGCTGGGCCGCGCGCTCGGCCTCGACGTCGTCGCGGAGGGCATCGAGACCGCGGCCCAGGCGGACTGGTTCCGCGAGCTCGGCTGTCGGTACGGCCAGGGCTTCCATTTCGCGAAGCCGCTCGCACCCGCCGACATGGAGCGATTCCTGCGGCGCCGCCGCCGTCGCGGCGCAGGTCACGCCGGGGCGGCGGGCACGGCCGCGACCCCGGGGACCGCGCGTCTGCCGCGCCCGCGAGCCATCTCGCCCTCGGCGCGCGCCAGCTAGGCAGCCCCTGGTCGGACCGAGCGGCGGGAGGCCTCTCGCTATGCTCACGGGGTCCAGCGGACCGGCATGGGAGCGGTGCACGGGTGATCTGTCCCAGCTGCGGTAGCGAGAACCGCGTCGGCGCGAAGTTCTGCTCGGAATGCGCCACCCCGCTCGCCGCGGTCTGCCCCACGTGCGGGACCAGCAACGCGCCCGCCGCGAAGTTCTGCTCCGAGTGCGCCACGCCGCTGGTGGCCGGGGCGCGTCCCGCGGCGGCCGCGAGCCCCTTCGGTATCGCGGCAGCGCCAAGTCCGGCGGGCGCCGCGACCACGAACGGCGGCGGGACGGGAGCGGGCGACGGTCCGGTCGCCGAGCGCCGCCTCGTCTCGATCCTGTTCGCCGACCTGGTCGGGTTCACGACGCTCAGCGAGGGCCGCGACCACGAAGAGGTCCGGGAGCTCCTGAGCCGCTACTTCGACACGGCGCGCGAGCTCATCGGCCGATACGGCGGCACGGTCGAGAAGTTCATCGGCGACGCGGTCATGGCGGTGTGGGGCGCCCCGGTGGCCCAGGAGGACGACCCCGAGCGCGCCGTCCGGGCGGCCCTCGACCTCGTGGCCGCCGTGCGTGACCTCGGGCCCGGGGTCCAGGCCCGAGCCGGCGTGCTGACGGGCGAGGCCGCGGTCACGCTCGGCGCGACCAATCAGGGCATGGTCGCGGGCGACATCGTCAACACGGCCTCGCGCCTCCAGTCCGCTGCCCAGCCCGGAACCGTCCTCGTGGGCGAGGCAACCCAGCGGGCGGCGGCCGGCTCGATCGTGTTCGAGGAGGCCGGCGAGCAGAGCCTCAAGGGCAAGGCCGCGCCTGTCCCGGCGTGGCGCGCGCTCCGCGTCGTCGCCGAGCGCGGCGGGCGGAACCGCAGCGACACCCTCGAGGCGCCCTTCGTCGGACGCGAGGAGGAGCTCCGCCAGCTCAAGGACCTGTTCCATGCCTCGGCGCGCGAGCGCAAGCCCCGCCTCGTCAGCGTCATCGGGCCGGCCGGGATCGGCAAGAGCCGCCTGGCCTGGGAGTTCCTCAAGTACCTCGACGGGCTCGCGGACCTCGTCTACTGGCACGCGGGACGCAGCCCGGCCTACGGCGACGGCATCTCCTTCTGGGCGCTGGGCGAGATGGTGCGAGCGCGGGCGGGGCTCGTCGAGGCCGATGACGAGGCGACGAGCCGGGCCAAGATCCACGCGATGATCCTGGAGCGCGTCCCGGATCCCGACGAGCAGGTCTGGGTCGAGCCCGCCCTCCTGACGCTGATCGGCCTTCGAGCCGACGTCGCGAGCGACCAGCTCTTCGCGGCGTGGCGGACGTTCTTCGAGCGGCTCGCGGCGTCCGCCCCGGTGATCCTCGTGTTCGAGGACCTCCACCACGCGGACTCCGGGACGCTCGACTTCATCGATCACCTCCTGGAGTGGAGCCGCGGGGTCCCGATCACCATCCTGACCCTGGCTCGGCCGGACCTCCTCGAGCGGCGCCCGGACTGGGGCGCCGGGAAGCGGACGTTCGCGGGCATCCACCTCGAGCCCCTGACACCCGAGGCGATGCGCGAGCTCCTGGCCGGCCTCGTGCCCGGCCTGCCAGCGAAGGCCGCGGAGGCGATCGTCGCCCGCGCCGACGGCATTCCCCTGTATGCCGTGGAGACCGTGCGGATGCTCCTGGCCCAGGGCAAGCTCGTGGCCGAGGGCGGCGCGTACCGGCCCGCCGGCGCGGTCGACGAGCTGGCCGTCCCGGAGACGCTCACCGCGCTGATCGCGGCCCGCCTGGATGGCCTCGATCCGACCGATCGCGGCCTCGTCGAGGATGCTGCCGTCCTCGGCCAGAGCTTCACGCTCGCCGGGCTGGCCTCGCTGTCCGGCGTGGCCACGCCGGAGCTGGAGCAGCGCCTGCGAGGCCTGGTGCGCCGCGAGCTCCTGGTCCTGGACCTCGATCCGCGCTCGCCGGAGCGGGGCCAGTACCGGTTCGTGCAGGCCCTCATTCGCGAGGTCGCCTACAACACGTTGTCGAAGAAGGACCGCAAGGTCCGCCACCTCGCCGCCGCCCGCTGGTTCGAGAGCCTCGGCGCCGAGGAGCTCGCGGGCGGCCTGGCCGGGCACTACGTCGCCGCCCAGCGCCTCGCGAGCGACCCGGCCGAGGCGGATGCGCTGGCGGCCCAGGCGCGTATCGCGCTCCGCGGCGCCGCCGAGCGCTCGGCCGCGCTGGGAGCCCACGAGCAGGCCTTCGCGTTCCTGGTCCAGGCCCTGGCCGTGACGAGCGAGCCGGCGGAGCGAGCCGACCTTCACGAGCGGGCTCGCATCGAGGCGCTCCAGGGTCTCGATCCACTCGCGGTCGTGGAGCATGCCGAGGCGGCCGTCGCGGAGCGCCGCAAGACCGGCGATCGACCGGCCATCGCGACCGCGATCGCCGAGCACGCGGCCGCGATCTCGAGCCTGCTCGGCGATCCGGTCCGTGCGCTCGCCGTCCTCGACGAGGCCTGGGCCGAGTTCTCGGACCTCGAGGAGGCCCCGGCGGGCGTTGCCCTGATGATCGGCTACGCCCGCGCCAACCGGTCGCGCAATGACTCCCACGAATCGTTGCGCTGGACGGAGCGCTTCCTGCCGATCGCCGAGCGCCTGGGACTGACCGTCGATGTCACCCGTGGCCTCATGGGCCGCGGCGCCGTGTGCGTCATCGTCGGTCGACCGATCGAGGGCATGGTCCTGCTGCGCGGCGCCCACCAGCTGGCCCTGGCCCACGACTTCGGCGAGGTCGAGCTCAACGCCCGCGTGCTCATGACATTCATGGAGCAGTGGGCCGACCCGGGCGCCGGCGTCGCCCTGACCCGGGAAGGGTTCGAGATCGCCCGCCGGACGGGCTCGCGCGGCTACGGCTTCCAGATGGTCGGCAACGGCACGATCTGCGCCATCCCGGTGGGGGAGTGGGACTGGGCGACGGCGCTGCTGGACGAGTGGATCGCGCTCGAGGCCACGGCCGGCCAGCGGGCCGAGTTCTACTACGACCGATCGATCTTCAAGAGCCTCCGCGGCGACGACGGCACGGCCGATGCGGCCGAGGGCGAGCGCCTCCGGACCGAAGCCGGAATCTCCGATCCGCAATGGCAGTCGTACGAGCACTGGTCGCAGGCCTGGATCGCCTTCGCCCGGGGAGACCTCGCGACGGCGAGCGCCGAGGCGGTCCGCGCCATGGAGGTGACGGACTACTTCATGGCCCTGGCCTGGCCCTTGGCGGTTCGCGCCGCGCTGTGGAGCGGCGACGCCGACGCGGCCCGCGCGATCATCGAGCTGCCCGGCATCCAGGGCTTCGCGGGCGCGCTCACCGACGCGGACCAGGTGCTGGCTCGTGCCGGCCTGGCGGCGGTCGACGGGCGAAGTGCGGAGGCCATCGCGGGATTCCGGGAGGCCCTCCGCGGCTATCGGGCCATCGGTGCGTCGTTCGCGGAAGCGGTCGCCGCCGTCGACCTGGCGACGCTCCTGCCGGCAGCCGAGCGACGCGCGGCCGACCTCGACGAGGCGATTCGGACGGCCGAGGCCACGCTCAGCCGGCTCGGCGCCCGACCGTTCCTCGAACGGCTCGAGGCGAGCCGGGATCGCGAAGCGGTGGTCGATGCCCCGGCCGGAACCCGTGATGCCGTTGTGAGCCGAGCTCGGGGATAGGTTCCGCGCTCGTCGCCCCGGAAGGGCGAGGGTGGAGATCCACCGTGCCGGATCGGCAGGACGGGACCCTCGGCACGAGGGCAACGCCCTTGGACCTGCGGCCCGCTGCCGGTCGGGTGCGTTTCCCCCACCCGAGGTGTGTCCAGATGGCTCGACCCCAACGCCAGCTCCTGACCCGTGCCGCTCCCGCCGCGGCGCTCCTTGTCGCGATCGGCGCGTTCGCCGCCTGCAACCCAGGCGCCTCGACGCTCCCCTCCGTGACGCTGCCGAGCATCACGCTGCCGAGCGTCGCGATCCCCAGCATCGGCGCCAGCCTGTCGGTGACCGGCAGCGGCGTCACCGGCTGCATCGATCCCGCGACCGCCGCCCTCCTGAGCCAGGCGCAGGCCCAGGGTGCGGACATCCCGACGCTGCTGCAGCAGAACAAGGACGCCCTGATCCAGGGCCTCGAGGCCTTCCAGCCTGGCGACCCGGCGACCACGCTCTGGCGGGACAACCTGGTGTTCGCCATCAAGGCCGGTGACTTCACGACCGCCACCCAGCAGATCCAGCTGATGGCCTCGGGCCAGGTCGCGATCTCGAGCTGCTAGCTGGAGCGCCGTCGCGGCCACGGCCCAGGTGAAGTTGGCCGCAATGCACGAGCCCGGCCCCGCCAATTGGCGGGGCCGGGCTCTCGTGTGTCGGCGGGTGGGCCGTGCGACTGGCCCTGCCCGTCAGCCGCTCGTGGACCCGCTGCTCGACGGCGAGGAGCCGCTCGAGCCGCTCGAGCCGCTCGAACCGCCGGGCCCGCCATTCGGGCAGCCACCCGGCATCGCGCCGTGCGGACCACCCTGCGCGCCGGCGCCGGCGGGCTGCTGGACCGACGGCGACGTGGAGGCCGACGGCGAGGGGCTCGCCGCGAGGACGACCGAGGCGCCGCCGACGCCGAGGAGGCCGGCCGCGAGGACGACGCTGCCGACGAGCCGCTTGAGCCCGAGGCGCTGGCCCGGGCCGCCGCTCGGCCCGTGGGAGGGCACCGCCGGCAAGCCGGTGGAGCTGGAGGTCGGCTCGTTGGCCAAGCCGGGCCCCGAGCCCTCGGCCATGACGGGCTGCCAGGTGATGTCGTTGGGATCCATCGCTGGTCCTTTCCGTTCGTCCGATCCCGCTCGGGATCGTGCTCGACGGTCAGGCTGGGATCGGGCCCTTCGAAGTTCGTGAGAGCGTCGCGGGCCTGGGCAACGGCCTGGGCAACGGCCTTGGCAGCGGCTCGCGGCGGCTCGCGACGGCTCGCGACGGCTCGCGACGGCGACACTCGCGCCTTGGTCGGTTCAGCCGGCGGCGGTCGCCATGACCCCGTGCATCGAGGGGTGGATGTCGCATTGGAAGTAGTACGTCCCGGGCGCGAGCGCCTGGACGTGGTAGACGTGCGTCCCGGTGTTGGCGAACTCGCCAAGGAAGATCCGGTGGCTGTGGCCTTCGTCCGAGTAGATCGAGACGTTGTGCTGGACGCCGTCCTCGTTGTGGAGCACGAGCTCGAACCCGGATTGTGCCGGCACGTCGAGGGCCGTCGTGTCGAACTGGATGCCCTTGGCGGTGAGTTGCGGGCTGGCCGGGTCGAAGGAGGCCGGCGCTTCCACGGCGGGGCTGCAGGCCGACGCCACGACCGCGCCGAGGATCGCGAGGGCGAGCGTGGAGCGGAGGGCGGCGGGCGCGCGGCGGGCGCGGCGGACGGCCGACGGCCAGGTCACTGGGTTCACGGGCATGGGGTCAGGGTAGCCAATGGCCGGCCCCGGGGAGGACCACGCGGGCGGTTGACGCTCGATCCCGGCCCGCGGATGATCGCGACTCGCGAACGGACGCAGGCGAGGGGTCGATGCGGCGGCTACTGGCATACGGGGGAGCCGCCATCACCTTGACGCTCGTTGCCGGCGCCATCGGCTGGGGCGCGGGTGGTGCGTTGCTCGCCAGCCGGCCCAACGGTGCCGGCGGCTCCGGATCGGGTGGCCCGGGTGGATCGGGGGAGGCAGGGGCCGGCGGGCAGGACAGCCTGCCGATCGCGACGCCGCGGCCGCCGACCGGCGGCACCGAGCTCTACGGATTCCTGCCGTATTGGGAGATGACCGACGCGGTCGCCGCGTACCTGCCCCAGGTGCCGGTCGGGACGCTCGCGCTGTTCTCGGTCGGCGCCACGACGACCGGCGGCCTCCGCCACACCGACCTCGGCTATGAGCGGATCACCGGCCCGCGTGGATTGGCCCTGATCGCCGACGCCCACGGCCGGGGCCAGCGGGTGGACCTCGTGTTCTCGAGCTTCGGCTACCGCGCCAACGCCCGCCTCTTCGGTGGCGACCCATCGGCCCTGGCGCGCCGGTCCCGGGCCGCGCAGGAGCTGGCCGCGCTCGCGACGCAGCTCGGCGTCGACGGGGTCAACGTCGATGTCGAGCTCATCGATGGCGACGACAACGATGGCTACGCGACCTTCCTGGCAGACGTCGGCGCGCGCATCCGTGCCGCCAACCCACGGGCGACCTTGACCGTGGCCACCACGGCCGGCCATGGTGGGGCGGATCTCGCCCGGGCGGCCGTCGCCGGCGGCGCCGATCGGGTGTTCCTGATGGGTTACGACTACCACTGGTCGGGCTCCGACGCGGGCGCCAGCGCGCCGATCGAGAGCCGCGACGGAAGCCTCGACCTCAGCCGCTCGATCGCGGCCTACGTCGACGCCGGCGTGCCACGGACCAGGATCCTGCTCGGCCTCCCGCTGTACGGGATGACGTGGCCGGTCGCTGGCCCCAGTGGCCAGACCGCCGCGCTCGGCAAGGGCGCCACCTGGATCCCGTCGCAGCACCTCGACCGCCTGCTGGCTCCCGGGTTCAGCCCGTGGTACGACTTCCAGGAGGTGGCCGACTACTTCGTCACGCCGACGGCCGCCGGCGGCTGGACCGCCACCTACTACGACACGCCCCGGACCCTGACGCCCAAGCTCGCGCTGGCGCGCTCGCAGGGATTGGCCGGAGCCGGGTTCTGGGCGCTTGGCTACGAGCAGGGCCTCCCGGGCTACACCGACGTCATGGCAGACTTCGTGGCGGGCCGCATCGGCGGCTGAGGGAGGGCAGGCGTGGCACGTCGGTCGGGCGCTGGCCGGGCGGTCCTGGCGGCGGGACTGGTCGCACTCGGGCTCGCGACGGTCGGCCTCGCCGCGCCGCAGCCGGCCCTCGCGGCGAAGGGCTATCACGAGACGGCCAGCACGACCTACACCCTGGATCCCGCGCATGACCGCATCGACGTCGAGCTGGACATCGCGTTCAAGAACACGAGCCCCGGCACCGCGACCGGGTACTACTACTTCATCGACGTCTACGCCTGGCTGGAGCGCGAGGCGACCAACGTCGGCGTGACCACCGACCACGGGTCGGCGAGGGCGTCGGTGGACAAGCGCGACGGCGCGTACACCCGCTGGGACCTGTCGATGGCCGTGGTGATCCTCTACGGCAACACCCGCCACATCCGGGTCACCTACCAGATCCCGACCGGCACACCACGATCGAGCTCGCCGTTCCGGGTCAATCCCGCCTATGCATCGTTCTGTGTCATCGCGATGGGCGACGACGGCGGCAGCGCCAGGGTCGTGGCGCCAACGGGCTACACCTTCGACGTCCAGGGCGACGGCGGCACGCTCACCGAGACGACCTCCGGCGACCGCCAGATCTGGTCGACCGGGAACCTCGCCGACCCGTACGCGTTCTGGTCGTGCCTGGACGGGCCGAACCCGAGCGCGTACACGCCCGACAAGGTCACGAGTCCGGCCGGCCGCGAGGTCGACCTCGAGGCCTGGCCTGACGATCCCGCGTGGCTGGCGGACGCCCGGACCGAGGTCACCAGCGACCTGACCAAGCTCGAGACATTGGTCGGCCGCCCGCTGGCGGGCAGCGGTCCGCTCGTCGTGCGCGAGGTCGCCGGGGCCGAGCTCGGCGCCTATGCCGGGTTCTTCGATCCCCAGAGCGGCATCGCCATCGTCGGTGAGGACTTCGCGAGCGACGGCACCGTGGCCCACGAGCTGTCGCACTCGTGGTTCAACGACGACCTGTTCGTGAGCCGCTGGACGTCCGAGGGGATGGCGGAGTGGGCCCGCATCAACGTCGTGCCCGACACATGCCCGGCACCCGGCGCCTACCCGGGCAAGGGCACGGCCGACCTGGCCGACTGGCAGTTCGCCGGGCCACGGGCGACGAAGACTGAGCTGGCCGAGGTGGACTACGAGTACCGCGCGGCCTGCTACGTCGTGTCGACGCTGGCAGCCAGGATCGGGCCGGACGGGATGCGCGCGGCGCTGGCCGCGATGCTGGATCGCAAGCTCGCCTACCGCAGCGGCAGCCTCGTCCTCGATGGTCGCAGCGGTGCCCTGACCTGGCGGGAATGGCTCGACGACATCGACGAGCTGGGGATGGTGCCTGCGGGCGTCACCGACCTGGACTTCGCCCAGCAGCTCCTCCATGACTACGGGATCGACGAGATCGGTGCGCCGCTCGACAAACGCTCGGCGGCGCGAGCGACGTACCACGCCCTCGCGACCTCGATCGGCGACTGGACGCTGCCGGAGGCCGTGCTGCGGCCGATGGCGGAATGGCGCTTCGACGACGCGACGGCAGCGATGGCCGACGTGGGCGCGACCGCGGACCTCGTCAAGCAGGCCGATGCGACGCTCGCGGGCATCGATGCGGCGCATGGGCCGGCCGCCACGATGCTCCAGGCGGCCAAGACCACCGCCGACCTGGCCGCCGCGCAGGCCAAGGCCCAGGCCCAGCTCGACGCCGCGAAGGCGGTCGCCGGAGCGCAGGCCGCGCTCGCCGCGCCGCGCGGCGCGCTCACGCAGGTCGGCCTGCTCGGCGTGGATCCCGGCGCGGGGCTGCCCGCCGCGATCGATGCCGCGAAGGCCGGGGACAAGGACGCCGCGATCGCCGCAGCGGCGGGGATCACCGCCACGCTCGTCGGCGCCGAGCAGGCCGGCGAGCAGCGAGTCGGCTTCGGCGTCGGGCTCGTCGTCGTGCTCCTGCTCCTGGGCTTCGTGGCGATCCGGCGCGCGCGGCATCGGCGCGCCCGATTGGCGCCCGCGACGGCCCAGGCCGCCACGGAGCTCCCGGACCCGGACCCGGACGCGCCGATGCCCGCGACGGCCCAGGCCGCCACGGAGCCCTCGGACCTGGACGCGGAGGCGCCGCCGCCCGCGACGTGACCCACGGGCGGGTCCACCCCGGACCACTTCGCCATCGACAGGCGCGCTGCGCGACGCGACCCTCCCGGCATGGACCAGCGCGATCGCCGGCTGTGGGGCGCCCTCGCCGCGATCACGTTCGGCGGCGCCATCCTCACGACGATCGGCTTGTGGCCCGACAGCGCGGTGACCGGCACGGCCTTCGCGGCCAACGATCAGTCGGGCGGGTTGCTCGCAGCGGGCGCCTCCGCTCCGGCCTCAGCCGCGCCCAGCGTCGCGCCCGGCGCCTGCCACCTGTTCCCGGCCACGAATGTCTGGAACAAGCGCGTCGACAGCCTGCCCGTCGCGGCGAGCTCGGCGACCATGGTCAAGGCCATCGGCCTGACATCGAGCCTCCATCCCGACGTCAGCTCGCTCGCCTGGAATGGCGGCCTTGGCTACGGGATCCCGTTCAACAAGGTCAACCCGCTGACGCCGACGTATGCGGTGCGATTCAAGTACGCCAGCGAGTCGGACGCCGGCCCGTATCCCATTCCACCCAGCCCCAAGATCGAGGGCGGCAGCGATCGCCACCTGCTGGCCTGGGACACCCAGGGCTGCAGGCTGTTCGAGCTCTACGACGCCGTGAAGACGTCGACCGGTTGGACCGCAGGCTCCGGGGCGATCTGGGACCTGACCTCGAACGCGCTCCGCCCGGGCGGCTGGACCAGCGCGGACGCCGCGGGTCTGCCGATCCTGCCTGGGCTCGTCCGGGCCGACGAGGTTGCCGCCGGCGCGATTCTGCACGCCCTCCGATTCACGGCCCCGCGGACGTGCGACGGCCACGTCTACCCCGCTCGCCACGACGCCGGGTCGTACGGCTGCACGAGCTACCCGCCGATGGGCCTGCGCGTCCGGCTCAAGGCGTCGGTCGACATCAGCAGCTTCCCGAAGCAGGCCCGGGTCATCCTCCTGGCCCTCAAGCGCTACGGGATGCTCCTGGCCGACAACGGCTCGCCGTGGTACGTCACCGGTGCGCCGAGCGCGGCCTGGAACGACGACGACCTGCACACCCTCGGCCGGCTCCACGGGTCGGACTTCGAGGTCGTCGACACGAGCTCGCTCCGGAACGGCTAGCGGGGGCCCTGCCGGACAGCTGGCACGAGCCGCCGCTACGGTGGTCGGGCATGGTCAGGATCTACCGGGCGATCGGGGCGAGGCGCTGGGATTCGAGCGACCCGTGGGCGCACGTGCCGCCGACCGACCTGCCGAGCGTGCCGGGTCGCTGGAACGACGCGGGCCAATACACCCTGTATGCGAGCCACACGGTGGCCGCGGCGATCGAGGAGAAGCGTCGCCATCTCGCCAGGCCGGGCCGGACGGTCGCCGGATCCATCCTGGCGGCCATCGGCGACGCACCCGCGGACGAGATCGTCGTCGTGTCCTTCCAAACGCTACCGATCCCGGACGGCCGGACGTTCGACGGGCGCGAGCTGGCTCGGGCGAGCTTCGATCGGTGGCTGGCGCCGTGCGGCCACGCGCGGTCGTTCGCGCGGCGGCTCATCAAGCGCGGCTTCGAGCGCCTCGTCGTACCGAGCTCGCCCGCCCCGCGCGCCTGGAACTCGGTCTTCTACCTCCTCGGCCCGGGCCAGCCGGCAGCGTCCGCCTTGCCGCCTCGCGCGTCGTGCCGCCTCGCGCGCCGCGCGACGGTGACCTCGACCGCGCCCGATTGCCCACCCCCGCGGCGCTCCAACTAGTCCGTCGCGAACAGCGTCACCGTCCAGCCGTGGGCACGGTCGCGCCGCCCCGGCGGTGCAAGCTCGACCGGCCAGCGCTCGCCGAGGGCGGCCGCGAGCTCCTCCGGCGAATGCGGTTCGGCGCCCGTCGCGAGGAGGTGCCGAGCGGCCTGGCCGCGCAGCCGCTTCGCGACGACGTCGCCGATCCGCCGGCCTGTCGTCCGCTGCTCGACACGCAGCTCGACCGTGCGGTCCTCGAGGCCGGCCGCGCGACCGGCGGACTGGTAGATGGGCGAACGCAGGTCGACCACGAGGGCGTCTGGGTTCGCCGCGCCAGTTGCCGCCGCTCGCCGGCTGGCCGCGGCGGCCGGCGCATGGAGCGCCTCCGCCGCGTTGACCAGCACGTCCGGCAGGACGGTCCGCCACATCGGCTCGAGGCGACCGAGTGGTGATCCAACGGGGTCCACCAGCAGGCTGCAGATGTGGAGCCGGTAGGCCGGGATCCGGTCCGACGGCCGAACGGCGCCCCACAACGCCGAGGTGATGACGACCGATCGCTCGGCCCGAGCCGTGCCATCGGCATCGAGCGATCCAAGGTCGAGGCCCTCGTGCAGCGGCCCGCTGTAGACCTCCGACGCCCGGCGCGTCGGCAGCTCGAGCAGGGCCGTGTTGCGAGCGACCTCGGGCGCGATCGACGGACGGACCTGCAGGCGCCGGAAGGCATCGGACCGGGCGCTCGTCGCGACAAGGGCCTCGGCGACGCGCCGCCGCAGGGGCAGCAGCTCGGCGAAGCTGAGCCGATCGATGTCAACGGGCTCGCCGCTGCGTGGCGACGACCGTTTCGTCTCGGACGGCGGGACGATGAGCAGCACGCCGCCACTCTATCGGTCAACCCGGCCAGGCCGTAGGGTTCGCCCAGTCGAGCCGTTGACCGAGGTCCGAGGCTGACCATAAACTGACAAATGCAATGACAACTGCGGTGAGGCCGTTCCGGATCTCGGTCCCGACCGAGGCCGCCGACGCCCGCGCCGCCATGGCCACGATCATCGACGTGTTCGGAATCAAGCCTCGCAGTCGCCTCATGGCCGTGCTCACCGGGGTGCCGCTCAAGACCCTCGACCGGGCCTGGAGCGGTGCGTCGATTCGCCACCGCGAGCAGCTGTTCCTGGTCGCGCGCTTCGCGCGTGAGGTGCGCGACTACCTGTTCGCGGATCCGGCCTGGACCGACACGCGCCGTGCGGCCATGCGCACCTGGCTCATGAGCGGGGAGATCGACCTGGATGGCCGGACGTACCGCCCGATCGACATCCTTGCCGACCCCGTACTCACCAGGCGGGCACTGGCCGAGCTGCACGCTGCGACGTGACCCGCATCGGCCCTACTGGAATTGGTGCCCGCAGGTGGCACAGTACGCCGCGCTGGTTGGCACGGCGCTGTGGCAGGCCGGGCACGATTTCGTCGAGCCGAATCGGAGGACCGCGAGTCCGCCGCGCCACACGCCACTGATGACCAAGGCGACGATGCCGAGCGCGATCAGGATCAGCCCCGGGATCAGGCCGAGGATGAGGTTGCTCCAGATGAGCGCGATCCCGACCACCACGAGCACGACGCCGACGATCACGGCGCGAGCATAGCGACCGCGCTAGCCCTCGCTCGTGTCGAGGTTCTCGACCGTGTTCTCGTACCAGCCCGGATCGAGATCGGGCCCTCCGAAGACCTGGACGACCCGGTACCGAACGCCCGGCGGATCGCGCTGATCGCGGAGCTGCCACACGGCGGGGTCGATCGAGCGCCGCCACGCTTCGCCTCGACCCGCCGAGGCCAGGCGGTCGTCTGGCTGGCCGCCGAGGTCCTGCCCGGTTGCGAGGTCGACGATGCGGTACTCGCTGCGCACGCTGCGAGGATCGGGCGCTCGATTGACGGCTAGCCCGTCACGACGAGCGCGGCACCTCGGCTCAGCTGAACGGCTTCACCACCATGTCGAAGATGAGCGCGGCCAGGATGACGTAGTCGATGATCGACACGGCCACCTCGCGCCGGTTGTTGAACAGCTCCACGATCTCCGGCGTCACCGGACCATCGGGGGCCGTCCGCACGATCTGACCGAGGTGCTCCCCGAACGCTCGGTTGTTGACCACGCCGATGTACATGGCGATGGCGAAGAGGACATACGCGATGACGAGCCACGGCGACAGGAGGTTCGTCCCGAAGCTGATCGCGGTGATGAGGCCGAACAGCCCGCCGCTCAGGAACAGGATCGGGATGAGCGGCCCGACCCGTCCGACCACCATGCCGACGCCCCGGATGGGACCGACCTGGCCCGTCATGAAGGCGACTCGCATGAGGAATCCGCCGCCGAAGGCCACGGCAACCGCGGCGAAGAGCAGGGTGATGTGGAGGAACAGCCACAGCAGCGTGAGGTTCATCGTGCTCCCTTCGAACCCCGGACCTGATTGCTGATGAGCATATCGGCCGGCGCTGCCGGCGAATAGCCCGTTTGCCTCACGGACGGGCGACCGCGTCGGCTGGCTGCGTCAGGTTCTGACGGCGCGCCTAACGCGTCGCTGCGGCTGGTCGTTGTTCCCCGTCGGAGGGGTTCTCGGCACGGCTACCACGTCCCCCCGGCGCGGCGGCCACCGGGACCCCTCCGTGACGTCCGGTGTCTTGTGCAAGCGGGCGTTGCTGTTAGAGTGGGACGCGATGCCGGATTCCCAGCCCGCTCGACCAAAGCTCGCCCGTGACGCCGCCGTCGACGCCATCGCGCTGCTCGATGAGCCCCGTCGCCGCGCGCTGTACGAGCTCGTGACCTCGCGGGCCGAATCCATGGGCCGGGACGAGGCGGCGAGGGCCCTCGGGATCGGGCGTGAGCTCGCGGCGTTCCATCTCGATCGCCTGGCCGACGCGGGACTCCTGGACGTGGAGTTCCGGCGGCTGGGCGGACGCACGGGCCCAGGTGCGGGGCGGCCGGCCAAGCTGTATCGACGCAGCCAGAACGAGATCGCGGTCTCGCTCCCGGCGCGTGACTACGAGCGAGCCGCGGAGGTCTTCGCCGCGGCGCTCGATCAACTCGACCCTCGGTCGCGCGGCCGGGCGATCGGAACCGTCGATGACGTCGCGCGGGCTCGAGGCAGGGAGGCCGGGCTGGCGGCCCGCGATCGAGCCGGCAAGCGGCCGGGCGTCACGCGCCTGCGAGCCGGGCTCGTCGAGATGCTCGGCGAGGATGGCTACGAGCCCACGACGACGGATCCGAGCGGCTCGGCCATCCGCCTCCAGAACTGCCCGTATCACGCCCTCTCGGCGACCCATCGCGACCTGACCTGCGGCATGAACCTCGCCTGGGCCGAAGGCGTGCTCGACGGCCTCGGCGATGCCGGGCTCAGTCCGAATCTCGCTCCCGAGCCGGGCTACTGCTGCATCCGCTTCGAAGAGCGCTGAGCCCGACTGTCACCCGACTGCCGAGTGCCGGGGACCCGCCCCACGCGAGGTCAGTAGCTCAGCGTCGAGTACTGGAATGTCACCTGCGCGGTGTTGACGTAGGTGACGCCCCCGACCTCCTCGATGAAGCCCCGGATGTACCTCCCGGACCAATGCGCCGACGTCAGCGTCGATGTCGCGTACCAGGCATAGGCACCGG
Organism: Candidatus Limnocylindrales bacterium; assembly: GCA_036493155.1. Taxonomy (GTDB): domain Bacteria; phylum Chloroflexota; class Limnocylindria; order Limnocylindrales; family CSP1-4; genus UBA5189. The sequence goes on along the minus strand of DASXQE010000061.1, from coordinate 1,440 downwards.
TTCCGTTGCCCACGGCGTGGAGCTGGTCGAAGCAGGTGTCAGCCCAGTCGCCGGCGACCCGTGGACAGGTGCTGAAGTTCTGGGCGCCGATGTCGTCGATGCCGCCTGCAACGAGCGTGTGCGATGCGTACACGCGGAACACCATCGATCGATAGGAGGTGGCCGCCGGGAGGAGGAACTCCCAGCCGGCGCTGGCGACATCCGACGAGAGGCTGGTCGCAGTCAGTCGGACTTGGCCGGTCGTGGTGTTGACCGAGACGTCACCGTTCCCGACCTCGCCGAACGCCGTGAGATTCGCGCCGGTCTTGGAGACCGAGCTCGTGTGCCAGTGCAGGAACTTCTTCGAGAGCACCATGGAGCTCGTCACGACGAGCTTGCCGCCGTTCGCGTCGTACAACGTCTGCACGACCTTGTACGTGCCCTCGGCGAGGACCGTCCCGCCGCTGGTCCGACCGTTCCAGGCGTACGAGTAGGCGCCGGTGCCGGAGGCGATCGATGCACTGCGGACAAGGCTGTTCGAGGAGTTGAACACCTGGATGGCCACGTTGATGGCCTCGTCGCGCGTGCCCTTGACGGCAACGGTGTCCAGGTAGCCGTCGGTGACGGGGTAGATCGTGGCGCTGCTGACGCCGACCCCCGTTGCGTGGACCAGGTTCGGTCCGATCGTGAGGGGGTACGGGTCGCTGGCTGACGGCAGCGCGCGAATGTCGCCCGAGTACGTGGCCGTCAGCGTGTAGCTGCCCTGGGGCAGTCCGGGCGCCATGCAGAACGTCTCCGGCATCACGGCCGCCACGCTGCAGAGCGGTGTCGCACTCCCCGACCGGGTCACCGTGACCGTCGCGCCGTTCGCGAACTTCGCCACCTGGGGGAACACCTCCACGCCGATTTGGAACGGCGTGTTGGCCTCGGGGATCGTCGGAATGTCGAGATAGGTGGACGTCGTGGCCTTGGCGATGGCGAGCGGGAGATTGGCGCTGGTCGAGCCTGCGTACCAGCCGGCCTCCGCGGTGTCAGGAACGTACGTCGCCCGGAGCGTCCGGGTCCCAACGTCGAAACCGTTCGGCAGCTGGATGCTTGCCTGAGCGTGGTCGTAGTCGTAGGCCCCCAGGATCTGCGATGCATCCGATCCAAGGAGGACCGGCGTGGTACCCGTCACGTCATAGAACGTCACGGTGCCGGTCGGAAAGTGGCCGGACTGTCCGGTCGCGGCATACAGGTTGCTGGTCACGTCCGCCGTCAGCGTGAACGGGGCATACGCGTCCGGAGGGTTCGGCGTTGCGGAGAGCGTCGTCGTGGACTTGCGGCCGACGGACGTGAAGAACTGGGACGCGGTTGACGACTGCCAGATTCCGGAACCGACGAAATGCGCCCGCAGCTCATACGAGCCAGCCGGCGCCGGCGGCGAGAAGCCGACGTCGTAATTGCCACTCGAATCGAGAT